>NZ_JBEXJT010000015.1:0-149557 GCF_040609255.1 Kitasatospora sp. NPDC004723 | reverse complement strand
AGATCGAACCACGCGGCCCCATCGAGACCGAAGCAGCCCGCCGCCTCGCCGACGACCTCAAGAACGAGTGATCACCCGATTACCCAACACTTTCTCAGGCAGATGATGCTGCAGGCGAGTTGGAGCAGTCCCAGGTGGAGGTCGGCGCGTACCTCGTAGCGGATGCGCAGGCGTTTGAACTGGTGGAGCCAGGCGAAGGTCCGCTCGACGACCCAGCGGGTCTTGCCCAGGCCCGAGCCGTGGGCGACGCCGCGACGGGCGATGACCGGCTTGATCCCACGCTTCCACAGCAGGCGGCGGTACTTGTCGAAGTCGTAGCCCCGGTCGGCGAACAGCCTGCGCGGCCGGCGGCGTGGCCGTCCTCGCAGGCCCCGGATGTGTGGAATGGCTTCCAGGAGCGGCAGAAGTTGTGTGACGTCGTGGCGGTTGCCACCGGTGAGGGTGACGGCGATCGGGGTGCCGTGGCGGTCGACGATCAGGTGGTGCTTGCTGCCAGGCCGGGCCCGGTCGACCGGCGAAGGTCCGATGTGAGCCCCCCTTTGAGCGCCCGCACGTGGGAGCCGTCGATCGCGCAGTCGTCCATCTCCAGCAGGCCCGTCGTCCGCAGCTCGGCCAGGAGCACCTCGTGCAGGCGGGGCCACACACCGGCCTCGGTCCAGTCCCGCAGCCTGCGCCAGGCCGTGACTCCGGAGCAGCCCACTCTCTCTACCGGCACGTCGCGCCAAGCAACGCCGGTCCGCAGCACGTACAACACGCCCGCGAGCGCCGTCCGGTCCGGAACACGAAGACGTCCAGGGTGGCGACGACGACGCTCGGGAGCGGGCGGCAGCAACGGGGCCACGCGTTCCCGCAGGGCATCCGGAACAAGATCAGCGAGCATCCGCACAGCCTGGCGATCAAGATCGCCAGACGCAAGACCGCGGACTCGCTGAGGCCATCGGTAACATCGGCCCGTGGCTTGGTTCTGGCAAGATCGACGTACCGCCGACGCCGCTTTCGCCGCAGCTTGCGCCGCAATCGGGCACGGCCCCGACGAGCGGCACGAGGAAGCTCGCGGGACAGCATTCTGGTGGACCACCAGCTGTCCTGCATGGCCTCACGGGGTGGTCGTGTTCTGGCGGCACGGCAACGACTGGCAGCTCATCCCCCTGGATCGCGATGAAAACCCCAGCCGAGGCCACGCTGAACAACTTCACTGGCCAGCCGAGCTGCCACCGGACGAAGCCGCCCAGCGGGTCGCAGCACTACTGGGTGAACCCTCCTGACATGAGGCAGGCCCCGATGCAGCTCCCATTCTGAAACGATCAGTAGGAAGTCGGCTACACCGACTTCCTACTCCGGGGGTCAGGAGCCGGCGAGGAGGTCGCGGAGGAGGGCCACGGTGTCGGCGTCCAGGTCGCGGCCGGTGCGGCGGCTGAGGGCGTCGAGGCGGTTGACGGCGCGCAGGAGCTGGTCGCGGGCGCCGGCGGAGGCGTAGGCGTAGAACAGGTCGCGGTGCAGCAGTTCGACGTCCGGGGCGACGGCGAGGCCGCGGAAGACGGCGGCCTCGGCGCTGCGGTGGTCGCCGTACTGGAGGCGGCGGGCGGCGAGTTCGTGGGCGGTGTCGACGATCGCGGCGATCATGTCCTGCCGCTCGCTCTCGGCCCAGCCGTAGGCGGCCGGCGGGGCCTCGGCGAACGGGGCGCCGCGGACCAGGGCGAGGGCGTGGGCGAGGGCCGCGTCGGCGGTGGCGCTGGTGCTGCGCATGCCGCGCCGGTAGAGGCTGCGGAACTCGTCCCAGTCGCAGGTGACGGCCGGCGCGAAGGTGTAGCCCTCGGCCGAGTCGGTGGCCAGGAACGGCCGGCCGTCCGGGGCGGTGCCCAGCCAGGCGGCCAGGTCGGCGAGCTTGACGGGCAGCGGGCTCCCGCCGCCGGCCGCGGTGGGGTGCGGGTCGAGGTGGGCCGCGCCGGGGTGCAGGTCGTGGTCGAGGGCGTTGTGGTCGGCGCCGGGGCGCAGGGCCAGGTAGGCGGCGAGTTCGGTGAGCCGGACGACCGCGCCGGGTTCGGCGCTGCCGCCGGTGCCCGCGACGTCGACCGGGCCGAGCAGGCGGATCCGGGGGGTGGCCCGGGTGGCGTGCGCCTCCGGGGAGCGGAGGATGGCGAGCAGGTCGTCGCTGTCGCTGCGGCCGGAGGTGGTGCGGGCGACCGGGGCGGACGCGGCCGGGCCGGGCTCGGGGCGGGCGGGCACGCGCGGGTCGGCAGCCGTGGGGGCAGGGGCCGGGTCGTGCGTCGGCACCGGCTCGGGGACCCGCTCGGGTGCGGGGACCGGGGCGGGCGCGGGGATCGCCACCGGGACGGGCGCGGCGTCGAGCGCGGGCGCCGGGGCCACCGGGGCCACCGGGGCCACCGCCTGAACGGGCGCGACGGGCTCAGCGGGCTCAGCGGGAGGAGCAGCGGGAACACCAGGAGCAGCGGGAACCACAGGCGCGACGGGCCCGGGCAGGCCGAGGTTCTGCGTGGTCTCGTCCCCGTCGAAGCCGCCCGACCCGTCCGGATCCTCCGTCGCCGGCTCCACGACCGGTTCCGCGACCGGTTCCACGACCGGCCCCACGGCCGACTCCACCGGCACCGGCGCGACCGGGAAGGTGACCGGGAAGGCGGCCGCCGGTCCGGTCGGCACCGCGGCGGCGCCGGCCTGGCGGCCGAGCCCGTTGATCAGGTGGCGCGGGGCGGGCAGCGCGGCCGGTCCGGCGCCCGCGAACGGGCTGGCGCCGGTGCCGATCACCCGGGCCAGCAGCCGCGGCGCGGCCGCCCCGGGACCGCCGTCGGCATCCTCGTCCGGGTCGTCCCCGTCGTCCGGCCCGCCCAGGGCGGCGTCCAGCGCGGCGAGCGAGAAGCCGCCCGCCGGGCCGTCCGCGCCCGGGCCCGCGGCGGCGCCGACGCCGGCGAGCACCGGGACGGGCACCGGCAGGTCGGCGGGCTCCAGCTCCTCGCCGTCCAGGGTCCAGGCGGGGGCGGGGTGCTGGGTGGTGTCGTCGGCGCTCCGGAGCAGCTCGGTGACCTGCTCGTACTGGCCGGTGGTCAGGCGCTGCAGCTCCAGGGAGACGTTCAGGCCGGGGATGACGGCCTGGCCGGTGGCCGGGAGGGTCCAGCGGGCGACCGGGCCGGTGCCGCGCTCGGGCGCCCGGGTGATCACGGCGACGCAGGTGCGGGGGCGGGCGTCGAGCAGCCGGCCCAGCTCCGCCGGGACCTCCCCGCCGGGCTGGTGGGCGCAGAGCACGATCTCGGGGACCCAGGACTCGTCGGCCAGGCCGCGACTGCGGGCGTCCCGGGGGCTGGCGGCCTCGGCGGCCACCAGCGTCGCGCGGGCCTTGGCGGTGCGCGGGCCCAGGGCGGCGAGCGCGGCCTCCAGGGTGGTGTGACGGTGGATCCGCTCAGCGGCGGGGCCGCTGATCGGCACCTCCTCGGCGAGGTCGACCAGGTGCAGGTGGAGGCGGTCGGCGAGCGGGCTGTGGGCGAGTTCCAGCGCGAGGGTGCGCAGCACGTCGCGGGCGTCGTCCGGGTGGCCGGAGAGGTGCAGCAGCCGGACGGTCTCCAGGTCGGCGAGGACCACCGAGCCGTCGGCGGCCGAGCCGAGGGTGACCAGCGCCGGGTAGGGGGCGGCGGTCTTGCGGGCCTGGCCGGGCGAGAGCAGGCCGTCGGAGTCGGCGGCGCACCACCAGATGTTGGGCGCGTGGGCGGCGCGGAACGGCGCGATGGGGGCGGCGGCCCCGGAGAGGTGGAGTTCGACCGTGCGGCCGGGGGTGATCCGGGCGGCGACGATCGCGGGCAGCCGCTTGCCGCCGCGCACGGTGTTGCGGGCCATGCTGCGCAGGGCGCGGTCGAGCAGGTCGAGGCCGGCGTCGTCCTGGCGGGCCTTCAGCTCCGCCTCGAAGGCGGCGGCGGGGGCGGTGGGCAGGGCGATGCGGTGCCGGGGACGGCGGCCGCGCAGCTGACCGCCGCGCTTGCGGGCGACGGTGCCGACCATGATCGCGGCGAGCAGCACGCCGACGGTCGAGGCGGCGAGGGCCACGGTGTAGTCGTCGTCGGGGGCCTGCTCGGCGTGGGCGGCGGGCGCCTGGGCGTCGGTCTGCGCGGCGGGCGCGGACGGCTGGCCGGGCGCCGGGGTCTGCGCGGGGGCCTGGGCAGCGGGCGCGGGCGCCTCGGCGGCGGGCGCCTGGGTGCCCGGCGCGGGCGGCGGCGGGGTCGGGGCGGGCGGCGGGGCCTGCTCCGCGGTCGGCGCGGGCGCCTGGTCGGGGGCCGGCGCCGGGGCGGGCGCGGGGGTCTGGGCGGGCGTACCGGGCAGGGTGAGCACCATGCCCGGCGCCACGACGTCCGGGTCGGTGAGCCGCTCGCCGTCCGGCGCCTGGGCGCCCTTGTTGGCCTCGAACAGCTGCGGCCAGGCCTCGGCGTCCCCCATCGCCCGCTCGGCGATGGCCGAGAGGCTGTCGCCCTCCTTGACGGTGACGGTGCCGCCGCCCTGGGCCGCGCCGCCGCCACCGCCGGCACCGCCGCCACCGCCGGACGCATCGGTCTGCGGCGTCCCGGCCGGGGCCTGGGCCGGTGCGGGCGCGGGGGCCGGGGCCGGGGCCGCGTCGGGCTTGGCGTCCGCCGGCATCAGCAGCTTCCACCCGGGGTGGATCGGCCGGTCCGCGTCGAACCGGGTGCCCGAATCGTCCATCGTCCGGCCGTCGTTGAGCTTGGCGATCTCCGTCCACCGCTCCCCGGAGCCCAGTTGGCGCTCGGCGATGGACCAGAGGCTGTCGGCGGGCCGGCTGTCGCGCACCGTGTAGCTCGCCTGCGCGTCGGCGGCGGGCGCGATCGACGGCGCGTCCTGCGCGGCCGTCAGCGCGGCGCGCTGCACACCGGCCGTCACCTGGGCCGTCGCGGCGGTGGCCGACGGCACGTGCTCGGCGGTGGCCGCGAAGGCCCCACCGGCCACCGGCAGCAGGGCGATCACCGCGCCGACCAGACCGGCCGCGGCCCGCTGGCTCCAGCCGAAGGCCGGGATCCGCCGGGCCACCCGGCCGCGCAGCTGCGCCGGGATCTCCAGCAGCACGGAGAGCGCGAAGCAGGCCCAGCCGACCCAGCCGACCACGACCAGCAGCCACAGGAACAGCCGCCCGTCGTCGGGGCTGGTCAGCAGCGAGCCGAGGCCGTCGGGGGCGACCGGGCCCATGTCGGCCACCGCCGCGGTGCCGTACAGCAGCAGCGCGGGGACGCCGACGAGCAGGCCGAGCAGGGTGATCAGGGCCGCGAGCGCGGCGAGCACGGCGCCGCCCCGGCCCCGTCCGCCGCCGCCCGCCCGATGGGACGGCTGCGACGCCGGCCGCCGGCCGGACGCGGGGGTGGCGGGCACACCCCGGGCCGGACGCCCGGCACGGGTCTGGTCCTTGACGCGTGGCGCGGCCATCAGTCGGTCTCCGCTTCCTTGACTCCGTGGACGAGGGTGGCTCTCCCCTTGCCCGTGACCTTCCGCTTCGCGAGCTCGCCCAGCATGACGGGACGGAACTCGGCCTGCACCGTGATCTCGACGGTGGCGCCGCCGTCCAGGAAATCCACCTTGGAGGTGCTCAGCCCGTACAGCTTGAGGTAGCCGTTGGCCGCCTCCTCGACGTACGCCCGCTTCACCTTGTACCCCTGGCCCTGCAACAGGGCCGCCTCGTCGAGCTGTTGACCGCCCACCCGGGCGGCCTCCTGGGCGTAGCCGTCCACCTGCTCCGCCAGCCGCAGCTTGCCGCCGGCGTCGATGACCAGCGCGATGACCAGCACCACGTAGCCCGCGCACATGGCGACGAAGATCGACAGCGCGCCCCGGTCGTCACGCCCGCCGAGCGGCCCGCCGAGCCGGGCGCGACGGAACCGCCGCACCGCGCGTCCGCGTGCCATGGCGTTCCCTCCCCACCGGTCCGTCCGCCCTCCCCCGGGCGCCCTCCGCATGCGTCTCCCCCGCCCGACGGCTCCCCAATCCCCGTCCGGCCCGCTCGTGCTCACGACCCCGTCACCACCCGACCCACGACCTGACACATCTCCACCCCGTCCACGCCTCACTGGCCCCGGTACCGGTCGACCACCGAGACGAACCGGCCGGTGAGCGTCTTCGTCAGCGGCACGTCCGGCCCGCTGATCAGATCGCCCAGCCCGACCTCGCACCGCACCGTCACCTCGACCGTCGCCAAGGTCGCCCCGTGGCTGACCAGTTCGCCGTGCCGGACCTCCACCTTGCTGGTCCGGCAGTGCACGCCCTGCTGCTCCATCGCGTGCTCGGCGGCGGCCTTCGCCGCGCCGTCCATCCCGTCGACGCTGCGCGCCAGCGACGCCGTCCGGGCGGCGGAGCGGGCCGCCGCCTCCACCGTGCCGCCGGCGGTCTGCACCCGGCCGGCCGCGACCGCGACCAGGATCAGCGCGACCACGGCGGGCGCGATGATCGCCGCCTCGATGGCGGCGCTGCCGCCGTCACGCCCGCGCGCCGACCGGGCGGCGCGGCGGACGGTGAACCGCCGCCCCCACCCGGCCGGGCGCGCCGGGCGCCGCCGACGCGGAACGTTCACGGTCCCACCACCACCGGCGGGACGAACCGCTCGCGCGGGGCCTCGGCGAACTGGGTCACGGTCGGCGGCGTGATGAACGGGACGATCACCGGCGCCTTCACCTCCACGGTGACCCGGATCAGCACCGGTGAGCTGCCGTCCGTGAGGACCCGGTGGTCGCGGTCCCCCTGCCGGTCGAGGAAGTCCGCGGCCTGCAGGCGCGCGGCCTCGTTCTTCTGCTCGTCGCTCCGGTTCCCCTGGATCCGCCCGGCGTCCACGCCCTCGCGGGCAGCGCTCAGCGCGAGTTGGCGGTGGTACCACCACAGCCCGGTCTGGGCGACGGCCAGGACCAGGATCAGGACGATCGGGAAGACGATGGCCAGGCTCAGGCTCATCGACCCCCGGTCGGAACGGCGGAGGCGACGACGGAGGGTCACTTGGGGCCGTTCTCCCCGTGGTAGTCCGGGTTCTCGCCGACCTTGCCGACGACCTTGTCCTTGAGGCCGACCAGAGCGAACGTCACCAGACCCGCGATGAACACCAGCGCGATGACGGCGAGCGCCAGTTCGATGCTGATGGCGCCCTTGTCGCCGCGTGCCCGGGCCGCCTTGGCCCGGCCCATCCGGAAGTGGAACAACATCATGGCGAACTGGAGCGGCAGCAGGGTCGCGCCGGCCAGTCGTCCGAGCAGTGCTTTGAGATGAGCGTTCATCAGAGTGCTCCCAGGGGTGAGATGTGGTGACGGAGGTTTCGGCCTCCGGGGCGGTGCTTCTCAGTTGAGCATCTTGTAGAGCGCAGGAAAGATGATCAGGACGGTCATCAGCATGGTCAGCGCCGAGCCCGGCGCGACCATCCGCTCGCTGTCGGCGTTGGCCCTGGCGAGGTCCTCGGCCATCAGCTCGCCGCGCAGGCCCTTGGCGCGGGCCCGCAGCGTGTCGTAGACGGCGGCTCCGTCGGTGCCGGAGATCCGCATGATGTCGGCCAGGTCCTGGAGCGGGGTCAGGCCCAGCTCCACGGCCAGCGCGTCCAGTCCGGCCCACGGCGGCAGCCGGTCGGTGGCCGCCCGGTCCAGCGCGTCGCGGATCCGGCGGAACACCGCGCCGCGCCCGACCGCCGCGGCCCGGCGCAGCGCCTCGGCCGGGCCGAGGTCGGCGGCCCGTTCCATCGCGACCAGTTCCAGGTAGGCGGCGATGCCGTGCAGGTACTCGACCCGCGCCTCCTTGGCCTCGCCGCGCACGATCGCGTCCGGGACGAACCAGAGCATGCCCGCCAGCAGCGGCCCGACCAGCAGCGGGAGCGCGAACGGCAGGTTCACGTCCAGCAGCAGCGCCGCCACCAGGAAGTACGGCGGCAGCACCAGGCCGAGCAGGGCGAACAGCAGCTTGTGCGCCATGAACCGGGCCGGGGCGCGGCCGATCAGGGCGAGTTCCCGCTCGGGGACGCGCACCCCGCGGAGGTGGACGGAGCGCTCGCCGATCCGGTCGAACCAGCGGGGCCGCTCGTCCGGGTCGGGGGCGCGCTCGGCGGGCGTGCGGTGCAGCCGGTCCAGCGCCTGACCCAGGTCGGGCGGCGCGGGCCGGAGTTCGGCGATCAGCATGGCGACGCCGCCGGCCGCCACGGCACCGGCCAGTACGGACCACGGGGAGATCATCGCGCCTCCCCCAACAGTCGCGCGCCGGCGTCGGCCCCGGTTGTGGACCCGGGTTCGGGCCCGCCGTCCGCACCCTCCGCGCCCTGTGCACCGTCCACGCCGCCCGTACCGCGCCGACGCCGTAGTGCCCGGCCCGGACGGCTGCGCCGGTCCATCTCCAGCAGCCGCGGCACGGGCGGGTACGAGGCCAGCGCCCGCATCCAGGCGATCACCCCGACGAACAGCGCGCAGACGATGCCGAGCACGATCTGCCCGAGCACCGTGCCGTACGGGCGGGTGTACTCGGTGTTGAACGAGCCCACCACCACGACCAGCAGGATGATGCCGACCAGCCAGCGGATGGTGGTGCGGTGCTTGGCCCGGTCGGCCTCGATGGTGCGCCGCTGGCGGACCTCCTCGCGCACCGACTCGGCCATGTCGGCCAGCGCCCGGGCCAGGCCCGGCCCGCTGTCCCCGGCCCGCAGCAGCAGCGCGGCGAGCACCTTGTCGGCGGTGGCGTCGGCCATGGAGTCGGCGAACAGGCGCAGCGCCTCCTCCGGGCGCCAGCGGGCCTGCAGCCGGGCGGCCAGCTCGCCGACCTCGGCCTCGATCGCGGCGGGCGCGGTGCGCCGGCTGGTGACGATCGCCTGGTTGAGGCCGACGCCGAGCAGCAGCACGTCGGCGATCCGCTGGGTCCACTCGGAGAGCGCCTCCAGCCGCTCGATCCGGTCGGTGTCCGAGCGGGTGGCGTCGAACAGCCAGGGCAGCCCGAACACCGCCAGCGGCACCAGCAGCACGCTCAGCGGGATGCCGGTGAACAGCCAGCCGAGCGGCGCCCCGATCAGCGCGATCGGCAGCTGGATGCGGCGGATCCGGGCGACCCGGTGCGAGGCGGTGCCGGGCGCGCCGTACCAGAACACGTGCAGCCGGGAGGCCAGCGGGTTGGGCGCCGCTTCCGCCCCCTCCGCCGGCGGCTCGCTGCCGCGCGCCCAGAGCACCAGGACGACCAGGCCGGCCGCGAGGGCCAGTCCGCAGAGCACGAAGAGCGGCATCATCGGGCCCCACCGCCGATCCGCAGGTGCAGCGGGGCGGCCCAGGCGCCGTACCGGGAGCCGAGCAGCGCGGCGTCGAAGCCGGCCCGGCGCAGGTCGTCCAGGCACTGCGGCGGGGTGTGCGGGACGGCGCGCGGCTCGCCGAGGTCGGGGCGCGGCCCGAACACGGTGTTCAGCGCCGGCCGGCCGCTCTCGCCGAGGCCGGTGACCTCCAGGACGTGCGAGACGAAGCGGTGCCGGCGTCCGCCGACGGCCGTCTCGTCGACCATCGCCACGTGCACGATGAGGTCGACCGCGTTGGCGGTGAGCCGGTAGGCGAGCGCGTCGGTCATGTGCGAGCCGTACTCCAGGCAGAGTTCCGCGATGCGGTCGACGACCATGTGCGGGCCGCGTGCGTGCAGGGTGCACATCGAGCCGCCCTCGCCGTTGGTCATGACGCGCAGCATGGGGACGACCTCGCCGGAGCGGACCTCGCCGACGATGATCCGCGAGAGCGTCATCCGCAGCGCGGCCGGGATGAGGTCGCCGATGGTCAGTTCGCCCGCCGAACGTCCGTCCACCCGTTCGCCGTTGCCCTCGCGGGCCTCCATCGGGACGACCTGGCGCAGGTGGCCGAGGGTGTGCAGCCAGAGCTCGAACTCCGACTCCAGGGTGCCGATCCGCTCGTCCGGCGGGATCTCGGCGGCCATCGCGCGCAGCAGGCTGGTCTTGCCGACGCCCTGGGTGCCGGTGATCATCACGTTCTTGCGGGCCCGGATGGCCGAGGCCAGGAACTCGGCGAGGGTGGTGTCCAGGGTGCCGAGCCGGACCATCTCGGGCAGCGTCGCCGAGGCCACCCGGTGGCGGCGGATCGCCACGTACGGGCGGGGGGTGACCTCGGTGAGCGCCTGGAGGCGCATGCCGCCCTCCAGGCGCAGGGCGAGGGTCGGGCTGGCGGTGGACAGGGTGCGCTCGCCGCCGCCGTGCTGGCGGGCGAGGTCCTGGAGCAGCTCGACGAGTTCGGCGTCGCTGTCGGCGACCGGCGGGACCTGGCGCAGCGGCTGGTGGACCCGGGAGACCCAGACGTCGTCGCAGCCGTTGATCAGGATGTTCTCGATCTCCGGGTCGTCGAGGTAGGGCTGGAGCCGGCCGGCCCGGAACAGCAGGTCGAAGACGGCCTCGGCGAGCGCGCGGTCCTGGTCCCGGGTCGGCGGGATGCCGTGGGTCTGCGCGTAGGCGTCGGACCAGCGGGCGACGGCCTCCTCGATCAGCGCGCGACCGCGCTGGCGGCGGGTGGCGCGGTCGGGCTCGGTGCCGGAACCGGCGGTCAGCCGGGTGATCTGCTGGTGCAGTTCGGCGGCGACCTGGCGCTTGATCTCGCGCGCGACCTGCGGATCGACGGCCGCGCGGGTGCCGGCGCCGCGCAGGTCGAGCGAGGGCAGCTGGGAGGGGACGGCGGTGGGGCCCTGCGGCTGTGCCTGGGCGTGCACGTGGGCCGCGGCGGCCTGCGGTCGCGGCTGGGCCTGCGGTTGTGACTGCGGCTGCGGTTGTGACTGCGGTTGCGGCTGTGCCGGTGGCGGGCCGGACGGGGTGACCCGGCCGGGTGTCAGCGGGTGGACCGGGCCGGGCAGCGGCGTCGTCCAGGGCAGCGCCGCAGGGTCGGTGGCGGGCTGCTGGTGCAGCGGGCTACCGCGCACGGAGCACCTCCCCGTCGACGGGCTCGTGGTGGTGGGGCTGGGCGTTCGGGTACGGCTGCGGGCCTGGGTACGGCTGCGCGTTCGGGTGGGGCTGTCCCGGGTACGGCTGCGGGCCCGGGTACGGCTGGGCGTTCGGGTACGACTGGGCGTTCGGGTACCGCTGGGCGGCGGCGTCCGCGCCCGGGTGCGGCGGCGCGCCGTGCCCGGGGAACGGCGCGGGGGCGGCCGGCTGCGGCGCCAGCCCCGCGAGCGGCGCCACCGGACCGGTGGTGATCACCGGCGGCACCGGGCCGTACGGCTGCTGCTGGGACTGTGGGTGGGACTGCTGTTGCTGCGACTGCTGCTGGGGCTGTTGCTGGTACGACGGCCCGGACGGCGGCGCGGGCTGTGTCGGCCCGACCGGCCCGACCGGCCCCGGGTGGGCGTAGTCGTACCCGGCGGCCGGGGCGGCCGGTCCCGGCGCCGGGGCCGGCGGCGCCGCCGTGAGCTGCGCGGGCTGCGCCTGGGCGGGCGCGAGCCGCTGCCGCCGCCGACGGACCGTCAACTGGATCTCGTCCGCCGCCGAACGCGCCGTCCGCATCAGCTCCGAGCGGATGAACCGCCGGTCGGTGACGTCCCCGCCGTCCGACAGCACCCGGGCCGTGCGCTGCGCGTGCGGCAGCGTCCCGAGCACCGGCAGCCCGAGCTCCCGGGACACCTCGGCCCCCGAGTAGGGCCCCTCGGTGATCAGCAGCAGGCCCAGCGCGTCCGAGCCGGTGCCCGCCGTGGCGAGGTCCTCGGCCAGCGCGGCCAGCCGGGGCCGGACGGCGCTCAGCCCGCGCAGAGTGGTGCGCACCGTGGCGGCGACCACGTCCGCCCGGCGGGCCAGCACCGCGCTGGTGCCGGTCGCGCCGGAACGGCCGAGGTCGAGGATCACGTCGTAGCCCTGCGGCTCCAGCCCGCGCAGCACCTCCACCAGCGGCTCCCAGGTGTAGGCGAGGCCGGGGGCCTGGACCGGGTCGGTGAGGCCGGGCAGCAGCAGGCGCTCGGCGTTGCCGTCCGGCGAGATGTCGATCAGCTGCTCCCAGAGGCCCTGGGCGAGCAGCCCGCGCCGGTCGGCCACCGCGAGGTTGCGCAGCCCGTAGACCGCCTCGACCCGGCCCTCCAGGGCGCCGGCCAGGACGGCGCCGCCGTCCGGGTCGCACTCGACGAGCAGGATGCGGCGGCCGGGCTGCAGCGGCCAGGCCAGCAGCAGCGCCAGCGCCGTCGTGGTCGCGCCGGGTGCCCCCGGAGCGCCGACCACCGCGATGACGGCCATGTCAGTTCCCACCCGCCCCGGTCGGGGCACCGGCCGCCGACGTCGCGGGACGGCCGGCGGCGGGGACCCCGGAGGCCGGGGCACCGGCGGCCGGAGCGCCGGAGGCCGCGGCCCCGGTGGCCGGTGCGCCCGTGGCCGGTGCCCCTGCGGTGGGAGCACCCGCCGAAGGAGCGCCCGCCGCGGGAGCGGGCGCACCGGCCGCCGCACGCGGCGCCACCACGACCTGGATCCGCCCGGTGGCCACCCACGCGGCGAGCTTGCCGGCGTCCGCCTGGTCGACCACGGCGTCGAAGACCTGGCTGCCGTCGGTGTCCACCCGGCCCACGGTGTAGACGGTGGCGGCCAGCGTCTCGGCCCGCGAGCCGTCCGGGGTGTAGACGATGATCACCGGCTGGCCCGACTGGAGCCGGGTGGCCGGCAGCTGGGTGCGCCGGGCCGAGACGCCGACCAGCAGCTGCCCGGGGTTGAGGACGAGCGACTGCGCGAGGTCGGACTTGGTGAGCAGCCCGCCCCGGTGGAGGTCGGTGGTGGCCCGCATCCCGATCGCCTTGGTCCGGTCGGCGGCGTCCAGCGGCTTGAGCGCCGGGTCGCTCGCGATCCGGACGACCACCAGGTCGGACTCGCTCAGCACCTGCCCCCACGGCACGTCCCGGGCGAGCGCCAGCACCGCGACCCGCTGACCGGTGCTGTTGTACAGCACCGCGCCGCCGAGCCCGCCGGCGGCTATCAGCGCCACCGCCATCGCCAGCACGGCGGGGCGCCGGCGCCGCGCGCCGAGCGTCCGCCCGGGCGCGCGCGGAACCCCGCGCCGCTGCTCCGGCACGGCCACCGGGGCGGTCGCGGCGGTGGCCGCGGTCGCCGTGGCGGACGCGCCGGGGCCGGGCGTGGCAACTGTACGGTTCTCCACCGGGCTTCGGCCTTCCTCGGATCGTTCGTCGGGATGTGCTGCGCGTGCCGCCGTGTCCGGCGGGCTAGTTGAGGACCTGGACCTCGGCGACCCGGTAGCTGACGTTCCGCACGTAGACCCGGATCTCGATCGGGTTGACCTTCGTGCCGTCGGACACCGTCACGTCGTTCATCCACACGACCTCGACGTCGCCGGTGAACAGGCCGTTCTTCTTGGTGCCCGAGCCGGTCTTGAAGACGTGGCCGCAGGTGGGCGACGGGCCGGCGCCGTACTTGACGTCGTACGGGGTGCCGACCGCGGCGGCGCCCTTGCAGGTCACGCTGGTCCCGTCGCCGAGGTCCCACTTCACCGAGGCCACCCGGGGGGTGACCGTCACCGTGAGGCTGCCGGCGTGCAGCGGTTCCGTGGCCGGCTTCTTCGGGTCCGCCAGCCAGAGCCAGACGTTGCCGCCCACCACCGGGTCCTTCTTGGGGGCGACCCCGAGCACGGGGGGCTTGAACTCCAGCCGGTCCTTGACGTAGGCGGCGGCCGTGGCGCCCGGATCCGGCGGCGCCGGCACGGGTGCCTGGGCGAGGAACCTCGCCGCAGGCGGGCTGATCGAGCCGTCGGAGGAGCGGCAGGTCACGTTGTAGACCGCCCCGTCCTTGGGGTCGTGGCCATCCCAGCGCGTATCCCCCGCCTCGGGCTGCGGGTTGATGACCCGGTAGTAGCAGCCGTCGGTGGCACTGAACCAGCCCAGCTCGGGGTCGGTGCAGGCCAAGACCTGACCGTTCCAGACGCAGAGCTGCGGCCCCGAGGTGCCGCCTCCTCCCCCTCCGCCGCCACCGCCCGAAGGAGGCGGTGTGCTGCCGGCGTGGCCGCCGCCCGTGCAGATGACGGTGTTCTCGCAGTGCGTGGCGCCCCCCGTGTCCGCGGGGGTGGGATCAGCCGCCGCGGGACCCGCCGGCGCCAGGAGTAATCCGGCGAACAACGGCGTGCCGATCACCAATCGCCGTACCGGTTTCAGCATGTGCGTCCCACCTCCCGCTTGAACTCGTTGATCAGCCAGCGCGTCTGGAACAGTCGCAGGGAAACGGTCGCCACGTACCGGTTGAGCCGGTCGGGCGGATCCTTCACCGCGAGCGTGACGGCGTCCGCCTGGTGCCACCCGGACACGTCCAGGCAGTCCTCGATCACGGCGGTGTTCGGATCTGCGTTCAGGTCGACGGACTTCACCACCGCGGAAGTCCGCGGCTCACCCGTCATCACAAGTTTGGCTTCGTGCAACTGACGGAGATTCACCAGCGCCTCGGTCAGCGCCTTCCCTGAAGCGAAGGTGTCGAATCGGGAACCGTCCGAGTCGGCTTGTCCGAACGCTTCCGCCTGAGCCTGCCACCAGTCCTGATAGGTGCTCAGAGCCGATCTGGCGGCGGCCCCTTCGGGGCCGTCGGTCGGCGCGTTCCCGACGTTTGCGGAACCACCCGAAGGAGGGAGCGCGCTCACCCCCGCGACCGTGGGCGCAGTCGTCCCCAGGCGATCGGTGGAACCATCGGCCCCGCTGCTCGCGCAACCGCCCAGCAGCAACGCCAGAACCAGCCCCCCGGCCCCAACGGCCCCAGGGCGCAACACCATTCCGCGCTGCCGCATCGCCCCACCTCGTCGCAGCCGACCCCGGGTGTGGACCGGGGCCGCCAGAAGAACTCCGCCGTGCCGCCGGTGTTCCCCCCGCGGGGATCGATTCTTCGCCAAACCGGGCCTTCACGGCAACACCTGGGGCCCCCTGACCTTACGCGGAGGGAGGATCCGTCGGAGCACTTTCCCGCCACAGAAGGGCCAACAGTTCCTCGGAAAGCGACAATCCGGCCAATGCCCCCCGAACCGCCGCCCGATTGCGCATCAGAAGGCGCCCGCCCTCCGGCGGTACGAGCAGGCGCACACCCGGCGCGTCGGGCTGGTTCGACGGCACACCGGCTCCACCGGCGTCGTGCGGGGCGCCGCCGTCGAGCAGCGCGCCGACGGCCGGCTGCAGTTCGTGCGGTCCGACCGCCGCGGGCGCGCCCGGCACGCCCTGGCGCAGCACCGTGGTGAGCGACTGGCTGAACGAGCCGGGGCCGCCCGGCAGGACGGCGTCCCGGCCGCGCCGGCCAGGGGTGTAGCGGCCGGGTGCGTGCCGGCCGATCCGGCCCCAGAGCGGGACGCGCGAGTAGCTGAGCAGTTCGCCCGCGCCGTCCTCGCCGCCGCCGCGCTCCAGCGCCGCCCAGGTGTCCTTGTCCACCACCGCGTCGACCAGCAGCAGCGCCTCCTCCTGGTCGCCGTGCACCATCGCGCTGACCACCCAGTCCCAGGCCAGCCCGCGCCGGTAGGCGTTGTCGGCGGTGGAGCCCGCCGTCACCAGGGCGAGCCGGCGGCCGCGCGGGTCCGCCACCAACTGGCCCACCAGGCAGACCAGCAGCCAGCGGCCCGGACGGGCGGCGGCCTCCCGGACGGCGGTGAGCATGGTGTTGGCGTCCGCGCCGGGGTCGACGACCGCGACCCGGCTGCCGGCCGCGCCGGCGTCGAAGCACATCCCCGGCAGCACCTCGGCCAGTGCGCGGGCGCCCTCGGCGGCCTGCGCGGACCCGCCGAAGGCGCGGTCCGGCCCGCCGTCCGCCCCGATGACCACCAGATCGAAGCCGCTAACCACCCGCACCGCCCCCTCCTGCCCGGCCCCGGTCTTCCGGGGCCGCCGAACCGTTCCGCCATCCACCGCACCGTGCGCCGCGCCGTTCGCTCCGGCCCTGCCCCGCGCGCCGTCCGGCCTTCTCGGGCGGCGCCGTTCAGGTCCCGGCACGCCCGGCGCGCCCCGGTGCCACCGCCGGGCAGGCTACCGTCCCGCGCCGTCGCGGTCGGCCTTCCGCCTGCGTTCCGGGGCCGGATCCCACGTCCGGCCGCCGTGCGATCGGCTTCCCGCCGCTCCCCGGGCCCCTCCCCGCGGCCCTCCCCGGCCCCTCCCCCGGTGCCCCGGGACGGCCGCAAGGCCCTGTCGTACAGGGACCATGGGCCCTGTCGGAACGCGCCGGGACGCGGGACCATCGGACCCATGGAGCGTGACGATCCCCTGGAGGAACTCGGCGCGGACACGTGCCTGCGCCTGCTCAGCACCGTGCCCGTCGGACGCGTGGTGTACACCGAGCACGCGCTGCCGGCCGTCCTGCCGGTCTCCTTCGAGGTCGCGCCGGACGGGCGCCTGCTGCTGGCCGTGCGCCGGGGCAGTGCGACCGCGCGCGGGCTGGACGGCACCGTGGTCGCCTTCCAGGCCGACCAGGTGGACCCGGTCACCCGGACCGGCTGGAGCGTGCTGGTGCACGGCCGGGCGGACGTCCTGCGCGATCCGGAGCTGGTCCGCCGCGCCCTGCGCTCGGGTCTGCGGCCCTGGGTCGGCGATCCGGACCCGATGTTCGTCTCGCTGGTGCCCGAACTGATCAGCGGCCGCCGGCTGACCGCGGCCGGCCGCCCCGTCCCGCACTCCTGAACCGCGCGCCCGGGCCGCACGCCCGGGCCGCACGCCCGGGCGGTACTCGCTGAACCGCACCCCCGGACGGCACTCCGGAACCGCACGCGTGAACCCCGCCGGCCGCCCCGGGGAACGCCGGTTCGAGGGCCGTCGACCGTTCCCGGGCCGTTCCGGGGAAGCCCCTGACAGGTGACCGACGAGTAGGCATACTCTGCGGAGTTCGCAGCAGCGCCGCACCGCCGACCGTCCCGCCTGCCCCAGGAGTGCCCCCGTGACGACCTTCGCATCCCTCGCCGAGCTGACCGCCGCCGTCGGCACCGAGCTGGGCACCAGCCAGTGGCACACCGTCGAGCAGGCCCGGATCGACCTGTTCGCCGAGGCGACCGGCGACCACCAGTGGATCCACGTCGACCCGCGGCGGGCGAAGGAGAGCCAGTTCGGCTCGACCATCGCGCACGGCTACCTGACGATGTCGATGATCCCGGTGCTGGCCAAGGAGTGCTACGGCGTCGAGGGCGTGCGGATGGCCCTCAACTACGGATCGGAGAAGGTCCGCTTCCCCGCCCCCCTGCCGGTGGGCACGGCGATCCGGGCGACGGCCGAGCTGGTCTCGGCCACCGAGGTGCCCGGGGGCGTGCAGGCGGTGGTCCGGTTCACCATCACCAGCGCGGAGAGCGCCAAGCCGCACTGCGTCGCGGAGACGATCACCCGTTTCTACGCCTGACCACGGGGGAAGGCCCCTGGTCGGCGGAGGGCGGCCGCCGCTCGCCGGGTCCGGAGCGCCGACCGCGAGTAATCTCCGACGAGATGGTCGTCGTACCGAACCGGCGCTCTGGTCGGCACGGTCCGTGCCCCGGCATGCCAGGTATCCGTTGCCGTCCTTGGAGGTGCCGTGCCCCGCCCAGCCGCCCCGTGGTACTCCCGCGTCCTCGGCCTGACCTCGACCGTGGCCTCCGCGGCGACGTCCGCCGCGGCCTCCGCCGCGGCCTCGGCGACCTCCGCCCTGGGCACGTCCGCCCACCTGGCCGAACTGCCCCGGGCGGCCTGGCACCAGGTCCGGACGGACGCCTTCGGCGCCGAGCCGCGCGGCGAACGGCTCGCCCGGATCCGCCACTCGCCCCAGTTCACCGACGGCGCCTTCCGCAACCCCGTACCGACCCGCCGACTGGTCTCCACGCGCAGCCCGCTGGAGATCGCCCGCGCCCAGCTGGCGGCCGACCGGGCCCGGCGCACGCCCGCCGCCGCCGTGCCGCTGCACCGGCTGCTCCCGGCCGACCTCGCCGAACCGCCCGCCTCCGGCCTGCGGCTCACCTGGCTCGGCCACGCCACGGTGCTCGCCGAGATCGGCGGCCGACGGGTGCTGTTCGACCCGGTCTGGGGCGAGCGCTGTTCCCCGTTCTCCTGGACCGGTCCCAAGCGCCTCCACCCGGTGCCGCTGCCGCTCGCCGAACTCGGCCCGGTCGACGTGGTCGCCGTCTCCCACGACCACTACGACCACCTCGACATGGCCACCGTCCGGGCCCTGATCGGCACCGGCGCGGCGTTCGCCGTCCCGCTCGGCGTCGGGGCGCACCTGGAGCACTGGGGGGTGCCGGCCGAGCGGATCGTCGAGCTCGACTGGTGGGAGTCGGCCGAGGTGGCCGGCCTCACCCTGACCGCCACGCCCGCCCGCCACTACTGCAGCCGCGGTCCGCGCACCAGCCCGCTCTTCCTGTGGGCGTCCTGGGTGGTGGCCGGGGGCGGGCGCACCGTCTTCCACAGCGGGGACACCGGCTACTTCGCCGGCTTCACCGAGATCGGCCGCCGGCTCGGCCCGTTCGACGCGACGATGATGCAGGTCGGCGCCTACAGCGACTTCTGGCCCGACGTCCACATGACGCCCGAGGAGGGCGTGCGGGCCCACCTCGACCTGAGCGGCGACGTGCTGCTGCCGATCCACTGGTGCACCTTCAACCTCGCCCCGCACCCGTGGGAGGAGCCCGCCGAACGGGTGGTCGCCGCCGCGCGGGCGCAGGGCGCGCGGCTGGCGGTGCCGCGTCCCGGCAAGCCCTTCGAGCCGGCCGAGCCACCCGCGCTGCGGCGCTGGTGGCGGGCGGTGGCCGCGCCGCCCCGGGAGGGCGCGGCGCTGGTGGTGCCGGACGGCCCGGCCGGCACGGCCGACGGGTCGCGGCCCCGGGCGGCGGCCGAGGGCGACGGCGTGCCGGTCTGAGCGGGCCGCGCCCTCGCGCCGCCGTTTCAGGCGGATCCGCGGGCGGCGGCCTGGCGGCGGATGCGCCGCCAGGCGCCCTGCTGCACCAGGAGCGTGAGCACCCCGGCCAGCACGATCCCCGCCATGTTCAGCAGCAGCTGGAGACTGGAGCCCCAGAACTGCCGGAAGTCCCCGTACCCGAGGGCGACCGCCGCGTTGGCGGCGGCGGGCACCGTGGTCACCGAGATCGCCACGCCGACCAGCATGCCGGCCTTGGACGAGGTCAGGGAGAGCAGACCGGCGATGCCCGCGAGGAAGGCCACCACGAACGAGGTGGCGTCGGGCTGCCAGATGAACGAGGTATTGGGCCGCGCCCCGTCGAACCTCCCGTGGCTGAACAGCCCCAGGCCGTCCATCAGCAGCGAGAACGCCACGGTCAGCGCCATCGCCACCGCGAAACCGGCGACCAGCGCGTTCAGCGAGCGCAGCGCGGGGCGCGCGCGCCGCTGCACCAGCGCCACGCACAGCCCGGCGAGCGGCCCGAACTCCGGCCCCACCGCCATCGCCCCGACCACCAGGATCGCGCTGTCCAGCACCGCGCCGCAGGCGGCCAGCATCGTCGCCACGGTGAGGAAGGCCAGGTAGACGCCGGTGAGGGTGGACTCCTCGTGGGTGATCTCGGCGACCGACTCCCACACCAGCGCGTCGGCGCCCTCGCCGGGCGCGAGCCGCTCGGCCTCGTCGGCGGCGGCCGAGAGCGTCAGCTCGACCTCCTGGACGTCGATCGCGCCCCGCTCGGTCAGGCCCGTCGCCCGCAGCCCCGCCAGCACCTCGTCCGCCGACTCGCGGGCCACGTCGCAGAGCACCACGTCCCCGGTGGGCCGGACGGCCGCGTCGGGCAGCAGGACCACATGGGTCACGCCGACGCAGTCGTCCAGGCAGGTCAGCACGGTGTCGCGCAGGTCGGCGGGGACGATCAGACGCAGGTGCAGCACGGGTGCTCCGGACGGGCGAGGCGGTGGAGGGTTCCGATCACCCTAGACGGATCGACTGCCCCGTCAGGCGGCGGGCCGCTTGGCGTGCTCGACGAGGTCGACGGTGGCACGCGGGTCGTCGACCTCCACGATCAGCCGGCTGTACCGCTCGTCGGCGAGTTCTATCACCACGGCCTTGGCGGGGTTCTTGACGTCCCAGAAGACCCACTCGCCGCCCGAGCGGAAGGTGCCGGCGGTGATCAGCCCCGGGAAGTGGGTGCCGCCGACCTTGAGCCCCTTGGGCTCGCGGAGGATCCCGGGGTCGACGGTCGCGCCCCGGACGTTGGCGAGCGGGATCTCGATGCGGCTGCGGATCGCCCAGAGCCGGTCGAGGCCCTCGATCTCGACGACGAGGTTCTGGTCGGTGGTGCTGACACGGGCCATGGAACTGCTTCCTCCCACTGGTGGATTGGATGACTGGTGGATGATCTGTTTCCGATCGGCGCCGGTCGAAGGTCAGCCGACACGTTCGGCGAAGGCCAGCACCGCGTCGGGGGACGGTCCGCCGAGACCGGCGCGGGCCCGCAGCCGCAGGCCGAGGACGGTCGCGGCGAGCACCCCGGCGGTGGAGGCGGGGGTGCCGGCGGCCCGCTCGACCGCGTCGTCGAGCGCGGCCAGCCCCTCGCCGACCAGCGCGCCGACCTCCGGATCGCTCCCGGCCCGCTCCACGGCGGCCGACAGCAGCAACCCGGCGGCCGGCCCGCCGTCGAACGCGGCCACCGCCTGCGCCAGCAGCGCACCGAGCCCGTCCGCCTCCCGCAGCGCCGCCGCGAGCGGCAGCACCTCCTCGTCGAGGTGCCGGCGCAGCGCGGCGAGGTACAGCCCGCGCTTGCTCCCGAACACCTTGTAGAGGCTCCCCCGGTGCACCCCGAGCCCGGTGACGAGATCGTCCACCGAGGTCCCCTCGTACCCGCGAACGGCGAACAACTCCGCCGCCGCCCGCACAGCCTGTTCCTCGTCGAAGGCGCGTGGTCTTCCCATGCCGAGGACTCTACGAGTTTGAGAACGCCCGGTCAAGAACGACCGTTCTCAAACTTGTCCCACCGCGGCGTCGGGGGAAGGCGGCGGCACTGGTGGTCCGTCAGGAGCGCGGATCCCGGGCACCCCGAGCGGTAACCAGCCGGCGCCACTGCGGCCCCCGCCCAACCCCGTCACCACAGGGGCCCCGACGGCTCCGCCTGTCGGGCGGAGCCGTTTGGCAGATGCCGCCGGTGGGCGGACGGGCGGAGCCGAGCGCGGGCAGGTGCGGGCGGGATCAGGGGGTGGCGAGGAGGTCGCGGAGGGTGCGGGACTCCTTCACGAGGCGGCTGGTACCGGGGCGGGCGGCGGTGGCGGTGACTTCGGGGATCGGGCCGCGGGCGGCGCTGCGGCGGGCGGTGTCGGCGGCGAGGGCGAGGAGGTCCGCGGCGCCGCGCGGCGCCTCACCGGCGAGCAGGGACGGCAGGGCGGCGGCCAGCACGGACCAGACGGTGGCGTGGGCGCCGGTGTCGGCGGCGGCGGTCAGGGCCTGGGCGAGGCGGACGGGCTTCACGGTGCCGAGCGTCACCAGTTCGCCCAGTTCACGCCCGAGCAGGGCGCCGTCCAGGTCGCCGCGGGCGGCGAGGACGAGCAGGGCGTCGACGGCGGCGGCGCGGTCCTCGGGGTGGCGGGCGCCCAGGCCGTAGCCGAGGGCGAGGTGGAGGGCGAGCCCGGCCGGGCCGCCGGCCTCGGCGAGCACGACCAGCATCCCGGCGGTGCCGCGCCGGTCGCGGTCGGCGCAGTCGGCGAACCGGTCCAGCCAGCGGGCGGCCAGCTCCTCCCGGTGGTGCGGCAGCATCGCGGCCCAGTGCACGGTGGGTTCCCTGAGCCACTCGTCCGCCCGCCGCACCCGGGCCACGCTGGGCGTGGTGCCCTCCAGCAGCACACGGAACTCGGCGGCGAGCCGCTCGCGGGCCGGGCCGGCCGGGCCGGCGCTGCCGCGCTGGGTGACCACGATCCGCCGGAGCTCCTCCCACCAGCGGTCCCAGTAGCGCCGCTTGCGCTCGTACCCGGCGCCGGGCGCGAAGAGCACCCGCTCCGAGACCTGGACCGGCAGGCCGCCGTCGCGCAGCCAGACGGCCACCCACCGCCCGGCCGCCGAGGTCAGCCGGTCGGCCGCCGCCCGCACGGACGGGTCCGCCGTCGGGGCGGTCCGCAGCAGCGCGGCGCTGAGGTCCGCCGGGCCGGGCGTGACACCCGCCGCCTCGTACCCGGCGAGGCGCTCCACCAGTACGGTCGCGGCGATCGCGCCGGTGGTGTCGGTCGGCGTGGCGAGCAGGTACGGCGGGGCCGCGGCGGTGACCCGTTCGGCGGCCTCGCCGATCCGGGCGGCCAGGGCGTTGCCGTACTCGGTGTTGTGCGTGCCGCGCAGCGGGTTGCGGCCCTTGTTCCGGAAGACGGAGCCGGGCCGGTGCGGGTCGGCCTTCCCGGCGACCACCACGGCGAGGTACAGCACGTCACCCGGGCCGCAGTCCCGCCAGCGGCCGACGTCCCGCCACTGGTTCACCCGCAGCACCGGCTCCAGCGCCCGCGCGAGCGCCGCCCGGTCGCGGTGGGCGTGCCGGACCAGGCCGTCCAGGACGCGCTCGAAGACGGCGACGTCGGGCCGCCCACCGGCCAGCAGCACCGCCAGCTCCTCGGCGACCTCCACCGGGCCGGCGAGCGGTTCGCCGAGCGGGGCGGGCACCGGGACCGGCGGCAGCAGTTCGGCCCAGGCGGTGTCGTCGTCCTCCGCCGCGCCGCCGACGGGTGCGCCGAACAGCTCGCCGGCCCGGGCGTGGTGGGCGGGGTTGAGCGCCTCGGCGGCGAGCCGCAGCTCCGGCAGCACGGCCTCGCCGGCGGCCTTGAGCCGACGGGCGACCAGGTTGAGCGCCCGCTCCTGGAGCGCGCTGTCGGGGTGTCCGAAGGCCCCGGCGGCGGCCAGCACCGCCGGTCCCGACCGCTCGGGCGTGCGCTTCGCGGCCTGCTCCAGCCAGGAGAGCTGGGCCCGCACCAGCTTCTTCTCGCTGCGGAACAGCACCACCGCCGAGGCCTCGACGACCGCCTCCGCTTCGATCAGCCCGGCCTCGTCCAGCCCGGTGAGCACCTGCTGGGCGTGGCCCGCCAGCGCCGAGGGCCCGTCGAGCAGCACCAGCAGGTCGCGGACCCGGGCCGCGTACTCCTGCGGGGTGGGCGCGAAGGCGGTCAGCACGGCGAGGAACGAGCGCTGGTCGGCGGTCTTTCCGCCGCGCACCAGCCGGGCGAGGCAGAGGTCGATCAGTTCCTCGCGACCGAAGTGCCCGGACTCGGCGAGTCCGGCGATGGCCGCCGGCCAGTTGTCACCCGATCGGGTGGTGTACGTGTTGTCGAGCGGCCAGGAGACGTCGTCGAGTTCGAACAGCCGGGGGAGCATCACGGGGGTGAAGGTGTCCGTCCGCAGCCGCTCCAGCAGGGTGGTGGCGGTGCCGCGCGGGCCGCGGTCCGCGCCGGCCGCCGAGCGCAGCCACTCGGTGACGAAGTCGTCGGAGGCCGGCACCGTGCAGCCGGTGCGCCGCACCACGCGCTCGATCAGCGGGTAGAGGTCCCAGCTCCAGCCGCTGCCGCGCTTGGCGGCGAGCCGGGCGACCACCTCGGTCTGCCACTCCACGGGCTGGGCCTCGACGACGTCGGCGAGGGCGGGGTGGCGGGCCCAGGAGCGCCCGGTGAAGTCCCGGGCGCCGATCCAGGTGGCGGCGCCCGCCGGACCGGGGTGGCAGCCGGCGCCGGCCACCAGCAGCGCGCCCATCCGCCGGTTGGCCTCCTTGGACCAGTCGCCGCGGCTGGTCCGGCGCAGTTCCTTGAGGGCCGGGAGGCAGGAGCGCCGCTCGGCCGGCCCGAGGGCGGTGAGCAGCACCGGTACCTCGCCCGTCCGGCCCTCGCGGACCGCCGCCAGCAGGGCCTCCACCGCGTCCGGCGCCGCGGCCGGCGCCACCGTGTCCGTGCTCTTCGCCGTTGCGGTGCTCATCGCGCCGTCCCTTCCCGAAGTCCGTCTTCCCGAAGTCCGTCGACCGCCCCGCCCCGCGCCCGCGCCTCGCGGACCATGTCCACCGCCAGCACGTGCTTGCACGGCCCGCGCCCGCCCCGGTACTTCGCCCACCACAGGCAGGTGCAGCCGGCCGCGCCGCCCGCGTCCGTCCGCACCCGCTGGACGTGGTCGTCCACCGTGACGACGGCTGTCGCGCCGCCCTGCTCCAGCCGTACCGCCCCGGCCTCGACCAGCGCCCGGGCCGCCTTCAGCCGCGGGTTGGCCGCCTCCGCGCGCCCCGCGTCGTACGGGAGCTGCCGGTGGAAGTACGCGGCCTCGGCGACGTCGTAGCCGATCTGCCCGGCGGTGCCGAGCCGGGTCAGTGCGGCCCGCACCCGGGCCGCGCCGAGCCCGGACTGGTCGGCGAGCTCGGCGATCTCGATCCGCGGCTCCCAGGCGAGCAGCGCCGCGACCAGGTCGGCGTCCTGCTCGGCGGTGCCGGTGGCGAGCGCGCCGAGCACCCCGCCCTCGCCGCTGAAGCCCCGTGAGGCGTCCGGCGAGAGGGTGAGGGTCAGCCGCATCCCGGGCAGCTCGACCTCCCAGGCGGAGGCCGCCGGGCCGCCCCCGGCGACCGGCGGGCCGTAGACCCGCAGCGCCCGCGCGTGCCGCAGCACCCGCTGCAGGGCGGCCAGCCGCTCGGGCCCGGGCAGGCAGACCGCGCCGGGCACCGGCCGGGTGGTGGGCCGCAGCGTGCGCCCGGCCGGCACCACCCACCGCGCGACACGCGCACCGGCCCGCCCGTCGCGCGGCAGCGAGCGCAGGAAGCGGACCGCCTCGAGGGCGGGCAGCTCGGCGCGCAGGTCGAACCCGGCGGCGGTGACCTGGGTCTCCGCGAAGCCGCGCAGCCAGCGCTCCGGCAGCGGGACCTTCTTCTCGACGACCGGCCCGTCGAAGGTGGTGACCTCCAGGGCGTCCGGGCCGACGGCGAGGTGCAGCGGCTCGGCGGGGCCGATCCGGGTGAGCGCCTCGCGCAGCGGGTTGTTGACGTCGACGTTGGTGGTGCCGTGGCCGATCTCGTCGCCGTCCAGGCCCGCGGCGAGCACGTCGAGGCGGGCGTAGACACCGCAGCAGCCGGAGAAGGACTCGAAGCGGAGCCGGTCGCCGTTGGCGGTGACCACCGGATCGAGCGAGGCGCGCAGCTGCGGCTGGTAGTAGCGGGCGGCGGCGACGTCGGCGACGGCGAGCAGCGCGGCGGCGGCCGGCGCGGGCTCGGCCAGGAAACCCGCGAAGAAGCGCGGATGGGCGGCCGCCCCGAGCGGGGTGGTGCCGCCGGAGGTCTCCAGGGCGAGGCGCCGGCCGGCCTCGCCGTCGAGGACGGCGGACGGGCGCAGATAGGCGTACGCGTGTGCGGATTGCGACATGCCGAGCACGTTAGGTCAGGGGACTGACAGTCGACCTCGGAACACCCTCCGGTCTTCGAATAGTGGAACACGTTCTAGCAAGCATGTTCGGGTCCGAGGTTACCCAGGTCACACCGGCGCACGGCCCGCGTCTGCCAGTATGGGCCTGTGACAGAGCTGACCGAACAGGACAGACGAGCCACCGGCACGGTCGGCCCGTTCGCCGAACTGCTGCGGATCGAGCGCCTCGACGAGAACACGTTCCGCGGCCGCTGCCACGCCGGTGCGCCGATGCGCGCGTTCGGCGGGCACGTCGCCGCGCAGGCCCTGGCGGCGGCCGGACGGACGATCGGGGCGGAGCGCTCGGTGCACTCGCTGCACGGCTACTTCCTGACCCCGGGCGACCCGAGCCGCCCCATCGAGTACCGGGTCGACCGGGTGCGCCAGGGCACCTCCTACGCCACCCGGCAGGTGACGGCGGTCCAGCGCGGCGAGGCCGTCTTCAGCCTCTCCGCCTCCTTCAAGCGCCCCGAGCCCGCCGCCGACCGGCACCGCGAGGTGCCGCGGCTGCCCGGCCCCGAGGAGCTGCCGGACGTCTTCTCCGCCTGGGACGACGAGGCCCGCGCCGCGCTGACCGACAGCGGCTTCGGCGACCTGGAGATGCGGTTCGTCCCGCCGGACGCACCCGGTGTGCCGCCGGCCGTGCCCGGCATGCCGCAGCAGTTCGTCTGGCTGCGCACCGGCTCGCCGCTGCCCGCCGACGACCCGCTGCTGCACGTCTGCGCGCTCACCTACCTGTCGGACCTCACGCTCGCCTCGACGGCCGGACTGCACGTCCAGCCGAACTTCTTCCAGCGCACCGAGCCGCCCCGGCTGCTGATGGCCTCGCTGGACCACGCGATGTGGTTCCACCGCCCCTTCCGGGCCGACGAGTGGCTGCTGTTCGCGCAGCGCAGCCCCTCCTCCTCGGACGGCCGCGGGCTGGCACTGGGCGAGTTCTACGACCGCGAGGGCCGGCTGGTGGCCTCCGCCGTCCAGGAGGCGCTGATCCGCGAACGCCTGGTCGCACCGCGCTGACCACGGCCGACCGGCCTTCCGCCGGCCGCCCGCCGGACCCCGCCACCACCCGGTGGCCGGGGGGCGAACGGCGGGCGGCCGGTCGGCGTCATATTCCTGAGCGGCCCCGGCCCGTATCATGGTGCGGGTGACCAAGGTTGACCTGTCACCACGACCGGTGGAGGCGATGTCTCCGCGTCAGCTCGAACGCCGCGAAAGCCTGATCGCGACCGCGCTCGCCCTGGTGAACGAGATCGGCGTCGAACGGCTGCAGATGAAACAGGTCTGCGAGCGGTCCGGAGTCGCCCTGGGGACGGCGTACCGCTACTTCTCCTCCAAGGACCACCTGCTGGCGGCGGCGATCGCCGAATGGCACCGGCTGCTGCTGGCCGACCTGGTGGCGGAGCTGCGCGGACCGCGCGCCGGCCTGGGCGCCACGGACCGGGTGGTGCGGTTCGTCCGCGGCGGCATGCGGGCCTACCAGCGCCAGCCCGAACTGGCCCGGCTGCGGGTGGCCGTCGCCGCCTCCACCGACCCCTTCGCCAGCGAGGCCCTGCAGGGCATGGCCCGGGCCGACAGCGCGGCGCTCCAGGCGGTGATGGCCGACGAGGTGCCGGCCGCCGCGAGCGACCTGGTGCGGCACATCGTCGGCCACGCCTGGCAGGGCGAGCTGACGGCCTGGGTGACCGGCCGCACCACCCTCGGGGACGCCCGACGGCGGCTGGAGGACGTGGTGCGGCTGGTGCTGACCCCGTACGAGACCGCCTACCCGGCCCCGTACGACGTCCCGTCCAAGGCCTGACCGCGGGTCCAGCCGGCCTGGTGACCGGGTGACCGGGCCGTGGCGCTCCCCCGGCTTGACCTTCACACCGATGTGAAGTCCTACCGTGCGGAGCGGGTCGACCACGGCCCGATCCCCGAACCCCCGTCCGCCCAGGAGGACCCCATGGCCACGCCCCCCGCCCCCGCTCCGCTCGCCCGGACCGTCCGGGGCACCGGCCCCGGGCTGCTGCTCGCCCACGGCGCGGGCGGCAGCGTCCACGACAACTGGGGCCCGCTGCTCGACGACCTCGCCGCCCACCGCACCGTCGTCGCCCCCGACTACCCGGGCTCCGGCGACAGCCCCGACGAGCCCGGCACGCCGCACTCGCTCGACGAACTGGCCGACCGCCTGGTGGCCGCCGCCGACGCGGCCGGCCTCGCCGACTTCGACCTCGCCGGCTACTCCCTCGGCGCCGCCGTCGCCGTCCGGATCGCCACCCGCCACCCCGGCCGGGTCCGCTCGCTGCTGCTGCTCGCCGGGGTGGCCGGCGGCTCGCGGCGGCTGCGGCTGCTCGCCGACCAGGCCATCGCCCTCACCGCGTACCCCGCGCTGCTGGCCGACCACTCGCTGGCCGTCACCTTCGGCCGCACCTGGGTGGAGGAGCTGCCCGCCGCGCGCTTCGACGAGCTGCGCGCCACCCTGGCCGCCACGCCGGTCCCGGCGGGTTTCCGCTGGCAGTTCGAGCTCGCCGGCCGCGCCGACGTCCGCGCCGAGCTGGCCCGCGTCACCGTGCCCACCCTGGTCGTCTCCACCACCGAGGACGGCCTGGTGCCGCCGGAGCAGCACCGGGCGCTGGCACTGGGCATCCCCGGCGCCCGGCTGACCGAGCTGACGGCGGGCCACCTGCCGATGGTGGAGCGGCTGCCCGAGCTGCGGGACCTGCTGCTGGGCTTCCTGGCGGACGCCGACGGCGGCCCGGACGCCGCCCGGGCCTGACGGCCCGGTGGCCCGGTGGCCCGGCGGAGGGGAACACCCGGCCCGGCGGCGATGTTGCCCGGTCATGCGCATCGGAGAACTCGCCCGCCTGACCGGGGTGTCCACCCGCCTGCTGCGGTACTACGAGGAGCAGGGCCTGCTCGAACCCACCCGCTCGTCCGCCGGCTACCGCGAGTACGGTGAGGGCGACACCGTCCGGGTCCGCCAGATCCGCAGCCTGCTCGCGGCCGGCCTGCCCACCCGGGTGATCGCGCGGATCCTCCCCTGCGCGACCGGGCCGCTCCCCGCTCTGGAAGCCTGCCCCGATCTGCTCGGCACCCTCCGCGGCGAACTGGCCGAGCTCGACGCGCGCATCACCGAGCTGACCCGCAGCCGGCGGGCCCTGGCCGGGTACCTGGACGCCGCCGTGCCGCCGTCCCGCCCGTACGCGGCCGCCTGACGCCCGCCCAGGTCGCGCCTCCCCGGCGCGCCCTGCCGCCTCTCCCGGCGAGAACTGGACATAGTACGACATGTATTCCTATTTCGATCATGTCGTCGACACCTGCACGCCGTCGGCCCGCCAGTTCGCCGCGAGAGGTACCCCATGACCAGTCAGCCGCCCGGGCCGCCGGACGATCCCGCCGCCACCCTCCCCGTCGACCGGGTCGTGTTCGGGGTCGGCGCCGTCGCGGTGCTCGGGGTCGTCGCGTGGGGCGTCTTCGCCGAGGACTCCCTCGGCCGGACGTCCGGCACCGCCCTCGGCTGGGTCCTGCACAACTTCGGCTGGCTCTTCGTCGTCGCCGCCGACGTCTTCCTCGTCCTCACCGTCCTGCTCGCCTTCAGCCGGTTCGGCCGGATCCGGCTGGGCCGGGACGACGACGAACCCGAGTTCTCCACCACCGCCTGGGTCGCCATGATGTTCAGCGCGGGCATGGGCATCGGCCTGATGTTCTACGGCGTCGGCGAACCGCTCCAGCTGTTCGCCGCCCCGCAGCCCGGCTCCGGCCTCGAACCCGAGTCCGCGGCCGCCGCCCGGCAGGCCCTGGAGTTCTCGCTCTTCCACTGGACCCTGCACCCCTGGGCGATCTACGCGGTCGGCGGCCTCGCGCTCGCCTACACCACCTTCCGCAAGGGCCGGGGCAACCGGATCTCCGCCGCCTTCGTCCCGCTGATCGGCGAGCGCGGCGCCAACGGCTGGAAGGGCCGGGCGATCGACCTGCTCGCGGTGTTCGCGACCGTCTTCGGCTCCGCCACCAGCCTCGGCCTCGGCGCCCTCCAGGTGGCCGACGGGCTCGGCCACATCTCCGACGTCAGCAACAGCGAGCGCACCCAGCTGGTGATCATCGGCGCGCTGAGCGCCGCCTTCGTGGTCTCCGCCTTCTCCGGCGTGCACCGGGGCGTCAAATGGCTCTCCACCGCCAACGTCGTGCTGGCCTCGCTGATCATGGTCTTCGTGTTCCTCGTCGGCCCCACCGTCTTCGTACTGGACACCATCCCCTCCACCGTCGGCGGCTACCTCTCCAACCTGACCGTGATGTCCACCCAGACCGGCGCCTTCACCGACGAGGACTGGCTCGGCACCTGGACCATCTTCTACTGGGCCTGGTGGCTCTCCTGGGCCCCGTTCGTCGGCACCTTCATCGCCCGCATCTCGCGCGGCCGCACCGTGCGGCAGTTCCTGCTCGGCGTGCTGCTGGTGCCCAGCGGGGCCACCGTGATCTGGTTCTGCGTGATGGGCGGCACCGCGATCCGGCTGGACACCACCGGCGCCGCCGACCTCGTCGCGACCATCCCGCAGGGCGCCGAGGCCTCGCTCTTCGAGATGCTGCGCGCGCTCCCGGCCGGCGCGGTGACCAGCGTGGTCGCGGTGCTGCTGGTGATGACCTTCTTCATCACCAGCGCCGACTCCGCCTCCCTCGTGCTCGGCTCGCTCTCCAGCCGCGGCTCACTGCACCCGCGCACCTGGCTGGTGGTGGTGTGGGGCGTGCTGATGGGCGGCGTCGCAGCCGCGCTGCTGCTCGCCGGCGGGCTCACCGCGCTGCAGAACGCCACCATCCTGGTCGCGCTGCCGTTCGTCGTGGTGATGCTGCTGCTGTGCGTCGCCCTGGTGAAGGAACTGCGCACCGACCCCTCCGCCGGACCGCCCCGCTTCCACCCCGCCCACGGCCTGCGGGACGCCGTCCGGGTCGCCGTCGGCGAGGCCCTGGCCGATGTCCGACGGGGCAACCAGCGTCCCCCGACCGGGTGAAAACCCCTCCGGGGACGGCCCCACGGGTCGGTCCCCGGGGGCCATGACCTGCCATGGTGCACATTTCGCCCAAAGTGACGCCCACCTCCCATCCGGACTTCACCCGTACGTAGCGATCGTTCACACCGGCCTGGAACCCTCCGTGACATGAACGCCAACCTCACGGCGACCCTCCAGGAACCGCGCTTCCCCATGCCCCAGCGCCACCGCCGCTTCCTGGCCTGCACCGCCGTCCTCGCCTCCGTCGCCCTCGGCACCCTCGGCGTCGCCGCCACCGTCGAGACCGTCCAGCACGGCACCGTCGCCACGGCCACGGCCACCGTGCAGAAGTAGGCCCCCGCGCCGCGCCCGCACCGCCGCGGCGCCCCCTCCCCGCCGGGCACGAGCAACGACACCGCACCCGCACCGCCGCCGGCAGCCGAGAACGGCCGCGCACGGCACCGGGAGAAAACAGCCGCTGCCCGACCGCTGCAGAGGCACCCGTCGGCCCGCACCAGGCATGGCAACCGGGACCGTACCGACAAGCCCTGACGGACCGGACGCGAAAGCGGCGGCTGCAACGAGACGTGGCAGCCGAGGTCGCAACGGTGACCCCGCCCCGGGACCGTGGCCGCCCCGCCGCGACCGGCCACTCAACGGCAAGGTCGGACGAGCCAGCCGCCTCCAGTGGGACACAGGGGCGCCGACGGTGCGCTGTGGGCGGCGCCAGCAGGCAGGCCGGCCGAATCCGGCCGGGCGCGGAGGCACAGATGACAGCCCTCGGGCCGCAGAGCCCCGGGGCCTCGGGCGGCCGGGGCCGGGTGGGGGGTCAGGCGGGTTGGCCGGCTCGGGGGGCGGCGGGGGCGGGGATGGTGATGTCCGGGGTGGGGCGGGAGTGGCGGCCGGTACCCGGGGTGGGGAGGAGGTCGGGGGCCGGGGCGTAGCGGGCGGCGGGGGCGCGCAGGAGCCAGCCCGAGGGGCGAGTGGTGATCAGGCCCATGCGGTGCAGCAGGTCGAGGGCGTCGCGGCGCAGGGCGGTGCGGTCGGCGAGGTAGTCGCGGCGCCAGCCCGCCGGGAGGCCGTACTCGTCGGCGATGTCGCCGAGCACGCCGTCTATCAGCGCGTCCGGGACGGGCACATCGGCGCCGGTGGTCTCGCCGGGCAGCGGGCGGACCTCCTCGACCAGGCGCTCGACCAGCAGCAGCGCCGCCTGGGCGGCCGTCCCGGCGCCGGACAGGGCGAGGTCGGTGAGTTCCTCCGCCGGGTCGAGGAGGGCGACGCCCTCGGCCCGCTGCTCCGCCTCCAGGCCGAGGAAGTCGGCGAGCGCGGCGGGGCCGGAGTGCCGGTGGTCGCGCAGCCAGGCGCGCTGCTCCCCGGGCAGGTCGGCGGCCAGGACGGCGGGGGTCTCGGCGAGGCGGCGGCGGACGGCGGTACCGGGCTCGGCCTCGGCGGCGCGGCGGATGAGGTCGGCGGCGTCGTCGGCGAGTGCGGGCGGGCCGGCCGGGACGGCGCGGGCGAGCTCCCGGTCGACCGTCAGGACGCCCGCGGCATCGCCGGGACTGGTGGCGAGGCCGGTGACAAGGTCGGCCGGAAGGTCGGTGAGCACCTGCCAGTCGGCGAGCACGGCGAACGCCATGGCGAGGTCGGCGGGCCCGGTCGACGGGCCGGGACCGATGTCCGGACCGATGCCGGGGTCGGCGGCGTCCATCGCGGCCAGCAGGCGGCCGAGCGGGAGGCGTTCGGGCGCGTCCACCAGCAGGGCCAGGGCCAGGGCGAGCCGGGCGTAGCCGCCGGGGGTGAACGGGGCGCCGGTGGCAGGGTGTTCGAGGCGGCGGACGGCGCCGGGGCCGGGGCCGGCCTTGTGCAGACGGGCGTGCCAGGGGCCGACCACCAGGGGGTAGCCGAGCAGGGTGTCGAAGCGCTCGGTGAGCCAGTCGCGGTGACGGCGGATCAGCGGGAAGCCGTCGGCGTGTGGTCCGGAGGCGGTGACCAGCGGGTGGGCGAGGAGCAGCCGGGCGGCGATCCGGCGTTCGGAGGCGGTGGTGACGGCGGAACGATCCTGCGGTACGACGGCGGCGGCGGCCCGCGACTGTTCGGGTTTGCGGTGCCGCCCGGGCCTGCCCGGTTTGGCGCCGGAGAGCACGACGGGCAGCGCGGCGGCGTCGCGGCGGGCGCGGCGCAGGCCGGGGGCGGTGCGCGGTTCGCGGGTGCGCAGCGGCGCGGGGGTGTGCGCGGTGGGGCCGTGCCACCAGCTGACCTCGGCGGCGGACGGTTCCGCAGGATCGGAGGAATCGGTGGGAGCGGCGGGACCGGCGGGTTCGGCGGTGGACGGTTCGGCGGGGGCGCCGAAGTGACGGGCCGGGTAGAGGCCGAAGGAGGCGGCGCAGAGGTCGTCGGCGGTACCGGGGTCGGCCTCCGCGAACCAGCGTGCGAGCCGGAGCAGCGCCGGGTCGGGCGAGAGTTCCCCCGGTGGCGCGGCCGGGGCGTCCGGGTCCTGCGGGGCGTCAGCTCCGGTCGCGGCGCCGGGTACGGGGCCGCAGGCGGGTTCGCGTACGGCGACGACGGCGTCGGTGGTGCTCCGCCCCGCCCCGCCCGTGCGTCCGTCCGACGTGCCACCGGCCGTCCGTGCGGCGCCGGTCGCGTACTCCTGCTGCTTCATGTCGGGGACCAGACTAGACGCTGGGCGCGGCCCCCGCTGGCAGCCGCCCGACGCGCGGCGACATCCGGCCGGAGGCGGGGAGGACGGCGGGAGGACGGCAGGAGGAGGGCAGGAGGAGGGCGGAAGGACGACGGAAGGACGGCGACCCGTCACCCCGGTGGCCCCGCCCGCCCTACGCACGGGTAACAATCTCTTCCGAACCCCCTTCCCGTCCCCTATCGTGCCCGGCACGGGCCACCCGCCCCCACCACCCGCTCCCCCCAGCCGTCCGGAGGACACCGCCGCATGAGCATCCGTACGACCACCCGCGCCGTTCTCGGCGGCCGGCTTCGCTCGGCCTCCGGCCTGCTCGCCGGCTTCGCCACCACCTCGGCCGTCCACCTGGGGGCGCTGCTGAGCGACACCCCGGCGCTGCGGCACGCCACCAAGCCGGCGCTGATGCCGCTGCTGGCCGCGCAGAGCGTCGCCAGTGCCGCCGCGGCCGGCCGGAAGGCACCGAAGCTGCTGGCGCCGGCACTGCTGGCGAGCGCGGGCGGGGACGTGCTGCTCCAGTTCGGCCAGGACGCGACGTTCCTGGCCGGAATGGGCTCGTTCGCGGCGGCGCACGTCTGCTACGTGACGATGTTCGCCGGCCAGGGCGCGCTGACCGACCGGCGCCGGACGCTGGTGGTCGCGGCCGCGTACGCGACGGCCTGGGCGTCGATGGTGGCCCTGCTCTGGCCGGACCTCGGGGACCTGCGGATCCCGGTGGCCGGGTACAGCCTGCTGCTGGCGTCGACGGCGGTGACCTCGGCGGGGCTGGGCGTGCGGACCGGGCTGGGCGGGGCGCTGTTCCTGCTCTCGGACACCCTGATCGCCACCAAGCTGGCCCACTGGCGGGAGCTGCCGGGCCACGAGTTCTGGATCATGGCCACGTACATCCTGGCGCAGTACCTGCTGGCGACCGGTGCGCTGCGGGCCGCCGAGGCCCAGGAGGACCGGGAGTCCCCGGAGGGCCGGGAGGACGGGGAGGACCGTCAGGCGCGGGAGGCCCAGCAGACCGTCTGACCGCGCGAAGGTGCCGCCGGACGGTTCGTCCGGCGGCACCCGCCCGCGGGCCGCACCCGTGGGCGCCTTCCTTCAGGCGGACCCGGCGCCCGCGCGGCGCCGCAGCAGCCAGAAGCCGCCGACCCCGCCCGCGACCAGCAGCGCGCCGCCCGCCAGCTCCACCGGGTTCGCCGCGATCGAGCCGCCCAGGCCGGTCTTCACCGCACCGTGCGGGGCGACCTGCTGGCTGCCGGCGCCGGACTGCCCGAGCGAACCGGCCCACTCACCGGCCGCCTGGCTCCACCCGCCGATCCCCGAGGGCGCGGAACCGCCGGCCGCGCCGGACCCGCCGTGCGCACCGGAGCCGCCGGACCCGGTGGACACCGAGACCGTGGTCACCGTGACGTTGGTGGCGAACACGGCGCCGTCGGGGCAGGTGCCGTCGACCTTGTTGTCGCCGCCGTACTTGTCCGCCAGCCGGGCGGAGCCGGTGTGCTTGCCGTCGGAGCCGAGCGTGAGGGTGGCCGGGCCGCCCTCGAAGGCCTGGGAGTTGGCGGTGATCGTCTTGGCGTTGGGCTTGTCGGACTTCTCACAGGCGACCGTGACCGTCACGGTCTGGCCCGGTGCGGCCTGGGACGGGCTGACCGAGGCGGCGCCGTCCTTGGCCAGCGCGAGGGGGGCCGTCAGGCCGGTCAGCAGCGTCGCGCCGATCAGGGCGGCGGCGGCCGTACGCGTGGGGCGCATACCGGAACCTCCGGAATTCTCTCGGGCGCGGCCGGGGACTCCGACGTCCACGTGATCGATCAACCGCACCCGGTCACTCACCGACGGTAGGCACCCGCTCCACACCCGGCCACCGCTCTGGCCCGTTCGAGCGAGACGCGGGCACCCCGCGACCCGCGAGCCGTCACCCGCCGGCCGTCACGCCGACCAGGCCGGCGGACCAAGCCGGAGGAGCAGGTCAGAGGTCCAGGTCGACGACGACCGGGGCGTGGTCCGAGGTGCCCTTGCCCTTGCGCGCCTCGCGGTCGACGTAACTGTCGGTGACGGCGTCCACGAAGGGCTTGTTGGCGTACGTGAGGTCGATCCGCATGCCCCGGTTCTTCGGGAAGGCCAGCTGCCGGTAGTCCCAGTAGGTGTAGGGGCGGTCGTACTTCAGCGGGCGCGGCACCACGTCGTGCAGCCCGGCCGCGTCGAGGGCGGCGAGCGCGGCCCGCTCGGCGGGAGTGACGTGGGTGAGGCCCTCGAAGGCGGCGATGTCGAAGACGTCCTCGTCGCTCGGCGCGATGTTGAAGTCGCCGAGCACGGCGAAGGGGCGCTCGCCGGCCGCGTCCTCCAGCGAGGCGAGGCGCAGCGCCTCCAGCCACTCCAGCTTGTAGCGGTAGTGGGCGTGGTCGACCTCGCGGCCGTTGGGCACGTAGACCGACCAGACCCGGACCGGGCCGCAGGTGGCCGCGACGGCACGGGGCTCGACGTCGGGCAGCAAGGCGTCGTCGGCGAGGTAGCCGGGCTGCCCGGGCAGGTCGCGCACCACGTCGTCGAGGCCGATCCGGGAGACGATCGCCACGCCGTTCCACCGGCCGGTGCCGTGCGCGGCGGTCTCGTAGCCGAGCTCGCGGACCGGCTCGTACGGGAAGGCGTCGGCGGCGCACTTGAGCTCCTGGAGGCAGAGCACGTCGGGCTTGGCGCTCTCCAGCCATTCGAGGAGCTTGGGCAGCCGCGCGGTGACGGAGTTGATGTTCCAGGTGGCAATGCGGACGGTCACGGCGGGCGGCCTTCCCGGTGGCGGTTCGGTACAGGGGTGGACGCCCGCGTGGACGGCCGGCCCGTGGGCGGCTGCCCCGGTGGACCGGCGGCCCGATGGACGCCCACCCCGAATCTACCGAACGGCACCGACAGTCCCGCCCGGCGTCACGGCGCGGGCCGGACCACCGCCGCCGAGCCGCCGCCGCGGCGCACCGGTTCGGCGGCGGCACGCCAGCGCCCGTCCGGCAGCCGCTCGACGCCGGTCGCGGCGCCGATCTCCGGCGTGCCGGTGAACACATGGCCGAGCGCCTCCAGCCGGGCCCGTTCGGGCAGGGCCAGGAAGGCCGGCTCGGCCTGGGTGGCGGCGGTGTTGCGCTGGCTGGCGCGCGGCGCGGCGATCGCCTGCTCCAGGCTCAGGCCCCGGTCGAGGCGGCCGAGCAGCACCTGCAGGGTGGTGGTGATGATGGTGGCGCCGCCGGGCGAGCCGGCCGCCAGCAGGGGCTCGCCGTCGCGCAGCACGATGGTCGGCGAGAGCGAGGAGCGCGGCCGCTTGCCGGGGCCGGGCAGGTTGGGGTCGGGCACCCCGGGGAACAGCGGGGTGAAGTTGAAGTCGGTCAGCTCGTTGTTGAGCAGGAAGCCGCGGCCGGGGACGGTGATGCCGCTGCCGCCGGTCTGCTCCAGGGTGAGGGTGTAGGAGACGACGTTGCCCCAGCGGTCGGCCACGGTGAGGTGGCTGGTGCTCAGGCCCTCGTAGGGCTCGGCGGCGGGTGCCGGGGCGGCGTCCGGGCAGCCGGCCAGGTGGCGCGGGTCACCGGGGGCCACCGGGCTGGTGAGCGCGCGGTCGGGGCTGATCAGGCAGGCGCGGGAGGCCGCGTAGCGCGCGGACAGCAGTTCCGCGGTCGGCACGTCGTTGAACGCCGGGTCGCCGACCCAGCGGTTGCGGTCCGCGAAGGAGAGCCGGGAGGCCTCCAGGAAGTGGTGGTAGTACTGCGTGGCGTCGTAGTCGGCGACCTCGCCGTCCTCCAGGATGCCGAGCGCCTCGCCGACGGTGGTGCCGCCGGAGCTGGAGGGGGCGATCGAGTAGAGGTCGTAGTCCCGGTAGGCGACGTGGGTGGGCTGCTGGCGGCGGACCCGGTACGCGGCCAGGTCCGCGGCGTCGACCTGGCCGGGGCGGGCGGTCCGGCCGGAGGCGGGGTCGACCGGCGGGTGCTGCACGGTGCGGACGATGTCCTCGCCGATCGCGCCCCGGTAGAGCGCCCCGGTGCCTTCCTTGCCGAGCTGGCGGTAGGTGGCGGCGAGGTCGGGGTTGCGGAAGGTGGAGCCGACGGCGGGCAGCGCGCCGCCGGGCAGGAAAAGCTTGGCGGTGTCCGGGAAGTCCTTGAACCGGGCCTGGTTGAGCGCGGTCTGGTCCTGGAAGGTCTGGTCGACGGTGAAGCCCTGTTCGGCGATCCGCTGGGCGGGCTTCAGCGCCTCGGCGAAGCTGCGCCGGCCCCAGAGTCCGACGGCGGTCTCCCAGGTGGCCGGGGAGCCCGGCACGCCGACCGACAGGCCGCTGGTGACGGCGTCGGCGAACGGCAGCGGTGCGCCGTTCTCCAGGAAGAGCGAGGTGTCGGCCTTGCGGGAGGCGGTCTCCCGGCCGTCGATGGTGTGCACCCGGCCGGTGGCGTGGTCGTAGTAGACGAAGTATCCGCCGCCGCCGATGCCGGCCGAGTACGGCTCGGTGACGCCCAGCGCGGCCGCGACCGCGACCGCCGCGTCCACGGCGTTGCCGCCCTTGCGCAGCACCTCGATGCCGGCGGCCGTGGCGTCGGCGTCCACGCTGGCCACCGCCCCGCCCCAGCCGACCGCCTCGGGCACCTTGGCCGGCGGCGGCGCCGCCCCGGCGGGTCCGGCGGTGGACCACACCAGGGCGGTGGTGAGCAGGAGCGGCGGGGCGATGCGGGCCAGTGCTCTCATCCGATACTCCTCTGAGTCGACGTCAACTCCGTTGTTTCACAGGAGGCATGGCCCCGACAACCGTGCCGCGTCACTACCAACGGGTAGTTGACAACCCCGGGGAGAACGCACCGAACAGCCGATCACATTTCAAACCCAAACGAGTGAAGAAATGAACAGCTGCTCATGTGGGCGATAGCTTGTGCTCGCACCGCACGCTTTCCGCACCCGAAGGACGCGACTTCCCCGTGTACCCCCCTCCTCCGCCGCCGTTCCCGCCTGCCGCACCCCCGGTGCCGCTCCGCCCCTGGTGGCAGCGGCGCGGCGTGCACGTCGCGAGCTTCCTCGTCTTCCCCTTCGCGAGCTTCCTGATCGCCTGGACCCGGCCCGCCCGGCCGCTCTGGCGGAAGCTGCTCAGCAGTGCGGTGGCAGCGTTCTGCTGCCTGGCCTGGATCGGCGCGGTGACCAACCCCAAGCCCGCCGAGCAGCCGTCGGCCCCGGCCGCCGCCACCGCGTCCGCGAGCCCCTCTCCCACCGAGACGCCGACGCCGACGGCCGTGCCGACCGAGACGGCCGCCCCGGCCCCGGTACCCGCGCCCGCCGAGACGGCGGCGCCGGAGCCGACCCCGGAGTCGACGCCGACCGCCCCGCCGGTCGCAACGCCGCCGGCCCCGCCGGCCGCACCGACCTCGGCCGCGCACCCGCAGACCCCGGCGCCGCCCGCAGCGCCCGCCCCGACCTCGAAGGCCCCCAGGCCTACCCAGGCGGCCCCCACCGCCCCGCCCGCCGACGGCGGAGGCTCCGGCAGCACCACCGGCGGCTCCGGTACGGGCGGTGGCGGTTCCACCTCCAGCGGTGGCACCACGGGCGGCGGCACCACGGGTGGCGGCAGCACGGGCGGCGGCAGCACAGGCGGTGACGGTTCGTCCGGCAGCTCGACGACCGGCGGCTCGTCCACCGGCGGGAGCGCCGGGACGGTCCACCAGGGCTCCTTCTGCGCGCCGGCCGGAGCGACCGGCGTCACCACCGCGGGCACGCCGATGGTCTGCGGCCCGGACGCGAACGGCCGCAACCGCTGGCAGCGCGCCGGCTGACAACTGACAACTGACAACTTTCAGCTGACAGATAACAGCTGACAGATAACGTCATCTGTTATCTGTCAGCTGTTATCCGTTACTCGCCGGCTGTCACCCGCCCCGCCGCTACGGCACGGCGCGCTCCACCCGCCGCCGCTTGATGGTGCGAAAGCGCCGGGCGACCTGGCGGGCCAGGTCCGCGGCGCCGACCAGCCCGGCCTCGTTGCCGAGCGCGGCGTGCACGATGGCCGCCTCGGGCCGGAAGCCGCGGCCGGTGAGGGTGCGGCGGAAAGTGTCCCGGGCCGGGCCGAGCAGCAGGTCGCCGGCCTCGGAGACGCCGCCGCCGATGACGAAGCGGCCCGGGTCGAGGGCGGCGGCCAGGTTGGCGATGCCGACGCCGAGCCAGGTGCCGACCTCGTAGAGCAGCTCGGTGGCGGTCGGGTCGCCGGCCCGGGCGGCCTCGGTGACCAGCGGGCCGGTGATGCCCTCGACGGCGCCGCCGGCCCGGGCCAGCAGCGGCTGGACCACCGGGGACTCCTCGGCGACCAGCTCGCGGGCGTCGCGCACCAGCGCGTTGCCGGAGGAGTACTGCTCCCAGCAGCCGCGGTTGCCGCACGGGCAGCGGTGGCCGCCCGGCACCACCTGCATGTGCCCGAACTCGCCGGCCAGCCCGTACTTGCCCCGGTCCACGTAGCCGTCGCGGACGACGGCGCCGCCGATGCCGGTGCCGAGGGTCAGCATCACCATGTGTTCCTCGCCCCGGCCCGCGCCGAAGCGCCACTCGGCCCAGGCGGCGGCGTTGGCGTCGTTCTCGACGATCACCGGGAACCGCAGGCGGGCACTGAGCGCCTCCCGCAGCGGTTCGCCGCGCCAGTTGAGGTGCGGGGCGAAGAGCACGGTGGAGCGCTCGGCGTCGACCCAGCCGGCCGCGCCGATGCCCACGGCGTGCACGTCGTGCCGGTCGGCGAGCTCCAGCACCAGCTCGACGATGACGTCCTCGACCACCTTGGGGCTCTTGGACTTGTGGGGCGTGTCGGTGCGCAGCTTCTCCAGCACCTTGCCCTCGCCGTCGACCACGCCCGCGACGACCTTGGTGCCGCCGATGTCGACGCCGATGGTCGGCAGCCGCAGCACGCCGGCGGGAAGCGCCCGGCGGCGGCGCTCGGCGCGCGGGCCGAGGCCGAGCAGGGTGGGCAGGACCGGCGGCCGGTTGCCGCCGTGGGGGCTGGTCACGGCTGCGGACGCTCCTTGCCGGGATCGGTGGTCGGGCCGGCGGTCGGGCCGGCGGTCGGATCGGCGGTCGGGGCGACGGGACCTGCGGTCGGGCCGGCGGGGCCGGGACCGGGGGCGTCGGCCCGGGACAGCTCGTGGGAGAGCTCGGCGAGGTCGGAGCCGCCGGCCATCTCGGTGGTGAGCTGTTCGAGGCCGATCTCCGCCCTGGGGTGGCTGCCGGCCATCCGGCCGCGCTTGAGCAGGGTGAAGTGGTCCCCGACCAGGTACGCGTGGTGCGGGTTGTGGGTGATCAGCACCACGCCGAGGCCGGCGTCCCGGGCGGCGGTGACGTACTTGAGCACCACCCCGGACTGCTTGACGCCGAGCGCGGCGGTCGGCTCGTCCAGGACGAGCACCTTGGCGCCGAAGTGCACGGCACGGGCGATGGCCACGCACTGGCGCTGACCGCCGGACAGGGTGCCGATCGGGCGGTCGACGTCGGGCAGGTCGATGCCCATGTCGGCGAGCGCCCGGCGGGTGGTGGCGCGCATGCCGTCGGCGTCGATCCGCAGCCCGCCCCAGCGCTTGTACCCCTGCTCGGAGCCGAGGAAGAAGTTGCGCCAGACCGGCATCAGCGGCACCACGGCGAGGTCCTGGTAGACGGTGGCGATGCCGCGGTCCAGGGCCTGGCGCGGGGAGTCCAGGCGGACCTCCTCGCCGCCCACCGTGAAGGTGCCCTCGTCGTGCCGGTGCAGCCCGGCGATGATCTTGATGAGGGTGGACTTGCCGGCGCCGTTGTCGCCGAGCACGCAGCTGATCTCACCGGCCCGCAGGGTCAGTGAGACGTCCTCCAGGGCGCGCACGGTGCCGTAGGTCTTGCCGACGCCGGTGAGCGCGAGCAGCTCGGCGGGCGGGGTCGGCGCGGCGGGCGAGGCCGACTCGGTGGGCGAGGTCATCGGGGCCCCCGTTCGGCACGGCGCTTGACCAGGGAGTTCAGCAGGGCGGCCAGCAGCAGCATCGCACCCAGGAAGAACTTGAACCAGTCGGGGTTCCACTGGGCGTAGATGATGCCCTTGCTGACCATGCCGAAGATCAGCGCGCCCAGCGCGGAGCCGACCACCGAGCCGTAGCCGCCGGTGATCAGGCAGCCGCCGATGACGGCCGCGACGATGTAGATCAGCTCGTTGCCGACGCCCTCGCCGGACTGCACGGTGTCGAAGGAGAACAGCAGGTGCTGCCCCAGCACCCAGGCGCCGAAGCCGACGAACAGGTAGAGCACGGTCTTCGTCCGCGCGACCGGGACGCCCACCGCGCGGGCCGCGGCCGCGTCCCCGCCGACCGCGAAGATCCAGTTGCCGAAGCGGGTGCGCAGCAGCACCCAGCTGCCGGCCAGCAGCAGGCCCAGCCACCACCACACGGTCGCCTTGATCGTCAGCCCGCCGACGGTGACCTCGGAGGCGAACAGCCAGCGGCAGGAGGCGAAGCCCTGCATGTCGGAGATCGGCTTGGTGGAGACGGTGCCGGAGACCAGCTTGGTGACGCCGAGGTTGGCACCGGTCAGCATCAGGAAGGTGCCGAGGGTGACGATGAAGCTGGGCAGCTTGGTGCGCGCCAGCATCCAGCCGTTGAACAGGCCGACCGCCAGCGTGACGGCCAGCGAGACCAGCACGCCCACCCAGGTCACCGCGGTGAGCTGGTAGGAGACCATCGAGGAGGTCAGCGCGGCGGTGGTGACCAGCACGCCCGCCGACAGGTCGAACTCGCCGCCGATCATCAGCAGCGCCACCGGCACGGCCATGATCCCGATGGTGGAGGCCGCGTACAGCACGGTGCCCAGCGAGGAGACCCGCAGGAACGGCTCGGCGACGGCGGCGAAGACCAGGAAGACCGCGGCGGCGGCGATCAGCGCGCCCAGTTCCGGCCGGCCGGCCAGTCGGCGCAGCGCGGCCGGGCGCTCCCGGCGCCCGGCGGCCAGGACGTCGGTGCTGCTCACCTGGTCCCCCTCGCGACGTACTCGGCGAGGGCGTCCGCGTTCTCCTTGGTGAGGATCTGCGGGCCGGTGGCCACCGGCTGGCCGCCGCCGAGCATGTTGAGGTTGAAGCGGTAGAGCCAGATCAGGTCGACGCCCTCGTAGCCCTGGAGGTAGGGCTGCTGGTCGACGGCGAAGCCGACGGTGCCCGCCTTCAGGCCGGCCACCACCTGGGTGCCCAGGTCGAAGGTGTCGAGCTCGACCGGGCGGCGGGCGTCCTGGATCGCCTGCAGACCGGTGGCGGCCATCGGGCCGGAGAGGGTCAGCACGGTGTCGATCGCCGGGTCGGCCTGCAGCTTGGCGGAGATCGCGGCGCGGGCGTCGGGCATGTTGACGCCGTCGACGTACAGCACCTGGAAGGCGCCGCCGGCGGTGCTCTGCGCACCGGAGCAGCGCTGCTCCTGGCCGACGTTGCCCTGCTCGTGGATCACGCAGAGCACGTTCTTGCGGCCGCGCTCGGACAGCGCGCCGCCGGCGGCCCGGCCGGCGGTGACCTCGTCCTGGCCGATGTGGGTGAGCGCGCCGAACTTCGCGGAGAACTCCTGGCCGGAGTTGATGGTGATCACCGGGATGCCGGCGGCCTTGGCCTTGGCCAGCACGTCGGCCATCGCGTCGCCCTTGGCGAGGGTGACCAGCAGGCCGTCGACCTTCTGGTCGATGGCGGCCTGGACGAGCTGGACCTGGTTCTGGGTCTGCGCGTCGTTGGAGTACAGGAAGGTGATGTTGTCCTTGGCGGCGGCCTGCTCGGCGCCCTTGCGCACGGTGTCCCAGAAGGCGTCGCCGGCGCCCGCGTGGGTCACCATCGCGACCTTCCAGCGGGGGGTGGTGACGGCGCCGCCGGCGGCGGCTGCGGCCTTGGCGCGGGCCTCCTCGGCGCGTCTGCCTCCGGTGCTGCTGCAGCCGGCGACGGCGACCGTGAAGGCCAGGACGGCCAGCGCGGCGGCGGCGGGCCTCAGCCGGCGGACGGGACTCATGCGGGTTGTGCTCATCCCCATAGTCTCGCTTCCCCGCGGACGCGCCTTCGCACCGCCTCGCCCGGCGGGCCGATCCGTCCGGACGGTATCGTGCCCCGCGGGGGGATTCCTGGGAGTCCGCTGAGTACGGCGTCCGGGTGGAGCCCGCCAGGATGGCAGACTAGGGCGGACCCGAAAAGGGGGGCTTCGCGTGAACGTGATGTTCCTCTCAGGTTCCGCACAGATTCCGACGGCAACCGATCCCCGTTTCAGGCCGTCTGATGCCATTGAGGTGGCGGTCCGGGCGAGTGGGGCCCGGGCGGCTTCGAACCCGGATACGAGAACTTCATGCAACTGACAGGTACGCCATTCTTCATCTGCACGGTCGTTCTCGTGCCGATCTCCATCGCGGTGGCGATGTGGTTCTGGGGCCGGGTCAAGGGCCCCGAGCCGGTGCGCGTCCTGTCCAGGCTCGCCATGCTGGTGTTCTGCCAGGTCACCGCGGTGGTCATGGTGTTCGTCATGGTCAACAACGCCAACCTCATCTACGGCAACTGGGACGACCTGCTCGGCACCGGCAACCACGTGCGGGCCGTGCCCCCCGTCCCGCCGCAGGAGCCGGCCGCGGCGGGCCAGGGCACCGCGGCCCCGGCGGGCGGCGGGGGCGGTGCGCCGGCGGGCGACGCGGCCCACCCGGCGGCCAACAAGGTCCAGCAGTCCTTCCGCGGCGTGGACGACCCGAAGGTGCCGGGCGACGTCCAGAAGACCGACCTCAAGGGCCAGCTGTCCGGCGTCGACGGCGAGGTGCTGGTCTGGCTGCCGCCGCAGTACAACGACCCGGCGTTCAAGGACAAGAAGTTCCCGGTGGTCGAGCTGATCCCCGGCTACCCGGGCTCCTCCTCCACCTGGTACGGCACGCTCAAGGTCTCCGAGCAGCTGAAGCCGCTGATGCAGCAGGGCAAGGTGGCGCCGTTCATCCTGGTCTCCCCGCGCACCCTGCTGCTGGGCAACCACACCGACGCGGGCTGCACCGACGTGCCGGGCAAGGTCAACGCGGACACCTGGCTGACCCGGGACGTGCCGCAGATGATCCTGGACAACTTCCGGGCCGACCCGTCCGCCGACCGCTGGGGCATCGCCGGCTACTCGGCGGGGGCCCACTGCGCCGCCAAGCTCTCGCTGGCGCACCCGAACCGCTACCGGGCCGGCGTCAGCCTCTCCGGCTACAACGACCCGGCGACCGAGAAGGACTCGCTGGTCGGCAAGGACGCCAAGCTGCGCGAGGCCAACAACCCGGTCAACATCCTGAAGGGCTCCGCCCAGCCGCCGAAGGTCTCGCTGTACGTCTCCGGCAACAAGGGCGACGGCTACGAGGACGGCCAGGCGATCGCCGCCGCCGCCAAGGCGCCCACCACCGTGCAGGTGGTCGAGACCACCGGCCCGCACTCCAGCGACGTGTGGAAGGACATGGTGCCGGGCGTCTTCGAGTGGATGACCGGCGTCATCCCGGTCCAGTAGCCCGGTCGGACCGGTCGGACCGGTCGGCCCGGCCGGCCCGTTCGAGGCGAAGCGGCCCCGGAGCGTCCTCGCGCTCCGGGGCCGCCGTCGTTCCCGCCGGGCGGCTAGGCGAGTTCCAGCGCCAGGTAGAAGTCCACCCGGTCCTCCAGGCGGGAAAGGTCGCGGCCGGTCAACTCCTCGATGCGGCCGATCCGGTAGCGCAGCGTGTTGACGTGGACGTGCAGCTGGGCGGCGCACCTGGTCCACGAGCCGTCCGAGCGCAGGAACGCCTCCAGGGTGCGGACCAGGTCCCCCTGGTGCTCCAGGTCGTAGGCGATCACGGTGTCCAGCAGCCGGCTGCGGAAGGCCCGGCGGACCTCGTCCGGCACGGCCGCCAGCAGCAGCACGTGCGAGGCCAGCTCCTCCGGCCCGGCCACCCGGACCCGGCCGGCCCGGGAGGCGGCGATCCGGCCGGCGTGCCGGGCCTCCTCCAGCGCGCCGCGCAGGCCGGCCGCCTCGCGGGCGGGGGCGGAGACGCCGAGGGTGATCCGGCCCTCCGCGCCGAGCCCGGCCTCCAGCGGGGCCAGCAGCTCGCGCAGCGCCTCGGCGGCCACCGGGCCGTCCTGCGGCGCGGGCATCACCACCACCGCGCCGGTCCCGGCGCCGGCGACCAGCGCGCGGTCGGCAGCACCGTCCAGCGCCTCCTCCAGGACGGCCCGCACCGCGCCCTCGGGCAGGCCGGCGCCCTCGGCGCTGAGCACCAGCCAGGCGCCGGCCGCCGCCGTCGCCCCCGACCCGGGGCCCTCGTCGCGGGCGGTCATCGCCGAGGACGCGTACAGGGTGCGGCCGATCTCGGCCGGCTCGGCGTCGCGCCGCAGCAAGGCGAGCAGCTCGTCGGCGAGACGGCGGCGCAGCCGGCGGCCCTCGTCGCGGCGGTGGCGCTCGGCGGCGACCAGCCGGGCGAGGTTCTCGGCGAGCTGCTGGCGCTTGGCGGTCCACTCGGTGACGTCGCCGGCGACCACGAGCACCCAGTCGGCGAGCGGGGACGGGGCCGGCGTGGACGGCGCCGGCGCGGCGGCGGGCGCGGGCAGCAGCGAGTAGGTGCCAGCCGCCAGGCGCACCCGGTGCGGGGGGCGGCGGTGCTGGCGGCGGGCGGTGAGGTGGGCGCGGACCAGCTGGTCGCGGTCCCCGGCGGGCAGCCGGTCGGCGGGGCCGGCGATCACCGCGCCGGTCGGGCCGAGCACCCAGCAGTCGAGGTCGAGGTCGCCGCCGAGCAGGTCGAGCACGGCGTCCAGGCCCCCGCCGCCGGCCGCCGAGACCAGCAGCCGGTGCCGGTCGACCAGGGCGGCCAGGTCGGCGGCCCGGTCGGCGGAGACCTGGCGGCCGACGAACTCGGTGACGGTGCCGAAGGCGATGTCGTCGGGCACGGCGAGCAGTGGCATCCGGTGCCGGCGGCAGGCCTCGACGAGGTCCTCGGGGACCGGCCCGACCTCGGCCTCGCCGGCCGCCAGGGCGACCGCGCCGCCGGCGGCCAGGGTGCGCACGAAGCGCTCGGAGTCGGCCGGGGCGGTGCGCCAGAGCATGCCGGTGAGGACCAGCTCGCCGCCGTGCAGGTACCGCCCGGGGTCGTGCAGGTCGGTCGTCATCACACCGCTGACCTGCCGGTCCAGCTCCTCCTCGGCCGCGAGCAGGCGCAGGCGCGGGGCGCCGGGGGCGAGCAGGTCACGGACACGCATCCGCGGGCTCCTTCAGGGGCAGGGGGTGGGGTGGGGGTGGTCCGAGCGCTCGGTCCGCGGTCACAGTCTGCCCGAACATCCGTGCTCGGCGTGACGTCCGCGGGGTGCCCGGGTCGCGGGCCGTGGCCGGGGAATCACGGGCGGACTACGGTCGTAGGTGGGACCGCGGGGACGCCGGGCCGCGGCGGCCGTCCCGCGCGCGGGCCCCTTGGAGGAACGTACAGGATGCCGGACGGCACGGCCGCCGGGGATTCATGCCATCGGTGACTGCCCCCGGCGGAGGTCACCGGGTTCACTGGCCGGACAGTGCCGGACACGCCCCGCGGCCGGATCCTGCCGGGCCGGGACGGGACGACGTGAGGAGGCATCCGGATGGAGTTCCTTCGCCCCTCCGACTGGGCCGGGGCGCTCGCGGCGAAGGCCGAGCACCCGGCCGCGCTGCCCGTCGCCGGCGGCACCGACGTCATGGTCGAGCTGAACTTCGGTCTGCGCCGGCCGCCCGCGGTCCTCGACCTGAACCGCGTCGGCGAGCTCGCCGAGTGGTCGCGGGACGGCGCGGTGGTCCGGCTCGGCGCCGCCGTCCCCTACAGCCGGATCATCGGCGAGCTGTCCGGGCCGCTGCCCGGTCTGGCGCTGGCCGCCCGCACCGTCGGCTCCCCGCAGATCCGCAACCGGGGCAGCGTCGGCGGCAACCTGGGCGCCGCCTCGCCGGCCGGCGACGCGCACCCGCCGCTGCTGGCGGCCGGACGGGACGTGCTCGTCGAAGCGGACTCGGTGCGCGGCACCCGGCTGATCCCGATCGACGACTTCTACCGCGGGGTGAAGCGCAACGCCCTGGAACCCGACGAGCTGATCCGCGCCGTGCGGATCCCGGTCGCCGACGGCCCGCAGCAGTTCTCCAAGGTCGGCACCCGCAACGCGATGGTGATCGCGGTCTGCGCGTTCGCCCTCGCGCTGCACCCGCGCACCCGCACCGTCGGCACCGGCCTCGGCTCGGCCGCCCCCACCCCGCGGCGCGCCGTCGAGGCCGAGCAGTACCTGCGGGAGGTGCTCGCCGAACGCGGCCGGTGGGACAGCGGCGAGCCGCCGGGCGCCGAGGAGCTCCGGCGGTTCGGCGAGCTGGTCGCCGCCGCCGCCGACCCGATCGACGACGTCCGGGGCAGCGCCGACTACCGGCGCCACGCGCTCGCCGTGATGGCGCGGCGCACGCTCACCTGGGCCTGGAACGACTACCGCGAGCGGACCGGGAGCGCGGCATGGGCATGAGGGTCACGTTCACCGCCAACGGCAGGCCGGTCGAGGCCGACGACGTGTGGGAGGGCGAGAGCCTGCTGTACGTGCTGCGCGAGCGCCTCGGCCTGCCCGGCTCGAAGAACGCCTGCGAGCAGGGCGAGTGCGGCTCCTGCACGGTCTACCTGGACGGCCTGCCGGTCTGCGCCTGCCTGGTCGCGGCCGGTCAGGTCCAGGACCGCGAGGTGCGCACCGTCGAGGGCCTCGGCGCGCGGGACGGCGGGCTGGGCGTCGTCCAGCAGGCGTTCCTGGACGCCGGCGCCGTCCAGTGCGGCTTCTGCACGCCCGGCCTGCTGGTGCAGACCGACGCGCTGCTGGCCCGGGACCCGCGGCCGTGCGACGCGGACATCCGCGAGGCGCTGTCGGGCAACCTGTGCCGGTGCACCGGCTACGAGACGATCATGGACGCGGTGCGGCTGGCCGCCGCCCGCACCCGCGCGGGCCGGGGGGCCGGGGCCGACCGGGCGGACCGGGCGGACCGGGCGGACCGGGCGGACCGGGCGGACCGGACCGAGGGGACGGTGACCGGATGAGCGCGCGGACCGTGCAGGGCGAGAAGAACCTGCAGGACATCCGGCAGAGCAGCCCGCACGGTGTCGGCGGCTCACCGCTGCGCCCGGACGGCACGCTGAAGGTGCGCGGCGAGTTCGCGTACTCCTCCGACCTGTGGCACGAGTCGATGCTCTGGGGCACGACGCTGCGCTCGCCGCACGCCCGGGCGAACATCCGCTCCGTCGACGTCTCCGGGGCGCTCGCCGTGCCCGGCGTGTTCGCGGTGCTCACCCACGAGGACATCCCCGGCGAGAAGTACTACGGGCTGGACGTCCCCGACCAGCCGGCCCTGGCGATCGACCGGATCCGCTACCACGGCGAGCCCGTCGCACTCGTCGCCGCCGACCACCCGGAGACCGCCCGGCGCGCGGCCCGGAACATCGAGGTCGACTACGAGGTGCTCACCCCGATCGTCACCGAGGAGCAGTGCCTCGACCCGCGGACGTACGGCTACGTGCACGAGCCGCACGAGTACCGCTCGCACGCCCACGGCAACATCTGCCACGAGCAGCGGCTGGTCCACGGCCTGGGCGTCACCGACGAGGTGCGGGCGATGGCGGACGTGGTGGTCCGCGGCAGCTACGAGGTCGGCATGCAGGACCAGGCCTTCCTCGGCCCGGAGTCCGGGCTGGCGGTGCCGGCCGAGGACGGCGGCGTCGACCTCTACGTCGCCACCCAGTGGCTGCACGCGGACCGCCGGCAGATGGCGCCGGTGCTCGGGCTGCCCGAGGAGAAGGTCCGGCTCACCCTGGCCGGAGTCGGCGGGGCGTTCGGCGGCCGGGAGGACCTCTCGATGCAGATCCACGCCTGCCTGCTGGCGCTGCGCACCGGCAGACCGGTCAAGATCGTCTACTCCCGGGACGAGTCGTTCCTCGGCCACGTCCACCGCCACCCCGCGCGCATGACCTACGAGCATGGCGCCACCCGGGACGGCAGGCTGGTCTACTCCGACGCCCGGATCGTGCTGGACGGCGGCGCGTACGCCTCCACCTCCCCCGCCGTGGTCGGCAACGCGGCCTCGCTGGGCAACGGCCCGTACGTGATCCCGAACGTGCGGATGCACGCCCTCGCGCTGTACAGCAACAACCCGTCCTGCGGGGCGATGCGCGGCTTCGGCGCGGTGCAGGCGGCGTTCGGCTACGAGAGCCAGATGGACCGGCTGGCCGCCGAACTGGGCATGGACCCGGTCGGGTTCCGGCAGCTCAACGCCGTGCGGCAGGGCGACCGGATGCCCACCGGCCAGGAGATCGACGCGCCCGCGCCGGTCGCCGAACTGCTGCGGCGGGTCAAGGACATGCCGCTGCCCCCGCCGCTGGAGGCGCGGGACCCCGACCTGCGCCGGCTGCCCGGCGGGCTGTCCAACACCTCGCACGGCGAGGGCGTCGTGCGCGGCGTCGGCTACTCGGTCGGCATCAAGAACGTCGGCTTCTCCGAGGGCTTCGACGACCACTCCACCGCGCGGGTGCGGCTGGAGGTGATCGGCGGCGAGCCGGTCGCCCTGGTGCACACGGCGATGGCCGAGGTCGGCCAGGGCGGTGTCACCGTGCACGCGCAGATCGCCCGCACCGAGCTGGGCGTCGAGCAGGTGACCATCCAGCCCGCCGACACCCGGATCGGCTCGGCCGGCTCCACCTCCGCCTCCCGGCAGACCTACATGACCGGCGGCGCGGTCAAGCTGGCCGCCGAGGCCGTGCGGCGGGAGCTGATCGAGCGCGGCCGGCGCCGCTACGGCTGGACCGGGGACGACCTCACGCTCGCCGACGGCAAGGTCGTCTCCGCGTCGGCCGGGCCGCTGGTCCCCATCGCCGACCTGCTCGGCGACGAGGCGATCGACCTGACCCGCGAGCACCGCCACCGCCCCACCGCCCCGTTCGACCCGGAGACCGGGCAGGGCTTCGGCCACGTCCAGTACTCCTTCTGCGCCAACCGCGCGGTGGTCGACGTGGACGTCGAACTGGGGCTGGTCAAGGTGGTCGAGCTGAGCGCCGTCCAGGACGTCGGGCGGGCGGTCAACCCGCTCGCGGTGGTCGGCCAGATCCAGGGCGCCTGCACCCAGGCGCTCGGGCTCGCGGTGATGGAGGAGATCGTCCTGCGGGACGGGAAGGTGCGCAACGCCTCCTTCACCGACTACCTCGTCCCGACCATCCTGGACACCCCGCCGATCCCGGTCGAGATCCTCGAACTGCCCGACCCGCACGCCCCGTACGGGCTGCGCGGGGTGGGCGAGGCACCGACCGTCTCGGCCACGCCGTCGATCGTGGCGGCCGTCCGCGCGGCCACCGGGCTGGCCCTGAACCGGATCCCGGTGCGGCCCGAGCACCTGACCACCGAACGGCCCGGGACGGCGTAGGCGCGGCGAGGCCGTGGGCGCCGGGCAGCGTACGGCGCGGGGACGGTGCGGGCGCCGGACGGCCGGTGCCGGGACGGTGCGACCTGGCCGCCCGGGTGCCCGCCGCCGTACGGGATCGTTCTCCCGTACGGCGGCGGTGCCCCCGGCGGCCCGGTTCGCCCACCCTCGACAGCGCGAAGGAGCTCCCGTCATGCAGGACATCGCCGAGCAGTTGCTGGCCTGGCACGCGGCCGGCCGCCCGTTCGCCGTGGCCACCGTCGTCGGGGTCACCGGCAGCGCGCCGCGCGACCCGGGCGCCGCGCTCGCCGTCGACGCGCACGGCGAGGCCGTCGGCAGCGTCTCCGGCGGCTGCGTCGAAGGGGCCGTCTACGAGCTGTGCCGGGCCGCCCTCGCCTCCGGCGAACCGGTGCTGGAACGGTTCGGCTACAGCGACGAGGACGCCTTCGCCGTCGGACTGACCTGCGGCGGCGCCCTGGACGTCCTCGTCCAGCCGGTCGTGCCCGGCGCGGACCCGGCGCTGGACGCCGGCATCGCGCTCATCGCCGCCGGCACCCCCGTGGCGCTCGCCCGGGTCGTCGCCGGACCGGCCGGACTGCTCGGCGCCACCCTCGCCGTCACCGCCGACGGCCACCACGGCGCCCTCGCGCCCGCCCCCGCGGTGTCGACCGCGCTGGACCGGGCCGCCGTCGCCGAAACGCGCGCCCTGCTCGACGCCGGCCGCACCGGCCGGCTCGTCCTCGGCCTCGACGGGCGCCCCTGCGACGAGCGCGGGCGGGGCACCGTCACCCTGTTCGTCGAGTCGTACGTGCCCGCGCCGAGGATGCTGGTGTTCGGTGCGATCGACTTCGCCGCGGCGGTCGTGCGGATCGGCCGGTTCCTCGGCTACCACGTCACCGTCTGCGACGCCCGGCCCGTCTTCGCCACCGAGCGGCGCTTCCCCGAGGCCGACCGGGTCGTCGTCGACTGGCCGCACCGCTACCTGGACTCCCAGCTGGACCGGCTGGACGGCCGCACGGTGCTCTGCGTGCTCACCCACGACGCCAGGTTCGACCTCCCGCTGCTGGAGCGCGCGCTGCGGCTGCCGCTCGGCTTCGTCGGGGCGATGGGCTCGCGCCGCACCCACCGCGAGCGGGAGGCGAAGCTGCGCGAGGCCGGGCTGACCGACGCCGAACTCGCCCGGCTGCACTCCCCCATCGGCCTCGACCTCGGCGCCCGTACCCCCGAGGAGACGGCCGTCTCGGTCGCCGCCGAGATCGTCGCGCACCGGCGGGGCGGCGGCTGCCTGCCGCTGAGCTCCGGGGACGGGCCGATCCACCACGACCACGACCACGCCGCGGTGGTGGACGGTCCGGCGGAGGGCCGGGTGGCGGGCCGGGCGAAGGGCCGGGTGGAGGGCCCTGGTGAGCCGCACGCCGCCTGAGCGGTGCGGCTTCAGCTCACGACGTTGTAGGCCTCGCAGATCAGCGGCGCGGCCGTCGGCACACCGACCTCGCGCAGGATCGGCATCAGCACCGCCGCGAAGTGCTCGTACGCCTCGCGCGACTCCCAGACATCGGTGACGTGCCAGCCCTCGCCGTCCTCCGTCGGACCGGCCGCGTGCAGCAGCAGGCCGCGCACCGGCCAGTCCTCGGGCCGGTTCAGGCCGGCGCCGCCGGTCAGCCGGTCCACCGCCTCCTCGTACTGCTCCAGGGTCACCCCGGGGAGGTCGAGCACCGCGATGATCGCCATGGGGCGGCTCCTGTTCCTGCCGACGGCCCGACGGTCCGTCGCCGCTCGGTGCCTCCCAGTGCAGCCCGCTCGCCGCCGCGTCGGCCAACCCGGTACCGCCGAACGGGTGAATTGCGGGCCCCGCGCGGCGGCGGGAGGCTGGAGACGAGGACTCGCCCGAGCCCGGGAAGGGGCACCGCCATGCGTGTGCTGCTGGAGATCGAACTCGACACCCAGACCGCCAACGGGGCCGTCGCCGGCGGCGCCGTCGCGGAGAAGTTCGGCCGGATCATGGCCGACCTCAAGCCCGAGGCCGCCTACGCCTTCCCCCGCCACGGCCGGCGCTGTCAGATCATCGTCGTGGACGTGCCCGACGAGGCCGCCGTGGTGGCGGTCTGCGAGCCCTTCTGGCTGGAGTTCAACGCCCATGTCGACATGCACATCTGCATGGACCCGGAGCAGTTGGCCGAGGGCCTGCGGCGGCTGGGCCGCTGAGCCCCCGAAGACCCGCCCCGCCGCGTCAGTCGGAGACCGCGAGCTTCACGCCGAACCCGACCACCACCACACCGGTCACCCGGTCCATCGCCCGGCGCGCCGCCGGACGGCGCAGCCAGCCGCGCAGCACCCGGGCGAAGCCCACCAGCACCAGCGACCAGAGCAGGCCCTCCACGACGTGCACGCAGGTCAACGCCACCCCGGCGGCGAAGTGCGGGACCCCCGCCGGGATGAACTGCGGCAGCACCGCCACGTAGAAGACGCCCACCTTGGGGTTCAGCAGATTGGTCAGCAGGCCGCGCCGCCACCCGGACGCCAGTCCGCCCGCCGGGGCCTTCTCCTCGGCCGCCCCCTGCGCCTGCTCGTCCCCGTCCGCGTCCGCGTCGCCGCCCCCGGCCCGGGCGCGGATCATCCCGATCCCCATCCACACCAGGTACGCGGCGCCCGCCCAGCGCAGCACCTCGTAGCCGACCCGGGAGGCGGTGAGCAGCGCCGTCACCCCGGCGGAGGTGAGCGTCCCCCAGAGCAGCGTGCCGGTCTGGATGCCGAGCACCACGCCCCAGGCCTGTCGCCGGTGGCCCAGGGCCGATGTCCGCAGGATCAGGGCGGTGTCCAGCCCCGGGGTGAGCGTCAGCAGTCCCACGACGAGGGCGAAGGACCAGAGAGCAGTCGTCATTTCCATGGACCCTCATCGTACGGGGGGACGGATCGTCGGCCGCACCGGTTTTTGACCTGCGGATTCTCAGGAAAACGGCGGCCGGTCAGGCCGACCGGCGCACCCGCTCGGCGACCCGGCGCCCTTCCTGCTCGGTCGGGTCGTACTCCACCCGCTGACCCTCGGTCAGCACCCGGTCACCGTCGCCCCCGCCGGCCGTCAGGATCGAGTCGAAGTACACGTACAGCGGCGGACCGTCGTCGTCGGGGGTGATCAGACCGTACCCGTGGTGCGCGTGGTAGGACTGCACGGTGCCGGTGGCCATCGGGTCTCCTCGATTCCGGTGATGGGCGCGTGGGCCCGCACACCCCCCGGCACCCATGATCGGTGCTGAACCGGCCGGGCGCGCGCCCCGGCCCCGACCTACGGGAGGACGGCCCGCCGATGCGCACCGCCCGGGCGATCTCGCTGCTCCTGCTGCTCCAGGCGCGCCGCAGCATGACCGGCGCCGAACTCGCCGCCGCACTGGAGGTCTCCGAGCGCACCGTGCAGCGTGACGTGCTGGCCCTGGCCGAGGCCGGCGTCCCGGTGTACGCCGACCGCGGGCGGGCCGGCGGCTACCGGCTGCTCGACGGCTACCGCACCCGGCTGACCGGCCTCGACCGCGCCGAGGCGGAGGTGCTGCTGCTGGCCGGACTGCCCGGTCCGCTCGGGGACATGGGCCTCGCCGATCCGGCGCTGGCCGCCCGGCTCAAGGTGGCCGGCGAACTCGGCGAGGCACCGGCCGCCGGGGCCCGGCGGTTCCACCTGGACGCGCCCGGTTGGTTCCGCGACGCGCCCGTGCCGCCGCTGCTGGCCGAGGTCGCGCGGGCGGTGTGGGGCGGGCGGCTGCTGCGGGCGGGCTACCGGCGGCGTCCCGGGGCCAGCCCGGAGGCGGCCTCGGCCTCGGCCGGGGCCCCGGCGGCCGACGCGGACGCGATCGCGGTCGAACGGATGCGGGTGCTGCGGCCGTACGGGCTGGTGCTGAAAGCGGGCACCTGGTACCTGGTCGCCCGGCCCGACGACGACGGAGCCGCCGCCCACCGGGTCTACCGGGTCGACCGGCTGGCCGCCGCCGAAGCGCTGGCCGACCGGCCGTTCCGGCGCGACGAGGCGTTCGACCTCGCCGCGTTCTGGGACGCCAAGGCCGCCGGGTTCGCCCGCTCACTGCTGCGCGAGCGGGTGACCGTCCGGCTCAGCCCCTACGGCCTCGACCGGCTGCCGCACCTGCTCGAACCGGTCGCCGTCCAGGAGGCGCTGGCCACCGCCGGACCACCGGACGCGCACGGCTGGGTGACGGTCCGGCTGCCCGTGGAGTCGCTGGACGTCGGCTACGAGGAACTGCTGCGGCTCGGACCGGAGGCCGAGGTCCTCGAACCGCCGGAGCTGCGGCGGCGGCTGGCCGAGGCCGCGGCCCGCACCGCCGCCCGCTACGGCCCGCCTCAGCGGTAGCCGGCCGGGTCGACGGGGCCGTCCGCCGCCTCCACGTCCACCAGGTAGCGCCAGGAATCCGGCCGGCTGCCGTCCAGATCGGTGAAGCCGTACTCCAGCGCCAGCCCGCCGCTGGAGAACGAACCACCGTTGAACCGCGCCACCCCCGGGTCGGCGGCCAGCGCCACCACCGCGCGCCCGACGTACGCCGGGGACTCCGAGATGCCGAACTGCGGCTCGGCCGCCGTCGCCTCGCGCCAGGTCGCCTCGGTGACGCCGAAGTGCTCCAGCATCATCTCCGAACGCATCCACCCCGGCGTCAGCGCCACCGCCGTCGCCCCGCGCGGGCCCAGCTCGTGCCCCAGCGCGAAGGCCATCCGCAGCACGGCGGCCTTGGCGACGTCGTAGAAGAAGGAGTTCCGGTAGCGGGTGGCGTTGTACTCGGCGGTGCCGTCGGTCATCTCCACCACCAGCCCGCCGGGGCGGCGCAGCAGCAGGGGCAGCAGGTGGTGGCTGGTGATCGCGTGCGTCTCGACGGCCAGCCGCAGCAGCCGCAGCCCCTTGTCCAGGTCGTGCTCCCAGACCGGCTCCTCCCACCCGAACAGGTGCTCGCCGCCCCAGATGTCGTTCACCAGGACGTCCAGCCCGCCCTGCTCGGCCTCGATCCGCGCGGCCACCGCCGCGACCTCGGCGGGCACCAGGTGGTCGGCGCGCACCGCGATGCCGTGCCCGCCGGCCGCCGTGACCAGCTCGGCCGTCTCCTCCAGGGTCTCCGCGCGCCCGTACTCGCCCCGGTGCCCCCCGGCGCTGCGCCCCGTCCCGTACACGGTCGCCCCGGCGGCCCCCAGCGCCACCGCGATCCCCCGCCCGGCCCCCCGGGTGGCCCCCGCCACCAGCGCGACCTTGCCCTTCAGCGGCTGCTCCGTCATCCCTCGCCCTTCCTCGCGTCCGGTGGTGTCTCCACCCGTCACCACCGATGCTCCCCCGGAATCCCGACACCTCCTGTCGGGATTCCGGGACCGATCCACGATCCACCGAAGCCCCGGGACATATGGCAGCGGTACCATACGCATATGGCTCTCAAGCGCACGACCGTCTACGTCGAAGCCGAGGATCTTGCCGTGATCAAGGAGGCGGCGGCCCGGGATGGGATAGCGGAGGCCGAGATCATCCGGGAGGGGATCCACCTCGCGGCGATGTCCAGGCGCACCTGGGACGAACCGTTCTTCAGCCGGACCTACCAGCCGATCGGTGAGGCCACCGAGGACGACGTCTGGGCAGAAAGGGCAGCGGCCTACGAGCAGACGAAGCAGGCCGCCGTCCCGCCCGGGCAAGAGCGGGGCGCTGCGTGATCGTCGTGGTGGCGGACACGTCGGGCCTGCTCGCCGCCCTCGACGAAAGCCACCCGACCGGCCCCGCCGCACGCGAGGTACTGGACCGCTCGGGCCTCCTGGTCATATCCCCTGTGCTGCTGAGCGAACTCGATCACCTCGCCCGGCGAATCCTGGGATTCGGCGCCGCACTCGGCGCGGTGAACGACGTCCTGCAACGGGTTCGGTCCGGACGAGCGGTGATGCCCGAGATCACCGCCGAGATTCTGGAAGCGGCGCAGGCCGTTCGGGCCCGGCATCTCGGCCTGCGCCTTGACCTGACGGACGCCGTCAACGTCGCCCTGGCCGCGCAATTCCGGACGGATGCGATCCTGACGCTCGATCAACGGGACTTCCGCGCCCTCCGCCCCCTGACGACCGAGCACAAGGCCTTCCGGATCCTGCCCTTCGACCTGTGAGTCGCCCTTCACCGCCCCCGGGTACGCGGTGTCACACCGCACCCCGGGTCTCGTCACCTCCACTCAGGTGACGTTGAGGCGGGCGGCCAGGCGCAGCAGGCCCGGGGCGAGGCGGCTGAGGAAGCGGGCGGCCTTGGCCTCGGGGGTGACGGGGACGACGGCCTTGCCGGTGCGGACGGCGGCGAGGACGGCGGCGGCGACCTTCTCGGGCGGGAAGCCCCGGCGGGCGTAGAGGCGGGCGGCGCGGGCCTGCTTGGCGGCCTGTTCGTCGGCGGTGGTACCGGAGAAGGTGGAGGTGCGGGTGATGTTGGTGTTGACGATGCCGGGGCAGATGGTGGAGACGCCGATGCCGTGGCCGGCGAGTTCGGCGCGCAGGCAGTCGGAGAGCATGAAGACGGCGGCCTTGCTGGTCGCGTAGGCGGTGAGCGCCTTGGACGGCAGGTAGGCGGCGGCCGAGGAGAGGTTGACGATGTGGCCTCCCTCGTCGCGTTCGGCCATCAGGGTGCCGAAGGCGCGGCAGCCGTGGATGACGCCCCAGAGGTTGACGTCCAGGACCCGCTGCCACTCCTTCTCGGTGGTCTCCAGGAAGGTGCCGGAGTGACCGATGCCCGCGTTGTTGACGACCACGTCGGGCACGCCGTGCTCGGCGGCCACCTGCTGGGCGAAGGCGTCGACGGCGGCGCCGTCGCTGACGTCGACGCGGTAGGCGTGCGCGGTCGGGCCGAGCAGGCCGGCGAGTTCGGCGGTGCGGCGGGCCGCGTCGAGGTCGAGGTCGCAGACCACCACCCGGGCGCCCTCCTCGGCGAAGGCGAGCGCGGTGGCCCGGCCGATGCCGCTGCCGCCTCCGGTGACGACGACCAGCCGGCCGTCGTCGACGGTGGGTGCACTGGACGCTCCGGACGCTCCGGACGCTCCGGACGCGGCGGATGCGGCGGACGCGGCGGACGCGGCGGACGCGGCGCCGTCGCCGGCCTCGGTGCGGGTGACGTGCTCGCGGACCATGGCCGCCACGGTGGCTCCCTTCTCCAGCAGCGCGGACCAGTGGGTGGCGCGCAGGGTGCGGCGGGTCAGCCTGGGCACCCAGCGCTCCAGGCCCTCGAAGAGGTAACCGCCGACGTAGTGGTCCTCGGTGAGGGTGATCAGCTGGACCGGCACCTCGGTGGGTCGTTCGCGCGGGTTGCGCAGGGTGGGGCGCATGTTGGCCCGGTAGAGCTCGATGCCGCGCACCGCGTCGCGCCGCAGGCTGGGCTGCGGGTGACCGGGGCGCGGGGTGACGCCCTCCAGGTCGCGCAGCACCCGCGGCCAGGCCCGGGCGAGGCCGAGCCGCCAGACGCCGGGGGCGAGGAAGGGCAGGTGGAAGGCGGTGATGTACCAGGAGTGGGCGCCCTGGGCGAGCAGTTGCCTCAGGTGGCGCGGGGTGGGGCGGCGCAGGCGCTCGCGAAGCCAGAAGCCCGTGTGGTCCAGGCAGGGGCCGGACATGGTGGTGTAGGAGGCGAGGCGGCGTTCGGCGCCGGGGGCGGTGACGGCCTCCCAGGACTGCAGCGAGCCCCAGTCATGGGCGACGAGGTGCACCGGGCGGTCCGGGCTGACGGCGTCGGCGACGGCGAACAGGTCGGCGGCCAGCTGGTCGAGGCGGTAGCCGGCCCGGTCGGCGGGGACGCCGGAGGCGCCGGCGCCGCGCACGTCGTAGCGGACCACGTGGTGGTCGCGGGCGAGGTCGGCGGCGACGTCGTCCCAGACGGCGTGGGTGTCGGGGTAGCCGTGGACCAGCAGGACGGTGGGCGCGGCCGGGTCGCCCTGCTCGTGGACGGCGAGCGGCAGGCCTCCGGAGTGGACCGTGCGGCGGCGGGTGGGGGTGCTCATCGGACGGCTCCCTCGGGGGCGGCGGTGGGCTCGGTCACGGTCGGGCCGGGACTGGTCCGGCCGGCCGCGGTCGGGCCGGTGCCGGTCGGGCCGGTCCCGGTCGCGGTGGGGGCAGTATTCCAGCGGCGGACGTGCGGGAGGTCGTCGTCGAGCCAGTAGGCGTCGTCCTCCGTCACCACCAGCAGCTCCTCGAACTTGATGCCGACCTCGCGGAAGCCGATGTGCGGCTCCACCGCCCACAGGCCCGGGGTGGGAGCGTGCCGGGAGGACCGGCCGTCCGCCCATAGCGGGGAACGGCCGTGCAGGCGCTCGCTGACGAGTTCGCGCCCGAGCGTCTGGAGGGTGCGCACGCCGAAGCCGAAGACGTTCACCCCGGCCGGGCCGCGGGCCGTCGTCCGGGTGACCTGGTGGCCGATCACCCGGCCCGGGTAGACGCGGTGGCGGTTGTCGTAGCCGTGCGCCTCGATCTGCGCGTCGACGGCCGCGTACACCTCGGCGAGCGGCCTGCGGGCGCGGACCTCGTCGAGGATCAGCTCGCGGTAGACCCGCAGGTCGGCGGCGAGGCGGTCCCAGACGCGGTTCTCGCCGACCTTGCCGCCGAAGCCGATGTCGGCGGTGTAGCCGTCGACGACGGGCGCGCAGTCCAGCACGTACGGCATGCCCTCCTGGAGGCGGCGGTTGCCGGCGAAGAACTGCAGCGGGGTGTGGAAGTGGCGGAACGCCGTCCGGTCGCCGAACCAGGCGAACGGGATGTGGAAGAAGTCCTGGACCCCGGCGGCGACCAGACGGCGGCGCAGTTCGGCGGTGGCCTGGCGTTCGGTGACGCCGGGTTCGATCCAGGCGGCGACCTGCTCGGCGCAGTCGTAGGCGAGCTGCTGGGTCTCGCGGAAGCGGGCGAGGTCGCGCTCGGTGAACGGGAAGACGGGGGTGGCGGAGGTGCTCGGCACGGCGGGGGTCCCTTCTAGACGTCGAGCACGAGGGTCTCGCCCTCGGCTGCGCGGGAGACGCAGGGCAGCAGGGCGCCGGCGGCGCGCCGGTCGGGGGTGAGGCGGCGGTCGCGGTGGTCGGGGGTGCCGGCCAGCAGGCGGACCTCGCAGGTGCCGCAGAAGCCCTGCTTGCAGGAGTAGGCGAGGTCGGGGCGGGCCTCGCGGAGCACGTCCAGGGCGGAGCGGTCGGCGGGGACGGCCAGCTCGGGGCCGTCGGTGCCGAGGCGGACGGTGAACGGCTCACCGCCGGTGACCGGGGCGGCGCCGAAGCGTTCGAAGTGCAGGGAGGCGGCGGGCGAGGCGTCGAGGGCGCGCTGCACGGCGGCGAGCATCGGGGCCGGGCCGCAGCAGTAGACGGCGGCGCCGCGGGGGGCGTGGGCGAGCAGTTCCGCGCCGGTGGGCGGGGCACCGTGCTCCTCGTCGGTGCGCAGGTGGACCCGGCGGGGGTCGAGGGCGCGCAGTTCGGCGGCGAACGGGAGGGTGTCGGCGCCGCGGCCGGCGTGGACCAACTGCCAGTCCAGGCCGTGCCGCTGGGCCTCGCGGGCCATCGGGAGCAGCGGGGTGACGCCGATGCCGCCGGCCAGCAGCAGCACGGCCGGCTCGGCGCAGAAGGCGAAGCCGTTGCGCGGGCGGCGGACGGTGAGCCGGGTACCGGGGTGCACGCTGTCGTGGATCTCGACGGAGCCGCCGCCACCATCGGGCAGGCGGCGCACGGCGATCCGGTAGGCCGAGCGGTCGGCGGGGTCCCCGCAGAGCGAGTAGTGGCGCCGGCGGCCGGAGGGGAGCGTGAGGCCCAGGTGGGCGCCGGGCTGCCAGGCCGGGAGGAGGCCGCCGGAGGGGTCGGCGAGGGTCAGCTCGACGGCGTCGGCGGCGACGGCCCGGCGGGCGGTGACGACCAGGTGGAGCGCCGTGGCCGGGCGGCTGAGGGGGCGTCGCGGGTTGCGGCGCAGCAGCGGGCCGCCGAGGGCGGGGCTGTAGCGGTCGCCGAACGCGGTGAGGAAGCGGAAGAAGGTGTCGGCGCGGGGACGGCCGTAGAGGTCGGGGGGCGGGGTGCGCAGGTCCATCCGGCGGGGTCCTTGGGGGCTCGGGTGGTACGGGCTCGGGTCCTGGGGGCTGGGGGCTGGGGGCCTGACAGCTGACAGCTGACGACTGACAGCTGACAGCTGACAGATAACGTCAGCTGAAATCTGTCAGCTGTCATCTGCTACCTGTCGGCCGTCAGCCGTTCTCGGTCGGCGCTCGACCGTCGGCTCCGGCGGTCAGCGGCCGGCGGCGGCGCGGGCGGCCGGGGAGGTCGCGAGGTAGCCGAGGGCCTGGCTGGAAGAGCCCTCCTGGGTGGGGTGGTAGCCAGGGCGCAGGTAGCGCAGGCCGGAGCGGAGCGACCGGACCGGGTCGGGCAGCAGACCGCGCCGGGCGATCCGGCCGGCCTCGCGCCAGGTGGGCTTGAGCCGGCCGTCGAGGGTGGGGTCGGCGGCGAGCAGGAAGCGGGCGCCGCGCACCCAGAGGTGGACCAGCAGCGGCCCGGAGACCAGCATGCCGCGGATCCGGCGCGCGTAGCCGGGGTCGAGGTGCACCATCAGGTCGAAGGCCACGCTGCGGTGCTCGACCTCCTCGGCCCCGTGCCAGCGCAGCAGGTCGAGCATGGTCGGGTCGGCCTTGGCGCGGTCCAGGCCCGGCGAGTTGAGCGCCCAGTTGCCGAGGAAGGCGGTGAAGTGCTCGATCGCCGCGACGAAGGCGACCCGCTCGATGAGGTTCTCGCGCTGCCGGGCGGCCGAGAGGCCGGGCTTGTCGCCGAGCACCCGCTGGAACAGCCAGGCGATCTGGCGCACGTAGGGGCGCGGGTCGAGGCCCTGGCCGAGCAGGTGTTCGAGGACCTCCTGGTGCGCCTCGGCGTGGATGGCCTCCTGGCCGATGAACCCCAGGACCTCCTCCCGGAGTTGCTCGTCGCGGACCATCGGCAGGGCCTCCTTGAAGACCTTGACGAACCAGCGCTCGCCCTCGGGCAGGAGCAGGTGCAGGACGTTGATGACGTGGGTGGCCATCGGCTCGTCGGGGATCCAGTGCAGCGGCAGACCGGCCCAGTCGAAGTGGACGTCGCGGGGTTCCAGGACGAGGCCCTCGTGCACCCGGGCGGCGGGTGCGGCGAGGGCCGGGACGGGGGTGGGGCTGGGCATGGGAGGGCCCTCCTGACCTGCGGGTGGCGGCTCGACCCGGCACAACGTACTCGCGGGTAGCCCTCGCCACAAGGGCTTCGGCACGCCTTATCGACATCGAGTCTAATAAGTGTCCCCGGCACGGGCCCCACGCCCGGCCGCCCGGCGAACCGCCTCCCGGAAACACGAGGACCCCGCCGGAGCGGGGTCCCTGGGCACGCGGTCCGGTCAGACCGCCATCGCGAGCATCAGCGGCGCGGCGCGGGCAGCGAGCAGTTCGGCCGCCGCCTTCAGCCGGTGCACGTTGTCCACCGGCATCGAGGTGGCCAGGCAGCCGACCGTGCTGCCGGCGGTCACCGGGACGGCCGCGCAGACCGTGCCGAGGGCGTACTCCTGGATGTCCAGCACCGGCACGGTGGCCGGCTGGCGCTCCAGCCGGTGCATCAACTGGTCGGCGTCGGTGACCGTCCGCGAGGTGAGCCGGGCCACCGGGTGGCGGGAGAGGTGGTCGCGGCGCGCGTCGTGGTCGAGCTGGCCGAGCAGGCACTTGCCGATCGCACTCGCGTGCGCGGTGGCGCGGAAGTCCACCCACTCCTGCACCGCCGGAGCGTCGTCCGACGCCGAGACCGCCTCGACCGACAACTCCCCCTCGTGATACCGGCCGAAGTACACCGCGGCACCCAACTCGTCCCGCAGCTGCGCGAGTTTGCTGTCCAGCCGGGCGCGGACCAGCTGCTCCCGGTTGTGCTGGCCGAGCAGCGCGAACGTCCCGCCGAGCACCCAACCACCGTCCTGGCAGGCCAGGTAGCCCTCGATCTCCAGGATCTCCGCGAGCCGGCGGACCGTCGGCAGCCCCAGGGACGTCTCCCTCGCCAGGGTGACCAGGGTGGCACCGCCGGGGTGCCGGTCGACCGCCTCCAGCAGTCTGAGGGCGTGCTGCAGGGAGGCGAACGAACCGGGCACGCCCTGCTCCGGTACGGCGTGACGGCCCGGGGCTGGTGTCGACATGTCGTCCCCTTCCGATGTCCCCCCGCGGCGTGACCGGCGGGTAGGGTCCAGCCTATCGACCGGCGGACGCCGCCATCGCCTCCTCGCGGGATATTCGGGCAGGCCCGGTGGAACACTTGACTGGCATATGCCCCACCGCGCCCCCTCATACCCCCTTGCGGTCACGGGTGATCAGCGGTGCGGCACCACGGGGTCGTTGCTGCCCGTACCGACCCGGGTCTCCGAAACCGCGAGGTCGCGGAAGCCGAAGCCCGTCCCGCCGGCACGCCTGGCCACTCGCAGAACACCACCGTGCCCCCCGATCGCGCCGGCGCCCCACGGCCCGTCGACCGGCGGGCCGCCGGGCCGGCGGCGAACCGACAGCCCGGTGTTGTACGGGAAGGCCGTCAAGCACTCGCCGGACCAGGCGGCCTCCGGGCGCCCGCCGCAGCAGCGGACCGCAGACGGTCCGTGACCGCGGTGCAGCTGGTGCGGACGATCGTCGCCGACCGCACCTGGGCCGATTCGCCCCGGCCGCGGGCGCGGTCACCCGCACTGGGCCGGGGCGGAACCGGGGCGGTGGAGCTGGACGCCGAAGGGCTCGCCGGCAAGGTCCACCACGCGGCCGCGCAGCCAGGTGGTGCGCACGGCACCGGTGAGAGTACGGCCCGCGTACGGGGTCACCGGGTGGCGGTGGTGCAACTCGGCGGCGTGGACGGTGAACTCGCCGTCCGGGTCGAAGGCGACCAGATCGGCATCGTGGCCGACCGCTATGGCGCCCTTCCGCCCGTCGAGGCCGGCCAGCCGGGCCGGCCCCGCGGACATCCAGCGGACCACGTCGGCGAGGGTGTGGCCGCGCCGCCGCGCCTCGGTCCAGACGGCCCGCAGGCCCAGCTGGAGCGAGGCGATGCCGCCCCAGGCCGCCGCGAAGTCCCCGCTGCCGCCGTGCGCGGGAAGTAACTTGAGGTCGGGCGTGGACGGCGAGTGGTCGGACACCACGGCGGCGAACTCCCCCGCCGCCAGGGCCGCCCAGAGCGCCTCGCGGTTGGCCTCCTCGCGGATCGGCGGGCAGCACTTGAACGCGGTGCCGCCGTCCGGGACCTCCTCCGCCCCCAGGGTGAGGTAGTGCGGGCAGGTCTCGGCGGAAACGTCGACGCCCTCCGCGCGGGCCCGGCGCAGCAGTGGCAGCACCCCCGCCGAGGAGACGTGCAGGACGTGCACCCGGGCGCCGGTGCGGCGAGCCGCCGCCAGCAGCCGGGCGACGGCGGCGGTCTCGGCGGCGGCGGGGCGGGAGGCGAGGAAGTCCCGGTAGCGGACCCCGGGTTGCCACGGTGCCGCGGCCAGCACGGCCGGGTCCTCGGCATGGACGACCGCCAGCGCGCCGAGCCGGGCCTGCTCGGCGAGCGCGGCCTCCAGTCCGGCCGCGTCCAGGTGCGGGAACTCCTCGACGCCGCTCGGCGCGAGGAAGGACTTGAAGCCGAACACGCCCGCACGGTGCAGGGGTTCGAGGTCGGCCAGGTTCTCGGGGACGGCCCCGCCCCAGAAGCCGAGGTCCACCCAGGCCCGACCCTCGGCGGCCTTCCGCTTGGCCGCCAGGCCGGCGGTCGTGGTGGTGGGGGGAACCGCGTTGAGCGGCATGTCGACGAGGGTGGTGACGCCGCCGGCCGCAGCGGCCCGGGTGGCGGCGGCGAAGCCCTCCCATTCGGTGCGACCGGGCTCATTGGCGTGCACGTGGGTGTCGACCAGGCCGGGCAGCAGGGCGGTCCCACCCAGGTCGGCCGTCGGGGCACCGTCGGCCGGGAAGGAGCCGTGCGCGGCGATCCGCGCGATCCTCCCGTCGCGGACCAGTACGTCTGCGGGGCGTTCGCCGTCCGGCAGGACCACCCGACGGGAGCGGATCACCACGGTTTCACCCAGGGGCACGGGGACCTCCGAAGCCTGGACGAGGGCGGGTGGATCGAAGGACGGCCCGGAGCCTAGGCCCGCCTTCGACAGGACGTCAATGGACCGGGCGGCGGTGCGGCGAGTCCCATGCCGTCATCCAGCGACGGGATCCACGTCATGGACCAGGAAGTGGAGTTGCACGTCGTCGGTGGAATCCGCCCACAGCCCTTCCGCGTCGAGGACGGATGCTGCGACCATCCGGGCCTCGGCGACGAGTTCGGGGTGGTGGTTGAAGCCCGGCCACGGCAGGACGGGGTAGCCGTTCTCCTCGCCGAACCGCCGAACCCGCTCGATGTCGCCCAGGGTCGCGGGCGGAAGTGGCTCGTTCGCCCACGTCCACAGCCAGGACTGCCGGGGGATGCCGACACTGCCGATCACCGTGAGCCGACCGGCGAGGAAGACCTTGCCGGCGCGCGACCAGGTGATCCGCGCGTCATCCATCGACCACTCGTCCTGCACGTCACCCGACAGTCCGAAACGGTCGATCATGAGGACCTGCCGAGTACGAGCGCGTTCGCGGGCCGCGAGCACGACCTCCTCCCATGCGCGGTGGTCGTGCTTCGATCGGTCGCTGCCGTGTCTCCTCGCGCCGGAACGGTCGGCCAGATCCTCCCCTTCGGACTGACGGCCCAGGTCAGCGGGCCCGGATGCCGAACGCCGAGCTAGGCGCGCAGCAGCAGGGCCGCCGCCAGTCGCTCCCCCGCGACCTCGGCCAGCTCACCAGCCCTGGTCAGGCTGTCGGCGGGGCCGTCGCCCAGTTCGCTGAGCGCGTAGGCGGCGACGAAGCCGGCCGCCCGCCACTCGCGCTCGGACAGCTCCACCCGCCCCGCCACGGCGGCCACCGGCACCCCCGCCCTGGCCGCTGCCGCCGCGACTCCGGCGGGGGCCTTGCCGTGGAGCGTCTGCGCGTCCAGGCAGCCCTCGCCGGTGACGACGAGGCGCGCCCCGCGGACCGCCTCGTCGAAACCGAGCAGGTCGAGCAGGAACTCGATGCCGGGTCGCACGGTGGCGCCGAGCAGCGCCAGCGCGGCGAATCCGACCCCGCCCGCAGCGCCGGCACCGGGGGCGTCGCGGACGTCCCTGCCGACCGCGGCGCCGACGACCTCGGCGAACCGGGTCAGGCCGTCCTCCAGCACCACCAGGTCCTCGCGGCTCGCGCCCTTCTGCGGTCCGTAGACGGCTGCGGCGCCGCGCGGGCCGGTCAGCGGATTGTCGACGTCGCAGGCCACGACGACCTCGACGCCCGCCAGGGTGCGGGCCAGCGGGCCGGGGTCGATTCGCGCCAACCGGCGCAACGCGGCGCCGCCGGAGGGAAGTTCCGCGCCGTCCGCATCCAACAGGGAGACACCCAGCGCCTGGAGCAGACCGGCCCCGCCGTCGGTGCTCGCGCTGCCGCCGAGACCGAGCACGACCCGCCGGGCCCCCTGGCCGACGGCCCGGGCGATCAGCTGGCCGACCCCGTAGGAGCCGGCCGTCAGCGGGGCGGTCCGGCCGTCGGGGAGCCGGGCCAGGCCTGCGGCCTGGGCGAGCTCGACGACGGCGGTGGTGCCACGGACGGCGAGCGCGGCGTCCACCGGCAGGCCGGTGGGGCCGGCCACCTCGGCGGGGACACGGGCGAAGCCGGCCGCGAGAGCGGCGGCCAGGGTGCCCTCGCCGCCATCGGCGACGGGCAGTTCACGCACCTCGGTACCAGGCACTGCGCGGCGGATGCCTGCGGCGATCCGGGCGGCCGCCTCGGCGCCCTCCAGGGTTCCCTTGAACTTGTCGGGAGCGACGACCACATGGCCCTGGTGGGGGGTGGCGGGCATGGCGTGGGCCTCGATTCCGAACCGGTCCGGCGATGGTTCATCAAGCATGAGCCCCGGCGGCCCCGGTCGATGCCTTGGGACGGCTGACAGCTGACGGCTGACAGATTTCAGATAACAGATAACAGATAACAGATTCTGTCAGCTCTCACCGCGCGCCCTCCGGACCCCCCCAACGCCCGAGTCCCTCGAAGCGAAGCACCACCCCGGCCCGTGATCGCTAGAGTGAGCGGGTGCGATTGATGGTGGAGTTCACAACAGAACCGTTCGAACTGGACACATTCCCGCCGCACGCCGTGGCGGCCCGCCAGGCGGTCGACGAGGCCGGACTGGCCGTCTCGGTCGGCCCGTTCGGCACCGGCGCCGAGGGCGGGGCCGAGCAGGTCCTGGCCGCCGTGACCGCGCTGCTCCGGGAGAGCCTGGACGCCGGCGCGACCCGGATCTCGCTCCAGGTCAGCGTCCTCGGCCAGCCCGACGACGACGCGGCCTCGGGCGGCCGGCCGTGACCGAGCAGCCGCAACACCCGCTCGCCGCAGCGCTCAAGCCGCTGCTGGACGCGGTCGGCGCGACGCCCGTCCCGCTGGGCGAGGCGAAGCCCGAGGACATCGTCCTGGAGTGGGAGGGCGAGCGGGCGCTGGCCGTCCGGCTGCCACACCTCGGCGATGCACTGGACCGTCTGCTGGCCGAGACGGCCCGCCGGTTCGACGGCCGGCCGCTGGCCGAGCTGGACCGCTCGGAGAAGCAGCGCGTGGTCGCACAGCTGGAGGAGCGCGGAGCGTTCACCGTCCGCCACGGCGTGGAGACGGTCGCCACGGCGCTCGGCGTCAGCCGCTTCACCGTGTACAACTACCTGAACCGCCAGGACGGCTCGAAATCGGGCTGACCCGGAGCCGATCCGCTCCGCACGCCGCCGCCAACGGGTGCGCGCCGCGACACGCACCACCAACTGTTCAACAGAGTGTTGACGGCCCGATCCCTCGGATCTAGCTTGTGCGGGTGGCACCACTCCCCAGGAGGTCCACCCGTGACCGACCGTCCCCTCGCGCTCGACTGCCTGGCGGCCACCGACGCCGGCGAACTGCGGAGGATCCTGCTGGACATCTGCGCCAGCCCCGCCTGGGCCGACGCCGTCGCGGCGGCCCGCCCCTGGCGGGACCGCCGGGCCCTGCTCGACGCCAACGCCGCGGCGATGGCGGCCCTCTCCACCGCCGATCTGCACGAGGCGATGGCCGGCCACCCCCGGATCGGCGCACCGGAGCCGGGCAATGACGCCTCCCGACGGGATCAGGCCGCGGTCCGCGGGGCCGACGAGGCCCTGCTCGACGAACTGCGCCGGGCGAACGCCGCGTACGAGGTCAAGTTCGGCCACGTGTTCCTGATCTGCGCGACCGGCCGCACCCCGGCCGCCATGCTCACCGCGCTGCGCGAGCGCCACCCCAACGACCCCGCCACCGAGACGGAGATCGCCCGGGGTGAACTGCGGAGGATCAACGACATCCGTATCACCCGCCTGCTCGAAGGTGACTGACGCCCCATCGTTTCCGACGTACCGTCAGTCCACTTAGTACGCACCAGCAGTGCCACCGCCGCACCACCACCAGTTAGGCCACCCCTCCCATGACCGGCATCTCCACCCACGTGCTCGACACCAGCCTCGGCCGCCCGGCCGAGGGCGTCCCGGTCGAGCTCGCCCTGCGCACCGAGGGCGGCTGGACGGTGCTCGGCACGTCCACCACCGACGCCGACGGCCGGACCGCGGGCCTGCCGGCCGTCGGGGCGGGCTCGGTCGTCCGGCTGGTCTTCGACACCACCGCGTACTTCGCGCGGACCACCGAGGACCCGCCGTTCTTCCCCGAGGTCTCGATCGTCTTCACGGTCGCGCCCGCACAGCACCACTACCACGTGCCACTGCTGCTGAACCCGTTCGGCTACTCGGTCTACCGCGGAAGCTAGACCGATCGATTGACAGGGGAACCGCGTCATGGCCCACGTGCTCGGCCAGAACCAGTACGGCAAGGCGGAGAACCGCATCGTCCGCGTCCAGCGGGGCTCCGGCCGCCACGAGATCAAGGACCTGAACGTCTCGGTCTCCCTCTCCGGCGAGTTCGAGGACGTCCACCTCACCGGGTCCAACGCCAACTGCCTGCCCACCGACTCCACCAAGAACACCGTCTACGCCTTCGCCAAGCAGTACGGCATCGAATCCGCCGAGGCCTTCGGCATCCTGCTGGCCCGGCACTTCGTGGAGGACATCGAGCGCGGCGTCGTCCACCGGGCCCGGATCCGGATCGAGGAGTACGCCTGGCAACGGATCCCCGGTCCCGGCCCCGTCTCCGGTCCCGGGCAAACCGGCCACGACCACTCCTTCGTCCGCACCGGCCAGGAGGTCCGCACCAGCGAGATCGTCTACGACGGCCGCTCCGTCCAGGTGGTCTCCGGCCTCAAGGACCTGGTCGTGCTGAACTCCACCGACTCCGAGTTCCGGGGCTACCTCAAGGACGGGTACACCACCCTCCAGGAGGCGGACGACCGGATCCTCTCCACCCGGATCACCGCCCGCTGGAAGTACGGCCACACCGGTCGCGACGGCGAGGCCCCGCCCCCGTGGGACCACTGCTACACCCAGGTCAGACGACACCTGCTGGAGGCCTTCGCCGGCACCTACTCCCACTCGCTGCAGCAGACCCTGCACGCCATGGGCACCCGCGTCCTCGACCACCGCGCCGAGGTCGACGAGATCCGCCTCGAACTCCCCAACAGGCACCACTTCCTGGTCGACCTGAAGCCGTTCGGCCTCGACAACGACAACGAGGTCTACTACGCCGCCGACCGGATGTACGGCCTCATCGAGGGCACCGTGCACCGCGAGGGCGTCGTCCCGGTCATCCCGGTCGCCTGACCCGCGGACGCCCCGTGCCCGCCCGGCCTCCCCCTGGAGTCACCATGGCAGTCCAGCACCCGCCCGCCGGCCGACGGATCGTCATCGAGAACGCGGCGATCGCCACCGTCGACGCCCACGACACCGAGTACTCCCGCGGGCACGTGGTCGTCCTCGGCAACCGGATCGAGTCGGTCGGCGACGGCCCCGCCCCGGCCCGGCCGGACGGCGCGGAGCGCCGGATCGACGCCGAGGGCCACCTCCTCACCCCCGGCCTGGTCAACACCCACCACCACTTCTACCAGTGGATCACCCGCGGCCTCGCCCAGGACGACAACCTCTTCGACTGGCTGGTCGCCCTCTACCCGACCTGGGCCCGGATCGACGACCGGCTGGTGCACGCCGCCGCCCAGGGCTCCGCCGCCGCGCTGCTCAAGTCCGGCTGCACCACCGCCGCCGATCACCACTACGTCTTCCCCCGGCACGGCGGCGACATCCTCGGCGCCGAGATCGAGGCCGTACGCGAACTCGGCCTGCGCTTCACCGCGCTGCGCGGTTCGATGGACCGCGGCGAGAAGGACGGCGGCCTGCCCCCGGACCACGCCGTCGAGGAACTCGACGCCATCCTCACCGCCTCCGAGGAGGCCGTCGACCGCCACCACGACGCCTCCCCCGGCTCCATGCTGCGGATCGCCCTCGCCCCGTGCTCCCCGTTCTCGGTCTCCACCCGGCTGATGCGGGAGTCCGCCGAACTCGCCCGCCGCAAGGGCGTGCGGCTGCACACCCACGGCTCCGAGACGGCCCAGGAGGAGGCCTTCTGCCGGGAGCAGTTCGGCATGGGCCCCACCGACTACTTCGAGTCGGTCGGCTGGCTCGGCGAGGACGTCTGGATGGCGCACGGCGTCCACATGAACGACGCCGACATCGCCAAGTTCGCCGAGACCGGCACCGGCGTGGCGCACTGCCCGTCCTCCAATGCCCGCCTGGCCGCCGGGGTGGCGCGGGTGCCCGCCATGCTGGCGGCCGGCGTCCCGGTCGGCCTCGGCGTCGACGGCACCGCCTCCAACGAGTCCGGCGAACTCGGCACCGAACTGCGCAACGCCCTGCTGATCAACCGCCTGCACGGCTCGCCGCAGGCGCTCACCGCCCGCCGGGTGCTGCGGCTGGGCACCATGGGCGGCGCCCGGGTGCTCGGACGGCAGGAGGAGATCGGCTCGATCGAGGCCGGCAAGCTCGCCGACCTCGCGCTGTGGAAGGTCGACGGCCTGATGCACTCGTCGATCGCCGACCCGGTCGCCGCGCTCGCCCTCGGCGCGCTGCCGCCGCTGGCGCTGCTGCTGGTCGACGGCAAGGCCGTCGTCGAGCGGGGGCGGCTGACCACGGTGGACGAGGACCGGATCGCGCGGGCCTGCGCCCGCGCCGCCAGGGACCTCACCGCGCGGAGGAACTGACGGCGCCACCCGGACTCCGCCGGACCGGCGCCGGCGCCCACCCCCGTGGGACGCCGGCAGCGGTCCGACCACCGGTGGCGCATCACCGGTCGCACATCACCGCCCCCGGCTCACGAGGCCCGCGGCCCGGAAGCCGACCCGCGCACGGCCGCCGGCAACGCGGGCCCGGCCAGCGCGAACAGGCCCGCCAGCACCACCCAGCCGACCGCCCCGTGGTCCACCGCCGTGAGCGTGACCACCAGCGGCCCGATCACGTGCGCGCCCGCCTGCCCGCTCAGGAACACCCCCTGGTACTCGCCGTGCGCACCGGCGTCCGCCAGATCCAGGCTGAGCGTCCAGCCGCCCGCCGAGGTGAGCAGCTCGCCCAGGGTGTGCACCAGCGCGCCCGCCAGCAGCGCCGCGGCCGCCGCCCAGGCCGGGCCGTACCGCGCCGCCGCGTACCCCAGGCAGCCGGCCGCCAGCAGCAGCGCCCCGCGCGCACAGGCCCGCGCCGCCGAGGGGACGTCCGTGACGCCCCGGCTCGCCCGTACCTGGAACAGCACCACCAGCAGGCAGTTGACCACGTTCACGGCCGCCACCGTCGCCGCCGGCGCCTCGGTGCCGAGCACGATCCACAGCGGCAACCCCACGGTCAGCACAGCGAGTTGCAACTCCAGGACGGCGTGCAGCGCGGTGACCAGCAGGTACCGCCGGTCCCGCAGCGCCGTCCGGCGCCCGACCGCGCTTCTCCCCTCGACTCCCTTGCGGGGAAGGGCCGTCGCGGGTTCGGCCAGCCCCGTCAGCAGCGCCGTCACCACCAGGAACCCCACCGCGTCCAGCACCAGCATCGTCACGTACCCAGCGTAGGAGTCCGCCTGCAGCGCGAGCGCCGCACCGCCCGAGCCGACCACCAGGCCCGCGTTCGCCACCGAGCGCAGCAGCGCCCGCGACCGCACCTGCCCCTCGGCCGGCAGCGCCCGCGCGATCAGCGCGCTGCGCACCGCCACCGCCCCGCGCGAGAGCACCGTCGCGGCGCAGGCCAGCGCCACGAACGCGGCGAAGGAGTGCACGAAGGCGTAGCCGAGCACCGCCGCCGCCTCCAGCGGCCCGAGCACGAGCAGCAGCCGTCTGCTCCCGGTCCGGTCGGCGAGCCGCCCCATCGGCACCCCGGCGAACACCCCGCACACCCCGGCGACGGTGAGGCCGAGCGCCACCGAACCGGGCGTCAGGCCGATGGAGCGGGTGAAGAACAGCACGTTCACCGTGACGAACAGCCCGTCGCCGACGGCGTTCACCAGGGTCATCAGCGCAAGCCTGCGCAGCAGCGGATCGGCGGGCAGCAGGCGGCGGACGAGGGCACGCGGACGCGCCGCCGCAGCGGTGGAGGAGGTCATGGCACCAGCACAGCGGGGTTCCCGGGCGGGTGGAATTCTTTTACCGTTACGGTCAATGTTCGAGTTCCGACTCGGCGTGGACGACCTCGCCGCCACCTGGTTCGCCTACTCCCCGCTGCAGGAGACGGTGCTGGGCCTGCGCGCCCGCCGCTGGACGTCGTACTACCCGGAGCAGCAGCCCTGGATCGCCGGCTGGCAGGACCGCTACGCCACCCTGGACACCGAACTGCTGGACGTGCTCATCGCCCCGAACGCCTTCGTGCCCGACTTTCTGACGCCCCGTCCGACAATGCCCCGGCCGGACTTCGACAGCGAGGTCGCCCGGATGGCGTGCACCCCGCCGGAGGTGGTGCGGGCGGACCTGCTCGCCGCCTACCCGGGCGGCGGGAACCCGTTGCCCCCCGTGCTCGCCGCGCCGATCGACGACCCGGCGGCGCTGACCGCGCTGACCGCCCGGCTGGCGGAGGCGCTGTCGGCGTACTGGCGGCGGTGCCTGGCCCCCGTGTGGTGGCCACGGGCGCGGTCGGTGCTGGAGGCGGACCTCGCGTACCGGGCGCGGCTGCTGTCGGAGCGCGGCGCGGAAGGCCTGTTCGCGGACCTGGACGCCCGGATCTCCTGGCGGGACGGCGTGCTGCGGCTGATCGACGACAATCCGGCGGTCCGGGCGCTGGGCACCACGGTGGACGTGGCCGGGCGGGGGCTGGTGCTGATCCCGACACTGGCCGGACTCGGGGCGCAGACCGACATCACTCAGGACGACCCGCTGCTGATCACCTACCCGGCACGCGGCAGGGCGACCATGGCGGAGGGCCTGCCGCGGACCGCCGGGCCGGACGGTCCGCCCGCGGTGGCGGGCGGGATGGGGGTCGGGGTGACGGCTGGGGCGGGCGCCGCGGTGGCGACCGGTGTGCGGGCCGCGCCGGCCGGGCTGGTGGGGCTGATCGGCCCGGCCCGGGCGCGGCTGCTGATGCTGCTGGCGGCCCCGGCCAGCACCACGGAACTCGCCCACCGGCTGGGGGTGACGCCGGGCGCGGTCAGCCGGCACCTGGGCGCACTGGCCGCCGCCGGTCTGCTGGAGCGCACCCGGCACGGCCGCCGGGTGCTCTACCGGCGCAGCGGCCTCGGCGAGGCGCTGGCGGCCGGCCGGCCCTGAGCGCGGCCGTCCCTGAGCCCGGCTGTCCCTGAGCCCGGCTGTCCCTGAGCCCGGCTGTCCCTGAACCCGGTCCCGGGTCCGCCACTCCCCCCGGGCGGGCCGCGCGCCCCGCCGGGCGGCTCAGCCCAGCAGCGGCAGCGCGGGCACCGTCAGGAAGTCCTCGAACTCCTCGCCCAGGGAGACTTGTTCGAAGAGCCGCGCGGCCTCCTCCCAGCGCCCGGCGGCGTAGGTCCGGTCGCCGAGTTCGGCCCGCAGCGCGATCAGCTCCTCGGCGACCAGCCGACGGACCAGCTCGGCGGTGGCCTTCTCGCCGGTGTCGGCGAGGACGACGTCGTTGTGGATCCACTGCCAGACCTGCGAGCGGGAGATCTCGGCGGTGGCGGCGTCCTCCATCATGTGGAAGACGGCGACCGCGCCGAGGCCGCGCAGCCAGGCTTCGATGTAGCGGACGCCGACCTGGACGGCGTTGTGCAGCCCGGCACGGGTGCAGCTGCCGCCGGCGCCGGCGACGTCGAGCAGTTCGGCGGCGGTGACCGGCTCGGCCGGGCCCGGATTGTCCTTCTGGTGCGGGCGCTCGCCGAGGACGGCGTCGAAGCAGGCGTGGGCGACCGGGACGAGGTCGGGGTGGGCGACCCACGAGCCGTCGAAGCCGTGGCCGGCCTCGCGGTCCTTGTCCGCCGTGACCTTCTCCAGGGCCGCCGCGTTGACCTCGGGGTCCTTGCGGCTGGGGATGAACGCGGCCATGCCGCCGATGGCGTGGGCGCCGCGCCGGTGGCAGGTGCGCACCAGCAGTCGGGTGTAGGCGGCCATGAACGGGGAGGTCATGGTGACGGTGTTGCGGTCCGGCAGGATGTAGTGCGCGCCGGCGTCGCGGAAGTTCTTGACGAGGGAGAACAGGTAGTCCCAGCGGCCGGCGTTGAGGCCGGCCGCGTGGTCACGCAGTTCGTGGAGGATCTCGTCCATCTCGAAGGCGGCGGTGATGGTCTCGATGAGCACGGTGGCGCGGATCGTGCCGTACGGGATGCCGAGTTCGGCCTGGGCGTGGGCGAAGACGTCGTTCCAGAGCCGGGCCTCCAGGTGGCTCTCGGTCTTCGGGAGGTAGAAGTACGGCCCGGAGTTGGGGTCGTCGGCGCCGCGGGCGAGCAGCCGGGCGGCGTTGTGGAAGAAGTAGAGGCCGAAGTCGAGGAAGGCGCCGGCCACCGGTTCGCCGTCGACGAGCAGGTGGTTCTCGTCGAGGTGCCAGCCGCGCGGGCGGACCACGACGGTGGCGAGTTCGGCGGCGGGCCGCAGGGTGTAGGCCTTGCCGGCGGGGGTGGTGAAGTCGATCCGGCGCTCGAAGGCGTCGATCAGGCTGGCCTGGCCGCCGATGACGTTCTCCCAGGTGGGGGAAGTGGCGTCCTCGAAGTCGGCGAGCCAGACCCGGGCGCCGGAGTTGAGCGCGTTGATCACCGTCTTGCGGTCGGTGGGGCCGGTGATCTCCACCCGGCGGTCCTGGAGCGCCCTGGGGGCGTCGGCTACCCGCCACTCCGCGGCGCGCACGGCGGCCGTCTCCGGCAGGAAGTCCAGGGTGCCGGTGCGGGCGATCTCGGCGCGGCGTTCGCGGCGGCGGGCGAGCAGTTCGCGGCGCCGGCCGTCGAAGGCGCGGTGCAGGCCGGCGACGAAGGCGACCGCCGGTGCGGTCAGCACCTCCTCGGCCCGGTCGACGTCCGGACCCGCGACCGTGACGGCCGGAGCGGCGGTGGGGGCCGCATGGGCCGCATGGGCTGCGGGGGCTGCGGGTCCGTGGTCTTCAGCCATCAGCGGGACTCCTCGATGGAGGGCTCGATTCTGTAAGGTGGAGACTAGTTTCCGCGATACAGAATTCCAACGGTGTGTTGAGAGGATCGCCGGGACCGTACTCCTCCCCCACAGCGAAGGGAACCGCCGGTGGCCCCGACCTCCGACAGCACCGAGAGAACGACCCCGGAGCGCGCGAGCGGCGGGGTGCAGTCCGTCGAGCGGGCCTTCCAGCTGCTGGAGGCGCTCGCCGACTCCGGCGGCGTGGCGACGCTCAGCGAGCTCTCCACCTCCTCCGGCCTGCCGATGCCGACCATCCACCGCCTCGTTCGCACCCTCCTCCAGCAGGGCTATGTCCGCCAGGACACCGCCCGCCGCTACACCCTCGGCCCCCGGCTGATCCGGCTCGGCGAGACCGCCGGCCGGCTGCTCGGCAGCTGGGCCCGCCCCTACCTGGCGGAGCTGATGGAGGCCACCGGCGAGACCGCCAACCTGGCGGTGCTGGAGGGCGGTGAGGTGGTGTACGTCGGCCAGGTGCAGTCGCGGCGTTCGATGCGGATGTTCACCGAGGTCGGCCGGCGGGTGCAGCCGCACTGCACCGGCGTCGGCAAGGCGCTGCTGGCACAGCTGCCGGAGGAGGAGGCGCGCGCCGTCCTCGGACCCGACCCGCTGCCCGCGCACACCCCGCACACGGTGACCGACCCGCGGGAGCTGATGCGCCAGCTCGCCGAGGCGCGCGAGCGCGGCTACGTCGTCGACGACCAGGAGCAGGAGATCGGGGTGCGCTGCATCGCGCTCGCCGTCCCGGGCGCGCCCACCCCGACGGCGCTGTCGGTTTCCGGTCCCGAGGCCCGCGTCCGGGCCCTGGAGGAGCAGGCCGGGGCGGCGTCCCTGGTACCGGTGATGCAGGGGATCGCGACCCGGCTCGGGCAGGTCCTGGCGCCCTGACGGCCCTGACGGCCCTGCGGCTGCGCGGAGGCCCCGGCGGGCCGGGCGGGCCTGCCGGGCCGTGGCAGCCGTCGCACGGCCCGCACCGCTTCGCCCGTGGACGGGCAACGGTCGGGCGGGGTGGATCAGTTGGGCCGCCGCAGGCCCCGGCGGGCGCCGGGCCGGCCGGGGGAACGGCGCCGCGGAGATGTCCGGTGTGGCGGGTCCGACGGGGAAAGTGCGCCGCGGGGGCGGGGTGGTCGGATAAGTTGGAGCTCCGTCCGCGCCGCCCGACAAGGAGATCCGCCCCACCATGACCGCGCCCCTGCCCGCCTTCGCCGGCCGTACCTACCTGTTCCGGGTCGACAACGGCGCGGCCTTCCGCAACGCCTACTCGGCCGACGGCAAGCGGCTGCGCTGGGAGGGCCTCGGCGAGTCGGCGGGCCAGTGGGAGGACGTGACCCTGCACGTGGCCGAGATCGGCCCGCAGCTGTACTTCGTGAGTTGGACCGAGGTGAGCGGCATCACCGTCAGCCACGTCATGGACCTGGCCCGGATGACGGTCCGCGCGTTCTGGACGTACGAGGGCGAGGGCGGCCGGGTCGGCGAGCTGCACACCGGCACGCTGGAGCAGGTGGCCTGAGCCCGCGGCCGCGTGCCGGGACCGGATCGGTTCCGGTCCCGCGGCGGCTCCGAGGTGGTTCCTTGCCTGTCCCGGGCCGGTCCTGGGCCGGCTCCGGGCCGGTCAGGCCGACTGGCCGGCGGCCGGGACGGACAGGTGCTGGGAGATCCACTCCAGTGAGGACGGGAGCAGCCTGCTCCAGGTCTCGAAGTTGTGGCCACCGGTCTCCAGCATGCTGTAGGAGACCTTCATCGGGCTGTGCGCGGCGGCCACGAACGCCTCGGTCTCGCGCCGGTAGTCGCCGTCCCCCTCCTTGGTGCCGGCCAGCAGCACCGCGATCTTCGGCTGCGGGAGGTTCTTGAGCCGCCACATCAGGTCGGCCTCGTCGCGCCGCTGGGCGCTGCCCTTGAAGAGGTCGCCGGTGGTCGGGTCCTCGGCGGCCCGGTAGTAGCCGGAGAGCGAGACGGCGGTCGGGAAGACCTCGGGGTGGCGCATCGCCAGCTTGAGGGCGCAGTAGCCGCCGGTCGAGTTGCCCATGAACGCCCAGGCCTGCGGGTCGGCCGACACCCGGAAGCTCGCCTGGACCGCCGAGGGCACGTCCTTGGTGAAATAGGTCTCGGACTGCGCGCCGCCCGGGATGTCCTCGCACTCGGTGTCCTGCGGCAGCGCCGGCGAGGGGCGCACCAGCACCATCACGGTCGGCTGCATGCGGCCCTCCTGGAGCAGCTTGAGCGCCGCGCCCGGGTAGTTGAGCCGGGTGACGAGGTTCTTCGCGAGGCCGGGGAAGCCGGTGCTCACGATCAGCACCGGGAACTGCTTCTGCGCGTACTCCGGCTGGAAGTACTGCGGCGGCAGGTAGACGTAGCCCTCGGTGGAGAGCCGGGTGGTGGCGCCGTCGATCCGGACCTCGCGGATCTCGCCGGACTTCCCGGGGTCGCGGCCGAGCGCTCCGCCGCCCTGCACCTCGGCGTGGCCGATGGTCTCGACGCGCAGCCGGCCGGAGGCGTCCACCTTGTTCTGGATGACCACCGGGCCGCTGTCGCCGGTGCCCAGCAGGTCGTCCCAACTGCTGTAGAACGCGAAGTAGTTGTTGGCCACCAGACCGAGCGCGGCGAGTACCGTCAGCTGGGTGGCGAGCAGCGCGCCGATCCGACCGAGGACGGCCTGCCAGCTGCGCTTCGACAGTCTCGGCCACAGCCAGACCGTCCCGGCCATCGCCGCGACGGCGATCAGGACGGTCAACGCCAGCACCTTGTGGCTCGTCAGACCCATGTCTTGTTTGCTCCCACGCCTCGTACTCCCCCACCCCCGGGGGAAGGACACCCGGGAGGGCCGCCCCGGTTCCCCCGTCCGCAGCAGGTTCGTCGCCCGGGCGCGACCACTCAGCCTAACGCCCGCGCGGACCCCGTCGCCCCCGCCGACCAGCGGTGACGGCCTCGACCTGGAGGAGGAGTCCCCGCGCCGGCCGGCGCCCGCCGTCAGCCGAGGTGGTTCCAGAGGCCGAGGCCACCGGTGAGTTCGTGCACGCAGCGGGCGCCGAGTTCGCGGGGCGAACCGGGTCCGGTGGGCGGGGCGCCGGAGAACGCCCACTCCTCCAGGGCGACCCGGATGGCGGCGGTGGCGGCGGCAGCGGCGAGCCGGATCTCCAGCGCGTCGGTGCCGGGCGGGCAGCGGTCGGCGATCGCCGCCCGCAACCGCCCCTCGGAGTCGGCGTGCACCCGTTGCCAGACCGAGGCGAGGCGGGGGTCGCGCAGCAGTTCGCGGGTCCAGCGCATGGCCTCGCCGTCCTGCGCGTCGGCCGGACTCAACGACTCGGCGGCCGAGCGCTCCAGCGCCTCGCGGACCGGCAGGTCGGACGCGCTCTCGGCGAACAGCCGCACCCAGCGCTCGCCGCCGGCCGCGAGCAGTGGGGCGACAGCGTCCTCCTTCTCCGAGAAGTAGCGGTAGAAGGTGCGCAGCGAGATGCCCGAGGCGTTGGCGATCTCCTCGGCGGTGGTCGCCTCGGCCCCGCGCGCGGCGAACAGTTGCGCCGCGGCCCGGGCGATCTCCAGCCGGGTGCTCTCGCGGCGGCGCTGGGTCAGGGTGGGGCGTCCGGTCACGGGCTCAGGGTACGCGAGTCGGTCGGCACATCGAGACTTTTTGGCACAACATGCCACTTAGGCGTACCGTGCCATTGAGGTCGCTGGACCACGAACGAGACCTCGACCACGAACGAAACGGAGCACCACCATGGAGCGCTTCACCGGACACAACGTCCTGATCACCGGCGGCGGCTCGGGCATCGGCCAGGCCACCGTCCACCGGATCCTCGCCGAGGGCGGGCGGGTCGTCGCCGTCGACGTCAACGAGGACGGCCTGAAGGCCACCCTGGACCGCGCCACCGCCGACGGCGCCGCCGACCGCCTCACCACGACGGTGCTGGACGTGTCGGACGAGGCCGCCGTCCGGGCCGGCGTCGCCGAGGCCGTGGCCGCGCTCGGCGGTCTGGACGTGCTGGTCAACGCGGCCGGCATCCTGCGCTCCGCGCACACCCACGAGACCAGCCTGGACTTCTGGAACAAGGTGATCGCGGTCAACCTGACCGGCACCTTCCTGATGACCCGCGAGGCGCTGCCCGCGCTGCTCGCGGGCGGCAAGGGCGTGGTGGTGAACTTCAGCTCCACCTCCGCGACCTTCGCCCACCCCTACATGGCCGCGTACGCCGCGACCAAGGGCGGCATCCAGTCCTTCACGCACGCGATCGCCGCCGAGTACGCCAAGCAGGGGCTGCGCGCGGTCTGCGTCGCTCCGGGCAGCATCGACAGCGGCATGACCAACAACCCGGGCCTGCCGGCGGACGCCGACTTCAGCCTCCTCGCCAAGCTCTCCCCCGCGATCGGGCAGGGCTTCGCCGGGCCGGAGGCGGTGGCCGGTGTGATCGCCATGCTCGCCTCGGACGACGGCGCGTTCGTCACCGGGACCGAGCTGCGGATCGACGGCGGCACCCACATGTGAGGCCCGCGCTTCGCCGGACCCGGTCCTCGCCGGGTCCGGTCTTCGCCGCCGCCCGGGCCGCCAGGCCGGGCGGCGGCGGAGCCCCGGCCAGGACTGACAGCTGACAAATGACAGATTTCAGATGACAGCTAACAGATTTCAGATTCTGTCATCTGAAACCTGTTGGAGGGTCCGCCGGCAGGGGGCCGGCGGACCCTTTCTGTGCGAGCGGTGGCCGGTGGAATGGACTCCGGCCGGCGGTGGCCCGCTATGCCTCGGCCGGCCGCAGCGAGGTGAGGCGCGCCATCTCGTCTTCCGAGAGCCGCAGTGCCCCGGCCGCCACGTTCTGCGCGAGGTGGTCCGGATCGCCGGTCCCCGGGATCGCCAGCACGTGCGGCCCCTGCTGCAAGGTCCAGGCCAGCCGGACCTGCGCGGCGGACACACCGTGCGCGCGGGCGACGGCGCACACCTCCTCGCGGTCGCCCGCAGCCGGACCCGCCTCGCGCCTGGAACCGGCGATCGCGAAGAACGGGACGAAGGCGAGGCCAAGTTCACCGCAGAGCCGCAGGAGCGCCTGGTCCTCGCTCGACGCACCGATCCCGTAGGGGTTCTGCACGCAGACGACGGGGGCGATGGCCCGGGCCTCGGCCAGTTGCTCGGACGTGACGTTGGAGAGGCCGAGGTGGCGAATAAGCCCGGCATCGCGGAGTTCGGCCAGCGCACCGAAGTGCTCGCCGATCGAGCCGGTCCGCCGGCTCGGCGGCACGCGCAGGTTCACCACGTCCAGGTGATCACGACCGAGTTGGCGCAGGTTCTCCTCGACCTGGCCGCGCAACTGCGCCGGCATGGCCCACCACCACGCGCCCGAGGGATCGCGGGCCGGCCAGACCTTGGTGGTGATGACCAGATCGTCCGGATAGGGCGCCAGCGCCCGGCTGATCAGCTCGTTGGCGGAGCGTGTCGCCGAGAAGTAGAAGGCGGCGGTGTCGACGTGGTTCACGCCGAGCTCGATCGCCCGCCGGAGCAGGCCGATCGACCGATCGCGGTCGCGCGGCACGCCGAGGTCGAAAGGCGCGGTACCGGTCAGTCGCATCGCGCCGAACCCGACGCGGTTGACGGTCCGGTCGCCAAGTCGCCAAGTACTCGTGGCGGTAGCGGTGTTCGTCCCTGGGCTCATGACGTGGATCTCCTTGCGGCTGGGAATCGGGAACCGATGGGTTCGGCGCGGCGCGTTCAGGTCGCTCGGCAGGGCAAGGACTCGACGCGGGTCCACCGGTGTCGAGGCAGGCAGGCCCCGGGCATGAAAAAAGCCTCCCCGGCGGATCGGAATCCGCACCGAGAAGGCTCACGTGACAACCGGCATTCTAGCAGCGCAAGGCGTCCACCGGCAGGTCATCGGATGCGGGGGCTTCGAGGGCACGGGATCCCAGCGGCAAAGGGACCGGGCGCGCCGGATGAGGCAGTGGACGGTGATGATGGCGCTGGAAATTGCGATGCAGAACTCGGCCGAAGCCTTTCGTCGCTCAGTGCAATCTGCCCGGTGATCCCTCTCGCCGCAGGTCCTGGTGGGCCATGCTGTCGTCGCATCCGGCGTCCAGGCTCAGCCGCAGGCTGGTGGGTAGCGGCCCCAGGGATGCTTGGAGGTCGACAAAGAGGATCGGTGACCAGACCAATTCCCTGGCCATCAGTCAACTGTGAACACTTGATGCCCTTTTCGGATCGGTCGACGGGACTATCGCCAGCGCACTCACTGGCAGAGGGTGCCTCGGTGATGCAGCCGTCGGCGGACCGATAGTTGGAGTTCGAGGCCGATCACGCGGTCGTAGGGCGGCGAGAACAAGTAGCCTCAGCGTCTCCATCACCCCGGCGGCGACCCACTCGTCGCGCCGACGCCGCAGCGTGGTGGCGGAACAATTCTTGTCAGCCGTCGGACGCCGCCCGCCACTCGGCCGCGAAGGCCCGGGCCGGGTTGTCCGTGAGGAGGCGGTGCGGGAGGTCGGGGCCGAACTCTCGGGCCAGGCGGGGGCCGAGGACGGTGAGGAGGTGGGTGGGGCCGGGGGCGTGGCGAGCGGTGCGGGTGGTGGTGTCGCCGCCGAGGAGCAGGCGGTCGGCGTGCCCGGCCTCGACCAGAGCGGCCACCGTGTCGAAGAGATGGTGGTCGGTCGCGTGGTGCGCGCGGGAGGGACCGTCCAGGGCCAGGAAGGCACCGGTGGCGGCGAGTTCGCGGTGCAGGCGGAGATCCGGGTGCCGGTTGAGATGGCCGAGGATCACCCGCCGCGGCGGGACGCCGTGCCGCTCGCAGAGCAGGTCGAGGACGTCCGGCGCGGCGGTGCCGAGCTCGTGGTGGACGGCGATCGGCGCGCCGGTGGCGTGGTGCGCCTCGGCGGCGGCCGCCATGACCCGCCGGGCGTGGGCGTCCAGGCCGTGGTAGTCGCCGGCCACCTTGATCAGTCCGGCCCGCACGCCGTCGGCAGCGCCGTGCAGTGCGGTGGTGAGCTCAGCGGTGAAGAACCCGGCGAGTCCGGCGTAGCGCCGTTCGAGGTCCGCCGGATCGTAGTGGACGGCCTGGTGGAGCCCGGTGGCGGCGATCAGGTGGACCCCGGTGGCACGGGAGAGCGCCGGCAGCGCGTCGGCCCGCCGCCCCATCCCGGCGGGCGTCCACTGGACGAGCGCCCCGCCGCCGGCCGCCGCGAAGGCGCGCAGTACCTCCTCGGCGGCGGCCGGGTCGTCGAGTTCCTCGCCCGGCAGCCTGGGGCTGCGCAGGAAGAGGTGGTCGTGGGCGTCGCAGACACCGAGTTCGGCGGGGTCGAGGTCGCCGAGGACGGTCCGGACCGCGCTCGTGGCGGTGTGGGCGCTCATGCGCTCTCCGCGAAGGTGGCGGCGGCGACCCGCAGCCCGGCCAGCGCCTTGGGGACGCCGACGTAGGGCGCGAGGTGGACCAGCACCTCGGTGATCTCCTCCCTGGTCAGGCCGATCCGCAGGCTGTTGCGGACGTGGTCGGCAAGCTGTGGCTCCACCCCGCCGAGCGCGGTGAGCGCGGCCAGGTTGGCCACCTGGCGGTCGCGCAGGGCGAGTCCGGGCCGCTGGTAGGTGCCGCCGAAGAGCGCGGTGACGATCCAGTCGGGGAATCCGGGGGCGAGTTCGTCGAGGGGGCCGAGGGTATCGGCCCGCGTTCCCGGCCCGGCGAGTTCGGCGAGCAGGGCGTAGCCCGCGGCCCGGTCGAGCGGCGCGGGGGCGAGGCCAGCGGCATCGGGACCTGCGGCGCCGGGGCCCTCGTCGCCGGGGCCCTCGTCGATGGGGCCCGCGTCGATGGGGCCCGCGTCGATGGGGCCCTCGTCGACGCGCCTGCCGGATCCGGGGGTTGCGGCCGGGTTCATGGGTCGGGATGGTCCTTTCACCAGTGACGGCCGGCGGGCAGCCGGTCGAGTTCGGGACTGGAGAGGTGGTGCACGCGGTACCGGGTGCCGGGCACCTCGTCCGGGGCGGCGTCGCGCCAGAGGGCGAAGCGCAGCAGTTCCCAGCGGTCCGGGTCGACGGCGACGGCGGCGGTGTGCAGGTCAGGGTGGTCCGGCAGTTCGGCCAGGGCGTGTCCGACGGCCTCGGCGGGGTCGGCACCTTCCGGGAGGAGGACGGCCTGACGGGTGGCGGTGGCCGGTGCGCCCGCGGCAGGACCGCGGCGCAGACCCGCACCGAGCCAGTGGCGCACGACGGGACGGCCGAAGTCGGCGCCGACCCCGCGGAAGCCCGGCCCCCAGAGGAAGGCATTCATGCCCTCGACGGTGCGCCAGAGGTAGAAGGGCGCGTACTGGTTGACGGGAGAGCCGTCCAGACCGCGTTCGCGCACCAGGTAGGCCTTGAGGCCGAGGCCGGGGTGGCCGTCGAGCAGGTGGCCCCGGGTGGCGATCCGCCGGTGGATGATGCCCATGTCGTAGTCGGCGGGGAGGGTGATCTCGTACTGCATGGCGTGCACGGCGGGCTCCGGAAGGGGGTTGGGCCGACGGCCCGGCCGGCGCAGCGGCTCAGCCGGTACGGCGACTCGGCCGGTACGGCTGCGGTCCGCGATCGCTCAGTCGGTGCGGTGGGCGGCCAGCAGGGCGAGGGCGCCGCGGACGGCCTGCTCGAACGGTTCGGCGCTGTCGGCGGCGCGGGCGAGCACGTAGCCGCCCTGCACCACGGCGACCACGGCGGCGGCGAGGTCGGCGGGCTCGGCACCCGGCCGCAGGTCTCCGGCCGTCTGCCCCTCGGCGATCACCTCGGCGAGCCGACCGCGCAGCCAGTCGAAGGTCTCCTCGACGGGCGCCCGCAGCCGGGGGTCGGCGACCACCTCCGGGTCCTGGGCCATCCGCCCGATCCGGCAGCCGCGCAGCACGTCGCGCTCGCGCCGCAGATAGGCGGCGACCCGGTCGTGGGCGGTGCCGGGACCGGCGAGGTCGGCCTCGGCGACGGCTCGCATCTGCTCGGCGCTGCGGCGCAGGGCGGCGGCGGCGAGGTCCGGCTTCCCGTCGAAGTGGTGGTACATGCTGCCCTGGCCGACGCCGGCGCGCTGCTGGATGGCCTTCGGGCTGGTGCCGACGTAGCCCCGCTCCCACAGCAGTTCCTGGGTGCTCTCGATGAGACGGTCCTGGGTTGCCATGCCGACGACTGTACCTACTGGTACAGCAGATGTACACACCAGTAGGTACAGAATCCGCGGCGAGCCCGGGAAGGCCACGAGACCGTGGGCCGCCCCCCGGCGGTCCACGGCCTCGCGTGATCGTCGTCCCCGCCCGCCCCGCCCGGCATTCCTCGACGGACGGTGGCACAGATCACCCCGGACGCCCACGGCCTGGCAGGATGGCCGCCATGACCTACCTCGCCGCGGATGACCGCTACACCTCGATGACCTACCGCCGGGCCGGCCGCAGTGGTGTGCTGCTCCCCGCCGTCTCGCTGGGCCTGTGGCACAACTTCGGTGACGCCCAGCCGCTCGACGTCCAGCGGGCGGTGCTGCGCCGCGCCTTCGACCGGGGTGTCACCCACTTCGACCTGGCCAACAACTACGGCCCGCCGTACGGCAGCGCGGAGCGCAACTTCGGCTACCTCTTCGCGCAGGACTTCCGCCCGTACCGGGACGAGCTGTTCATCGCCTCCAAGGCCGGCTACGACATGTGGCCCGGCCCGTACGGCGTGGGCGGCAGCCGCAAGTACCTGCTGGCCAGCCTGGACCAGTCGCTGGGTCGGATGGGCCTCGACTACGTGGACGTCTTCTACTCGCACCGCTACGACCCGGACACCCCGCTCGAGGAGACCATGGGCGCCCTGGACTCGGCGGTCCGCGCGGGCAAGGCGCTGTACGCGGGCATCTCCAACTACCCGGCGGAGCAGCACCGGGAGGCGGTGGCGATCCTGCGCGAGCTGGGCACGCCGATCCTGATGAACCAGTGCGCGTACTCCGTCCTCAACCGCTACGTCGAGGACGAGGGCGTGCTGGACGCGGTCGCCGACACACAGACCAGCCTGATCGCCTACTCGCCGCTGGCCCAGGGCCTGCTGACCGACCGCTACCTGTCCGGGCAGGTACCGGCCGGGTCGCGGATGTCGATCGGCAAGTTCCTCCGCGAGGAGGCGCTCACCGAGGCGAAGCTGGAGCAGCTGCGGGCACTGAACAAGGTGGCGGAGCGGCGCGGGCAGACGCTGGCGCAGCTGGCGCTGAGCTGGGTGCTGCGGGACCCGCGGGTGGTCTCGGTGATCATCGGGGCCAGCAGTGTGGCGCAGCTGGACCAGAACCTCGACGCGCTGGCGGGCGCTCCGCTGACCGCCGAGGAACTGGCCGAGATCGACGTCCTGAGCCACTGAGCCCTCGGGCGACGCTACGGACGGCGGTTCGGGCCCCGCTCCGGGCGGGGGTTCGGCAAGGCGTGCCGCGGCGCCCGGCCGGTCGATGCGTGACCGGTCGGGCACCGCGCTCGTTGGACCGCGCGTACGGGACCGTCCGTACGCGTCCTTCGAGACCTCGGGAGCCCGTCGTGCGGACGTACCTCCTCCGGGCCGTCGCCCGTTTCGCCCGGCAGCTGGCGCTGACCTCGCCGCTGCCGTTCCCCGTCCTGCCGGGTGCCCTGCCGGGCGTTCTCTCGGGCACCCTGCCGGGTGTGGTGCCGGGTGCCCTACCGCCGGGTGACGCCCAGCGCCGGTAGCACCGTCTCGGCGACCCGGTGGGCCTCCTCCAGCAGCGGGTTGCCGGAGAGGATGAAGGTGTCCACGCCGAGCGACTCGAACTCCTGGAGCCGCTCGATCACCTGGGCCGTCGAGCCGACGACGGCGGTGCCCGGGCCGGGACGGAACAGGCTCATCCCGGGCCAGAGGTTGGGGTACACCTCCAGCTCCCGCGCCCGGGCGGGCACCTTGCCGCCGTGCTGGCGGAACTGCCGCTGCCAGCCGACCCCGTCCTCCCCGCGCACGCCGCCGAGCTGACGGGCGTAGGTGGCCTCGCTGGTGACGTCGAGCAGCCGGTCGGCGGCGGCCCAGGCCTCGTCCTCGGTGTCGCGGACGATCAGGTGCAGCCGCAGTCCGATCCGCAGGCTGCGGCCGTGCGCGGCGGCCCGCTCACGGACCAGGTCGAGCTTCTCCTTCAGCTGCTGCGGCGGCTCGCCCCAGGTGAGGTAGACGTCGACGTGCTCGGCGGCCATCTCGATGCCGGCCGCCGAACTGCCGCCGAACCAGAGCGGGATGCCGCCCGGCTGCACCGGCGCGAGTTCGCGCAGGCTCGCCCCGGCGTTCCGCAGATCGTAGAACTCTCCCTTGTGGTCGAAGACCTCGCCGGCGGTGAGGCGCTTGACGATCGACCAGTACTCGGCGCTGAGGCGGTAGCGGTCGTCGTGCTCGACGTGCAGGCCGTACTCGCGCAGTTGTTCGGTGGAGCCGTTGACCACGTTGAAGCGCAGCCGTCCGCCGTGCAGGTGGTCGAAGCTGAGCGCCATCTTGGCCAGCAGGGTGGGCGCGATCAGCCCGGGGTGGACGGCCAGCAGCGGCTTGAACGCCGGGGTGGTGGCGGCGGCCAGGGCGTTGCCGAGGTCCCACACGTCGTAGAGGTCGGTCGCCAGCAGCGCGCCTGTGTAGCCCAGGCGCTCGACGCTGCCGGCGAGTTGCTGCAGGTAGCGGAGGTCGACCGGGCGACGTCCGGCCGGCTCCCAGGGGTAGTGGCCCTCGCGCGGGATGATGTACCAGAGGATTTCGGAGGCCATCGGTCAGACCGCCTCGGTGACGGTTCCGGCGGCAGCGGCAGCGGCGACGGTCACGGCCGCGGCCACCGGGGCCTCCAGCGCGGGCAGGTGGGCGTCGGCGACCGTCACCGCGCGGTCGATGAACCCGACCCGGTGGAAGATGTCGGCCGCCTCCTGCTGCTCGGCGACAAACGCGGCGGTCGCCGGCTCCAGCCGCCACGGCAGCCCGGCCAGCGCCGTCCGCCAGTCCTCGGCGCTGCCGCCCAGGTCCTCGGCGGCGATCGCGGCGGCCTCCGACAGGTGCCCGGCCACCCAGGCGTCCGCGCGGCGCAGGGCGGTGGCGATCGCGGCGACGACCTCGGGGCGGTCGGCCGCGAAGCCCCGGCGGGTGAAGAACACCGAGCGGTCGGTGATCACGTCACCGGTGCGGACCAGTTCGCGGAACCCGCCGTCCCGCCGGGCGGCGGCCAGCTCGGCTCCCTGGGCGATCCAGCCGACGATCTCGCCCTCGCGCAGCCGCCGGGCCTGGTCCTCGCCGGCGACCGGGCGGACGGCGGTGACGTCGGTGGCGTAGGAGAGGCCCTCGGCGTGCAGGGCCTTGGCGAGCAGGTGGGTCTGCCAGGAGCCGATGGCGAGGACGACGGTGCCGCCCTTGAGGTCGGCGACCGTCCGCACCGGGCCGTCGGCGCGCACCAGCAGGGCGCCGTGGTCCGGGCGGGGCGCGGAGACCGCCGCGTAGACGAGGTCGTGTCCGGCGGCCTGGGCGGTGACCGGAGGGGTGGAGCCGGTGCCGCCGAAGTCGATGGTGCCGTCGGCGAGGAGCTCGCCGGTGCGGGTGCCGTCGCTGTAGCGGTGGAACGCTCCGGTCTCGCCGAGCGGGGCCAACTCCTCGTCCAGGTAGTCGAGTCGGGAGAGGTAGTAGAGCGAGGGGTTGCTGGCGTGGACGCCGAGGGTGATGGCCATGGGGATCAACTCCTGTGGTGCGGGCGGTCGGACGAATCGGGGGGGTCGGCTGGTTCGCGGGGTTCGTGCGGTTCGCGGGGTGGACGGTCGGAGGGGTCAGTGGACGCCGAGGTCGGCGAGCAGGCGGCGGCGCAGATCGGCGAAGGCCGGATCGGCCGGGTCGCGCGGGCGCTCGACCGTGACGCGTTCGTCGCGCACCAGGGCGCCGGCCCGGAGCACGGCGACCCGGTCGGCGAGCCGCACGGCCTCGTCCACGTCGTGGGTGACCAGCAGGACGGCCGGCCGGTGGCGGCGGACCAGGTCGCCCACGAGGTCCTGCATGCGCAGCCGGGTGAGCGCGTCCAGTGCGGCGAACGGCTCATCCAGAAGAAGAAGTTGGGGCTCGCGGACGAGTGCCCGGGCGAGCGCCGCCCGCTGTGCCTCGCCGCCGGACAGGGTGGCCGGCCAGGCGTCGGCGTGCCGGTCGAGGCCTACCTCGGCGAGCGCCTTGAGCCCGGTCTCCCGAGTGGCGGCGCCACGCGGCAGCCCGACCGTGACGTTGGCGAGCACCCGCTTCGAGGGGACCAGCCGGGGCTCCTGGAAGACGACGGTACGCACCGGCGGCACCAGGACGGTGCCGGCGTCGGCCCGGTCCAGGGCGCCGAGGATGCGCAGCAGGGTGGTCTTGCCGGTGCCACTGGCGCCGAGCAGGGCGACGAACTCGCCGCGGTCGATGGAGAGGTCGACGCCGTCGAGGACGGCCCGGGTGCCGAACACCCGTCGCAGGCCGCGCAGATGGACGGCGGGTACGGGTGCGGGCACGGGGCTCTCGGGCGCTTCCGGGTCACCGGGCGCCGAGGTGGCGGCGGGTGAGGTGGCGGGCACAGTGACGGGTGCGGTGACGGGTGCGGTGTTCATCGGGCGGCTCCGTGGACGGCCTTGCGCCAGGGCATCAGGAACCGCTCCAGGAGGCGGACGACGCCGTCGGCGGTGAGTCCCAGCAGTCCGTAGATCAGGATGCAGACGGCGAGGACGTCGGTGCGGGAGTAGTTCTGCGCCTGGGCCATCAAGTACCCGATACCTTCGGTGGAGTTGATCTCCTCGGCAGCGATCAGCGCGATCACGCTGAGCGTCATGGACAGCCGCAGCCCGGAGAGCAGCGCCGGCAGGGCGCCGGGCAGGACCACGGTGCGTACGATCGCCCAGCGGCCGAGGCCGAAGCTGCGCATCGCCTCGATGAGCTTGCGGTCGGTGTTCCGGACGCCGCCGGAGGTCGACACGTACATCGGGAAGCTGGTGGCGACGCCGATCAGCGCGACCTTGGCGGTCTCGGTGATGCCGAACCAGACCATGAACAGCGGGACGAGCGCGAGGAAGGGGACGGTGCGCAGCACCTGCACGGCGGAGTCCAGCAGCTCCTCGCCGAGGCGGAAGAAGCCGGTCACGACGCCGAGCACCAGGCCGGTGGTGGCGCCGATCAGCAGGCCGAGGCCGGCCCGGGTGAGCGAGACCGCGAGGGCGTCGGCGAGTTGGCCGTTGCCCCACAGTTCACCGACCGCCTCGGCGACCTGGGCGGGCGAGGCCAGCACGTCCTGGGTGAGGGCGCCGGTCGCGGAGGCGAGGGCCCAGCCGCCGAGCAGGGCGAGCGGACCGAGGGTGCGCAGGATGAGGGCGAGCGCCCGGGGGCGCGGTGCCTGGATCCGGGTACGGGGCTCGACCAGGCCGGCCGCGCGGGCGGCGGCAGTGCCGCGGTCGGCGCCTTCCCCGGCGGCCGTGGTGCTCAAGAGGTCGTTGGTGGTGCTCACTTGGCACCGGTCCCGAGCTTGTCGACGTCGATCAGGTAGGGCTTGACGTCGACCAGCTGCTTGGTGACCTTCTGGTCGGCGAAGAAGGCGGCGACGGTGCCGAACCGGGTGATGTCGGCCTCGCCGATGGGGCCGGCGGCGGCGCCCTGCCGGGAGACCTCGATCGCTACGCCCTTCTCGGCCGGCGTGACGGCGGTCGGCCCGGAGTCGGTGAACACGTTCAGGTAGGCGGCCGGGTCGGCCTTCTCCTTGAGGCCGTTCTCACGCAGGTAGTCATAGAAGGCCCTGACCACCTCGGGGTGCTTGTCCGCGAAGGCGTTGCGCACGGCCCAGACGGCATAGTTGTCGGAGCCGACCTCCTTGCCGTTGACCAGGAAGTGGGCGCCGGAGTTGGCGATCGACGGGGTGGAGAAGGTGTTCCAGGTCGCCCAGGCGTCGACCTGGCCGGAGTTGAAGACGCCCGAGGTCTGGTCGGCCCGCAGGTAGACCCGCTCGACCTTGTCCGCCGGGACGCCGTTCTTCTCCAGGGCCTTGAGCAGCAGGTACTCGCTGGTGCCGCCCTGGCTGACGGCGACCTTGCGGCCGGCGAGGTCCTGCACGCTCTTGATCGGTGAGTCGTTCTTCACCAGGATGCCCTCGCCGACGCCGTCGGGGGCGGTCTGGGCGAACAGCTTGAAGCCGGGCTTCTGGGCGAGCGCGGCGACGGCGGAGGTGATCGAGCCCTGGGCGACGTCGAGTTGGTCGGCGGAGAGCGCCTGGGCGGCGGGCGCGAACGGGCCGGCGCTTCCGGTCCAGGCGACCTTGGCGTGGACGGTGGCCAGTGCCCGGTCCAGCGAGCCGTCCTTCTTGCCGAGGGCGAGGAAGCCGTTGTTACCGGGGTCGGGCACCCGGAGCACCACCTCGGCCTTGCCACCGTCGGCGGAGGCCTTGGCCCCGTCGGTGGACGAGCCGCAGGCGGCCAGGGCGGTGGTGGCGAGCAGTGCGGTGGCGGCGAGGGCGAGGCGGGAGGGGTTCACGGGGTCGACTCCTGAGGACGGGGTGGGCGCGTGGCGGGGCGGGCGAATGACGGGTGGCGGTTGACGGCTGACAGATTTCAGATGACAGATAACAGATGACGAAATCTGTCAGCTGTCATTTGTCAGTCGCCGTGCGTGCGCCCTTCGGCGCGGCGGGCGGCGAGCAGGGCGCGGGCGGCGCGCAGGGGTTCGGGGTCGGTCCAGGCGTGGACGTCGACCGGGCCGGCCAGGAATCCGTGTCGCTCAAGGAAGCGTTCCTGCTGCTCCAGGAGGGCAAGCCGCTCCGCGGAGAGATCGAGGTGCAGAGTCCGGTGGCCGCCCCGGGCGTACGCGCCGGCGACGCCCTCCTCCCCCGCGCCGGTCTCGGCGCTGAGGATGCGCGCGACCTCCGCCGGGCGCCCGGCGGCCCAGTCCGCGGCCTCCAGCAGGACGGCCAGGAAGCGGGCCACCAGCTCCGGGTGCTCGTCGAGCAGCTGCTGGTGGACGGTGATCGGCCGGGGCGTGCCGTTGTTCACCCTGGCCCGCCGGTCCGGCGCCTCGTCCAGGTCGACGGCGATCTCCGCGCCGATCCGGCGGGCCGCCTCGACCGCGAGCGCGCCCTTCACATAGACCGCGTCCACGACGCCGTCGCGCAGCGCCGCCAGCTCCGCGGCCCACTGCCCGCCGTCCGGCACGGCCGGCACGTCCACCAACTCGGCGTCGTCGAGTGTGAGTCCGGCGAGCGAGAGTGCGCCGTGCAGGCCGGCCAGGGCCATCGCCCGCCAGAAGTCGATCGCGATCCCATGTCGTGGGACGGCGAGCCTGCGGCCGCGCAGCTGTGCGGCGCCGGTGATACCGCTGCCCGCCCGAACCAGGACGACCTGGCGCTCCTCGATCCAGGTGAGCCCGATCAGCCTGGTCCGCTCGCCGCGCGAACGGGCCCAGAGCGCCGGAACGTTGCCGCCCTCGCGGAACAGCCCGGTCAGGGCGTGGGTGTAGTGGTGGTCGGCGGCCACCTCCGGCGGCACGTCCTGGAGCGAGCGGACGGCGATGCCGTCAGCGGCGAACTCCCGGCCGAGCCAGCCCTGGTCGGCCGCGACGCCGGTCGCGGTGGGCACCGGGCAGCGGGTGAACCAGAGGGTGTCGGGCGCCTCGGGGGTGGACGCGGTCGGCGCGGCGGCGGTGGGGCTGTCGTGGCTGGGCACGGTGGGCGGGTCCTCTGCGGCAGGGTGCGGGCGAACGCGGCGGGGCGCGGCGCGGCACGGGTCACCAGGCGTGGTGGGGCGGGAAGTCCGAGGGGTGGTCGGCGCGGACGGAAGCGGCGCGTCAGCGACAACAGACGCAGGGGGCGGGGCACCGGCGGTTCGTCACGGCGCTGCTCCTTCCTGCGGGTCGGGGCGCGGTGGACGGGGCTCGCCCGGTGCGCTGAGCCGAGCGTTCCACGGCGGACCGGCAGCGGACAAGGGTTTGCCACATCATGGGATCGGTTGTTCATGAACGGCATACTTTTGCAACGCCGTTGACACATTCCCGCAGCACCCGCTGCCATAGTCTGGGAGCGACTCCGGTGAACCGGCCGGAGCCAAGGACAGAACGAGAGGTGCCATGGCCGAGGCCGTCACCGCCGTCCAGAGCCCGCCGGCCGGCGCCCAGGCCGTTCAACGGGCCCTCGGGTTGCTGCACTGCTTCCACGACAACGGCCCCGATCTGAGCGCCTCGGACCTGGCCCGCCGGATGGGCCTGTCGGTCTCCACCGCGCACCGGCTGGCCCGCACCCTGGTCAGCGCCGGGTTCCTGGAGCAGGACGAGCACACGGCCCGCTACCGGCTCGGCCCGGCCGTCGCCGAGCTGGGCCAACTGAGCTTCCACCAGCGGGGCCTGCACCTGGCCGCACCCGAGCTCGACCTGCTGTCGCGCCGCACCGGCGCCGCGGCCGACCTGGCGATCCGCAGCGGCCCGCACGCGGTGATCCTGGTCGGTGCCTCCGTCCGCCCGGACACCGGGCTGGGACTGCGCCGCCCCCTGCACTCGACGGCGCTCGGCAAGGTGCTGCTGGCCTGGCCGCGCCCGGGTGACGCCGGGGTCTCGACGCTGGGTCCGCTGCCGCCGTTCACCGACCGGACCATCACCGAACCGGAGCTCCTGGACGAGGAGTTGGAGCGGGTCCGGACGGCCGGCTACGCGCTGAACGACGGCGAGTCGGCGGCCGGCGTGCGCACGGTGGCGGTGCCGGTGCTGGACGGCGCCGGGCAGGCCCGTTTCGCGCTCGCCGTCCGCTCCACGCCCGCCCACCTCGCCGACGAGCGGCTGGACTGGTTCCTCGGGCACGCGCGGTCCTGCGCCGGCGCGCTCGCCGTCCTCCTGCTGCCGCCGGACCAGCGGATATGACGGTTCGTCACGAAAACGCAAAGGGCCGGGCGTTCACGGGAACGCCCGGCCCGGTGGACGCGGATCAGGCGACCGGGGTGTACTTGTAGCCGACCCGACGGACCGTCACGATGCTGTCGCGGTAGGCCACTCCGAGCTTGCGGCGCAGCCGGGCCACGTGCACGTCGACGGTACGGCCGTCACCGACGTGACCGTAGCCCCAGACGGCGGAGACCAGGTGGTCGCGGGTGTGCACCCGCTGCGGGTGCTCGGTCAGGTGGGCGAGCAGCTCGAACTCCAGGTAGGTGAGATCGAGCAGCCGCCCGTCCACATAGGCGTTGCGGCGCTCCACGTCGACGGCGATGCCGCGGCCGGCGGGCCGTACCGGACGGACCGGAGCCCCCGCGCCGAACGAACCGGCACCGAGCGGACCGGTACCGAGCGGACCCGGGGCGGACGGGCCGGGGACGGACGAGCCGGTCGCGATGGCCGGGACGGGGGTCGGGGTCGGGGTCGGAGTCGAAACCGGGGCCGAAGCCGAAGCCGAGGACGGGGTCCCGATCGACGCGACCGGGAAGCCGGTCGGCGCCGTCCCGCCCGCCGGGGCGGCGCCGGCCTGGGCCGGGACCAGCACCAGGTAGCCGACCATCGGCTGTCCGGCCGAGGCGCCGAACTGCGCCCCGTACTGGGCAAGGAGGGCCTGCGGCAGCGAGCCCTGCGGCAGCGCGGCGACGACCGCCGCGCCCTCCGGGAGCGCCGCGAGCAGCGTCTGCGGCGGCAGCGCCGGCACGGCCTGGGTCGCGCCGGGCACCACCGGGGAGACGGCCGGACCCGCCGCGGCGGGCGGGACGGCCCCGGGCTGACCGGCCGCCGGGCGCTGCGGGCCGGGCCCGCCGTGCCGGCGTTCGGGGTTCGAGGGGACGGAGCGGACCGCGCGCAGGTGCGGGGTCGCGGAGGGGAGGTGGAGGGTGGCGGTGGAAGGGGTGGACATGATGCCGCTCATTTCGCGCGTGACGGACGGGGTGGAGTCGTCTGCGCGTCGACCGGGCGTACTGCCGAGGACTGACCCTGGGTCAGCGGAAGGAGTGCCGGGACGCGCTGGGCGAGCCGGGACATGTCTGGTCGAACAGGTGCGGCTGCCGGGACGGCCAGAACGGCTCGAGGTCGACGTACCGACCTCTTCCTCCGTCCGCGGCGTGCTTCCCGCGCCGATCCGACCGGGTGGACCCCGCGCCGCCGCCGGTCGCCCCGACCACCCCTGCCGTCCCGATGGCGGCGCGGGCGGCGACGCCGACGGTGACGGTGGTGGCGGGGTGACGGGTGGTGCTGGCGAGGTTCACTGGTGCTCTCCGCTGAGCGGGCAGGGACGACGGCGGCTCACCGGACGGCTGTCCGGTGCTGCCGGGTCGACGGTGCGAGGGGCCGCCGGTTCCGCCGGGCCCGGACGGGCGACCCGGACGGGCCGTACCGGACGGGAGGGCTCCCCGGGCGGTGGGCGGCGGCGACGGTGACGTGGACGGCGAAGGGTGGCGACGTCAGCGACAGCAGGCGCTGCAGATGAGCGCGTGGTCGATGTACCGCCGAACGGTCAGCGCCGGAGTGACCGGGAGGGGGAGAACCAGGGAGGCGGACACGGACACGGCACGTCGCTGCTCGACGTTCACGGTACGGTCCTCCCCCCACTGGTCTCGGTGCGCCGGCACGTCCCTGTGTCGTGCCGCGGCGCTCGTGCCCGACGCACTCGGTGCGCGGCACATTGGCGGCACCCCGGCAACGGGCCGGGCGGCCTCCGTCCACAGAGCCTTCCACGCCGGGCCGGTCAAGGCAACCTGCCTGACACCGATCGTCCGGCATGTGAACACGGAAATGAGACGCTGACGCGGCGCCACCCACCGCGGCGGGCACCGGGGCCCGGTCCCGGCGGCCTGCCGAACCGTCGGCTCAGACCGCGGCCGGCGCTCCCCGGCGGCGGTCGGCGGCGTGCTCGACCAGTGCCACCAGCAGTTCCTTGCCGTCCTCGCGCAGCCGGGCGTCGCAGAGGATCACCGGGATGCCCGGGTCCAGGTCGAGCGCGTCCCGGACCTCCTCCGGGGAGAAGACCTCGCTGCCGTCGAAGCAGTTCACGGCCACCAGGAAGGGGATGCCCCGCTGCTCGAAGAAGTCCACCGAGGGGAAGCAGTCCGCCAGCCGCCGGGTGTCGGCCAGCACCACCGCGCCGAGCGCGCCCCGGGCCAGCTCGTCCCAGACGAACCAGAACCGGTCCTGGCCGGGCGTGCCGAACAGGTAGAGGGCGAGCCCGGGCCGTACGTCGATCCGGCCGAAGTCCATCGCCACCGTGGTGGTGCGCTTGGCCTCCACCCCCGCCGTGTCGTCCACCGGCCGGCCCAGCTCGCTGAGCTCCTCCTCGGTACGCAGCGGGCGGATCTCGCTGACCGCGCCGACCAGGGTGGTCTTGCCCGCGCCGAAGCCGCCGGCCACCAGGATCTTCACCGCGACCGCCGGGCCGCCCCGCCAGCGCGGGTCGTTCGCCCGATCGCCGGACCCGCCGCCGGCCCGGTCGTGGGCGGGCGGCACCGGGGCGGCGGCGGTCGCGGTCGGGTCAGAGCGCACGGAGTCCATTGATCACGTCTCGCAGCAGGCGCTCGTCCGGCAGCTCGGCGAGCGGAACGGGTCGGGTGACGCTGATCAGATCGGCGTCGTAGAGGTCGCCGAGCAGGACGCGTACGACGCTGACCGGCAGGTCGGTGTACGAGCCGAGCTCGGCCACGGAGATCGGCTCCCGGCGGCACCAGGCCAGGATGGTCTGGTGCTCCGGGTCGAGCACGTGGGCGGGCACGGCGCCCGTGACCGGCCCGGGGTCCTTGGCGGTGATCAGCGAGATCAGGTCGAACAGGCCGTCCTCGACCGGCCGGGTGCGGCCGCGGGTCATCGAGTACAGCCGCACCACCGGGCCGGCGTCGTCGTCGAACCAGCGGTCGTCGACCGGGGTCCGCGCCCGGAACAGGTCGACCTCGGGCCCGTCCGCGCCGGGCCCGTCCGCGCCGGAGGCGGCCCCGGCGGAGGCGTCGTCCGGCGCGCGGTCGCCCGGTCCCCGGCCCTCCGCTCCCGGTTCCGGATCCCGAGGCACCGGTATCGGCTCCTCGTCCGCCATCGGACCGCTCATCTCCCGGGCGGGGCCACGTCGGCGCGCGGCTCGGCGGCCAGGTGCTCGCCGACCCGCTTGACCAGCAGGGCCATCTCGTAGGCGATCTGGCCGATGTCCGCCTCGGCCTCGCTCAGCACCGCCAGGCAGCTGCCGTCGCCGGCCGCGGTGATGAACAGGAAGGCCTCGTCCAGCTCGACCATGGTCTGGCGCACGCCGCCGACCTTGAAGTGCCCGCCGGCGCCCTTCGCCAGGCTGTGGAAGCCGGCCGCGACGGCGGCCAGGTGCTCGGCGTCCTCCCGGTCGAGGTCACGGGAGGCGCCGGTGGCCAGGCCGTCGCTGGAGAGGATCACCGCGTGCCGCAGCGCGGCGACGCGTCCGACCAGGTCGTCCAGGAGCCAGTTGAGGTCTCCGGGCGACTGCGTCGAAGTGGTCATGAGTCTGTTCCTTCCGCTGGAGCGGGTGGTGCGGGTCGTGCCGGTGGTGCGGGTGCTGCTCGGTCGTACAGGTCGTACGGGTCATGCGGGTGGTACGGGTCGTGCATGGTCGACGGGGTGGAGCGGGTCAGACCGGTGGTGCCGGTGGTGCCGTGCCTTCGGACGGCCCGTCGGACAACGGACCGGCGGGTGCGTCCGGTTCCGCCGTGACGCGCGGAGCGCGGACGAACCTGGTCGGCGGCGGGACGGGCGCGCGGCGGGCCAGCGGCGCCGGTTCGCCCCCGGCGGGGCCGGGCAGCGCCGCCGGGGCGGGTGCCGGACTGATCGCGCGGCGCCCCGGGTCCGGCGGCTGCCAGCCGGGGACGGGCCGCGGCGCCGGCGCCGGCCGGGGAGCCGCCGGGGTGCCGCTCGCGCCCCGGCCTCGGGTGAAGCCGCGCTGGAACGAGGCGAAGGTGGCCCGGGCCTCCTCCGGCGAACGCTCGCGCGCCGCCTCGGCGCCGCCGTCCGGACGGGCCTCGGCCGACGGGGCGGTAGCGGCCTCGGCCGCGCGCTCGCGCAGCTGCGGGGCGAGGCTCGCCTGCCGGACGCGGCGCGGCAGACCGCCCGACGAGGCGCCGGCGCACGACCCACCGGTACGTGGCGCGGCGTCAGACGCGGGCGAGGGAGCGGGCGCGGGAACGGACGAGGGCGAGGAGCCGTCACGCGGCGCCGAGGCCTCCGCGGCGGCGTCCGCCACCGCCGTGCCCCGCGCCTCGGCGCGCCGGTGCCGCCCGCTGCCCGGCCCGGCGGGCTCGCCGGCCGGTGCCGGGACGAGCACCGGCCCGCCGCCGCCCCGCGACCGGCGCGGCAGTCCACCGGGGGTGCGCGCCGGTTCGGGCGCCGAGGGACGCGGCCCCCCGCTGCCCCGGTGCCGCCCGCCCTCGCCGTCGGAGCCCGTCGAGCCATTGAATCCGTTGGAGCCGTTGGAGCCGTTCGACCCACTCGATCCGTTGGCCCCGCCGGAGGCCCGCGCAGCGCCCGGACCGCCCGCACCCGCCGTCCCGTCCGCGCCGAGCGCCGGCACCGCGACGAGGTCGCGCCGACCCGCCGCCGCCCGCCGTCCACCGGCGGCGCCCGCACCGGAACCCGCACCCGCACCGGAAGCGGCCCCGACGCCCGTACCTCCCGCGGGCGGCGGCTCCGGCAGCCCGTCCGGCGCCTCCGCCAGCAGCTCGCGCGGTATCAGCACCACCGCCGTGGTCCCGCCGTACGGCGAGGGCCTCAGGTGCACCCGGATGCCGTGCCGCCGGGCCAGTCGGCTGACCACGAACAGGCCCAGCCGGTCGGTGTCGGCGAGGTCGAACTCCTGCTCCACGGTGAGGCGTTCGTTGATCCCGGCGAGCGCCTGCTCGCTCAGCCCGAGCCCGCGGTCGTCGATCTCCAGCGCGAAGCCGTGCGCCACCACCTCGCCCTGGACGGTGACCTGGGTGGCCGGCGGCGAGTAGACCGCCGCGTTCTCGACCAGTTCGGCGACCAGGTGGGTGACGTCCGCGACCGCGCTGCCGAGCAGTCCGGTGCCGGGGAACGGCCGGACGATCACCCGGGCGTAGTCCTCGACCTCGCCGACCGCCGCGCGGACCACGTCCACCATCCGCACCGGCTTGCGCCAGGCCCGGCCCGGCGAGCCGCCGGCCAGGATGATCAGGCCCTCGGCGTGCCGGCGCATGCGGGTGGTGAGGTGGTCGACCTTGAAGAGGTCCTCCAGCTCCGCCGGGTCCTCGGTGCGCCGTTCCATGGTGTCGAGCAGGGTCAGCTGGCGGTGCAGCAGCACCTGGCTGCGCCGCGCCAGGTTGACGAAGACCGCGGAGACGCCGCGCCGCAGTTCGGCCTGTTCGACGGCGGCCTCGACGGCGGCCCGCTGCACCGCGTTGATGGCCCGTCCGACCTGGCCGATCTCGGCAGGGCCGAACTCCAGCTCGGGGGCCTCGGTGGCGACGTCCACCGCTTCGCCCTTGCGCAGCCGCAGCATCACCGAGGGCAGGCGGGTGCCGGCCAGCTCGTTGGCGGCGTTGCGCAGGCCGATCAGCTCGCGGACCAGGCCCCGGCCGATCCGGTAGGAGATGAGGATCGAGAGCACCACCGCGACCAGGCCGATCACACCGGCGATGCCGCCGCGCCAGAGCAGGCCGATCGCGTACGAGTGGTCGCGGTCGTCGATGGTGCCGGCCAGCCGGGCGTTGATCGCCGCGAGGTCGCCGAGCGCGTGGTCGGCGGTCTTGCGCCAGTCGCCGCCGTTGATCGCCTGGACCACCCGCTCGGGGCCGCCCGCGCCGACGAAGTCCGCCTCGGCCCGGGCCAGCGAGGCCCAGGCCTCGCCGCCGCGCAGGGCGATGTAGTCGGCCTGGTCGACCGGGTCCAGCTCGGCGATGTAGACGGTGAACAGGGCCTGCTGGTTGTGCAGGGCGTCGAGCGCGACCTGGTACTGCTCAGGGGTGGGCCGGGAGGTCGCGGTGCGCAGGCCCTCCATCGCCGCGTCCTCCTGCGAGAGGTACTCGCGGGCGCGCACCAGCTCGGTCAGGATGGTCCCCTGCCGCGGGAGCTGGCCGCTCTGCCGGGCGACGAAGGCCGACCGGAAGGCGAAGGTGGGCTTGACCAGGTCGGTGTACTGGCCGAGCGCGAACTCCCAGTTGAGCGCGGCGCGGCCGACCTGCGCGCGCAGCGGGGGCAACTGGTCGGCGGCGGCGAGGATCTGCAGCAGCCGGCCGCGCTGGGACTCGTCGAGCCGGCCGCCGGCGGTGTCCTTCTTCTGCCGCAGCTGGGCGAGGTCCCGGTCGGTGGCGGCCTGGGCCTGCTCGAAGGCCTCGCGCGCGGTGCCCGAGGTCGGGTCGGCCAGCCGCTTGACGGCGGCCCGGCGTTCGCTCTGCAGGTCGTGCGCGTACTGGTCGACGGGGGTGCCGAACTCCTGGTACGTCCTGCTGAGGTCCAGTCGGCTCCAGACGTCTCCGGCGGTGGTGAGCGTCGCGTACGCCCAGAGGGCGGCGAGGGCGACGATGGGCACCAGGAGCAGCGCGATGATCTTCGCGCGGATCGAGCTGCTGCGCAGACGCATGGAGTCCTCGGTCGGGAAGTGCCAGGCGCGGACGGGGTGCGGGCGGCGGGGTCGGTGGGGGGGGCGTGGGGCGGCGCGGACGGACGGCGGGTTGGTACGGACCAAGTCCCGGTCCGGGGGTGGATCTCGGGGCGGACCGGGATGCCCCGGCCGCAGGTCTGCGAGACTCTACTACGCCCTGACCACTCGTTCGAGGGTCGAACCCGGCCTCTCTTCGCCCCGGCCCGGATCGTGTCCGGATCGGCACCGAGATCACCGCTTTCACCCCGCCGCCGGGTCTCCGTCGCACGCTCCGTCATGACCCGGTCACCGCCGCGAGCGCCACCGCGAGCAGCGGCTCCGACGCGCACGGCACTTTCCGCACGAGCCGGTGCCGATCTCGTCGCGTCCCGGTCACAACCCCTGGGCAGTCGGCACGCTATCCGATAGTTTCGCTCCACCTGCAGGACGGATCGGGGGGATCGTGCGCGAGTTCACCACCCCCGCCCCGGCCGGCGGTCCGGCCGCCGGCGGGCTGGCCGACTCGCTCTACGACACCGCCGAGCGCTCCCCCGGACTGGTCCAGTTGGCCCGCCGCGGCGAGGGCACCCGGCGCGCCCCCGACGACGACTGGCAGGACGTCACCGCGGCCGGCTTCCGCGACGAGGTGCTCGCCCTCGCCAAGGGCCTGCTCACCCGGGGCGTGCGCTACGGCGACCGGGTCGCCCTGATGTCCCGCACCCGCTACGAGTGGACGCTGTTCGACTACGCGCTCTGGTCGATCGGCGCGATCTCCGTCCCCGTCTACCCCACCGCCTCGGCCGAGCAGGTCCGCTGGATCCTCGCCGAGACCCAGGCGGTGGCCTGCCTGGTCGAGGACGAGGACCACGCGATGACCGTCGGCGCGGTCTGCGACGCGTTACCCGACCTGACCGGCATCTGGCAGCTGGACCGGGGCTGCGTCGCCGCGATCGTCGAGGACGGGCGCGGGGTCCCCGACTCGCTGGTGCACCGCCAACGGCTCGGCGTCGGCGCCGACACCGTCGCCACCGTCGTCTACACCTCCGGCGCCACCGGCCGCCCCAAGGGCTGCCTGATCACCCACGGCGCCCTGGCCGACGCGGCCGACGCGCTGCTCGCCTGCTGGGACGAGGCCCTGCGCGACACCGGCGGCCACCAGCCCTCCACCGTGCTGTTCCTGCCGCTGTCGCACGTCTACGGGCGGATGGTGCAGATCGCGGCGGTGCGCGGCGGCTTCCGGCTCGGCCACGTCTCCGAGATGTCCACCGACGCCCTGCTGCCCGTGCTCGCCGCGCTGCGGCCCACCTTCCTGCTCGTCGTCCCGTACGTGCTCGACAAGGTGTTCCAGCAGGCCCGGCGGGCCGCCGAGGAGGCCGGGCGCGGCGAACTGTTCGACCAGGCCCGGCAAGTGGCGGTCGACTGGGCGGCCTGCCGGGAGAAGCGCGGCCTCGGGCGCGGCCCCGGTCCTGGCCCCGCGCTGCGGCTGCGCCACCTGGCCTACGAGCGGACGGTCTACCAGCGGCTGCGGGCCGTGTTCGGCGGCCGGCTGCGGACGCTGATGTGCGGCGGCTCGACGCTGGAGCGCGAACTCGGCCTCTTCTTCGCCGGGACCGGCATCCAGCTGTACGAGGGCTACGGGCTCACCGAGACCTCGGCGGCGATCACCGGCAACCCGCCCGGGCGCGCGAAGATCGGCACGGTCGGGCAGCCGGTGCCCGGCGCCACCGTGGCCATCGCCGACGACGGCGAGGTGTGGGTGCGCGGCCCCGGCGTGTTCGGCGGCTACCTCAACCATCCGCGCTGCACCGCCGAGTCGCTGTTCGACGGCTGGTTCGGCACCGGCGACCTCGGCAGCCTGGACGAGGACGGCTACCTCACCATCACCGGCCGCAAGAAGGACGTCATCGTCACCAGCAGCGGCAAGAACCTCGCCCCCGCCGCCCTGGAGCTCCGGGTCGAGACGCACCCGCTGGTCTCGCAGTGCCTGGTGGTGGGCGACGACCGCCCGTACGTGGCCGCGCTGATCACCCTCGACCCGGGGGCGCTGTCGCACTGGCTGAAACGGCGCGGGCGCGGGCAGGCGGACCCGTGGGCGGTGCTCTCCGACGAGGAGCTGCACACCGAGATCCAGCGCGCCGTCGCGGCGGCCAACACCGCGGTCTCACGCGCCGAGTCGATCCGCGCGTTCCGGTTGCTGCCCCGGGAGTTCGGCTTCGAGCAGGGGCTCCTGACACCCTCGCTGAAGCTGCGGCGGACGGCGATCACGGACTACTACGCGGCGGACATCGAAGAGCTCTACGCCCCCTGACGGATCGTCTTGTCCCTTTTGCCGCAGCAGCGGTGACCGGCCGGGCGGCCTCCGGTCCTTGACGATCGGAGTGGTCCAGTCCATTGTTTTCCTCCCGGTCCGAGTGCGGCGCGCCGACCGCTCCCGCCCCCTCCGGGAGCACCCCACATCCAGACATCCCCACATCCCCACATCCACGTCTCCGCGCGCCCGCCCCAACGGGCGCGTCCCCACGCAGGAGTCCCCACGTGTCCATCTCCTCGCGCATGTCCGCACGCCTGTCGGCCCTGGGCGCCTGCGCGGCGCTGCTGACGGCCGGCCTCGCCGGGCCCGCCGCCGCCGCGCCCGGGACCGCCGCCGCGTCCGACGCCGCCGCGCCCACCGTCAATCTGGCCACCAACCCCGGGTTCGAGATCCCCGCCTCCTCGCTCGCCGACTGGGGCAGCGTGCCCGGCTGGCGCTGTTCCGGCGGGCCCGCCGAGGCCTCCGTCACCACCGCCGCCCCGCACTCGGGCGGCTCCGCGCTGGCCGTCACCCCGGCCGGCGACGAGTCCACCGGCGAGTGCGCGCAGACCGTCTCGGTCCAGCCCGGTACCACCTACACCGCCTCCGCCTGGGTCCGCGGGAAGTTCGTCTTCCTCGGCGCCACCGACGGCACCGACCGTCCGACCGCGCCCGCCTGGACCGAGGACACCCACGGCGGCTGGCAGAAGCTCACCACCCGCTTCACCGCCGGGCCCACCGCCACCACCGTCCGCCTCGCCGTCCACGGCTGGTACCAGCAGGGCCCGTTCGCGGTCGACGACGTCCGGGTGGACGGCCCCGCGCCCGCCCCGGCCACGGCCGCCCCGTCGGTGCCGACCAGCGACAAGGTGGTCTTCTTCACCATCGACGACGGCTGGCAGACCTCCCCGGAGGCGGAGCGGTTCATCACCGACCACCAGCTGCCGATCACCGCCTTCCCGCTGCCGATGGCCGCCGCCGCCGACCCCGGCTACTTCCAGCGGGTCACCGCCGTGCCCGGCTCCTCCGTCCAGGACCACAGCGTCTCCCACCCGGACCTCACCAAGCTGTCGCCCGCCGAGCAGCAGGTGGAGATCTGCGACGCACGGGACTCGCTGACCCGTCTCTTCGGCACCGCGCCGACCGTCTTCCGCCCGCCGTTCTTCAGCTGGAACGCCGACACCCTGCAGGCCGCCGCCAACTGCGGGATGCGCACCGTGCTCACCGCCGACGCGGACTTCAGCTGGGGCGCCTCCAACATCTGGCACGAGGGGACCCTGTCGCCCGGGGACGTCGTGCTGATGCACTGGAGCGACACCCTCGCCGGTGACCTCCAGCGCGCCCTGGCCGCCGCCGGGACGGCCGGCCTCAAGCCCGCCGGCCTGACCTCCTACCTGCGCTGACGGGGTAGCCGCCCGTACCCGGGCCCGCGCCCGCCGTCACGCACCACACACCGATCGCCGCACCGCCGGTCCCCGTACGGGCCGGCGGTGCGCCCGTTCCGCGCCCTGCCCGTGGACGGGACGAGGCCCTCCGGCGCCAGACTCGTCCCCTGGGGAGACCGGGGGTACGAACCCGCTGCCGGGTGCCGGACAGTCACCGTCGCCGCGCTGACGGCGGTACCGCCGCGGACGGGGTGCTGCGGGTCGCTCGCCACGAACGGACGGGCCCGCCGGTCCCTCCCCCTGTGAGGGACCGGCGGGCCCGGGCCTGTTCAGACCCTGTGCGCCTCCGCTCAGACCTGGGCGGAGAAGACCGGGAGGTAACCGCCCGACTGGCCGGCGGCCTTGGGGTGGTAGCTCTCGTCGACCGGCAGGGTGGTGCTGTTCAGCCAGGTGGTGCCGGAGCCGCAGATCTCGTGCTCGCGGAAGATCGTGCGGACGTCGCCGAAGGCGAAGCCCGCGTTGGCCGCCCGCTTGGCGAGGACGTCGTCGAGCGTGTCGGCGGCGCCGTTGATGGCGGCCCGCTTGGTGTCTCCGATGCCGAGGATGCAGCTGCCGCCGACCTTGTACATGTGCGGGTAGCCGAGCACGACGACGCGGGCGTTCGGCGCCTTGGCCCGGATCGTCGAGTAGACCTTGTCGAGCTGGCCGGGCAGGGTGCTGGTGGCGTAGTTCTTCGCGGTGGCGACGGCGTTGAGGCAGGCGCTCTCGGAGTCCAGGACGCACGTCTGCATCGTGTCCGCGAAGCCGGCGTCGTTGCCGCCGATGGTGATGCTGACCAGCGTGGTGGTCGAGCTCAGGGCGGAGATCTGACTGTTGAGCACGTCGCCGGTTCTGGCTCCGGAGCAGGCGACGAACTTGAAGGACGTCGGCGTGTGGGCGTTCTTCCACAGGTAGGCGTACGCGTTGGTGCTGCGCTTGCAGCTGCCGCTCTCGCTGGTGTAGCCGCCGGCACCGACACCGGCGGAGTAGGAGTCGCCCAGGGCGACGTAGTTGACGCCGGCGGCGTGGGCCGTGCCGGCCGTCGCCAGCGTGGTGAGGGTGAGGAGGGCCGCCGTGACGGCGACGGACATGACTCGGGCAGGGCGCGACATGAGGTCTCCTGGTAGTGACGTGTGTCACGGAATTTGATACCAGGCGGTAGCTTTCATGTGAAGTTGTCATGCCAAGTCAATTGACGAACAGTCTGACAACGGCGGGGTGAACGCGCCCGTTTCTCACTACGGGCGACCGGGCGTGCGCCGGTGGTGACCGGACGGCGCGTCATCCGGCCGCGGAGGGGCGGCGGTCAGGCGGCGGCTACTCGGACTCGCCGTCGTGGACGACGATCTCCAGCTCGAAGCCCTGGCGGTCGATCAGATGGACCGCCTCGCCGGTGTCCACCCGGACCGTCCAGCCGGCGGCGAGGGCGACGGCCACCGCCGCCCGGCCGCCGTGCACGGCGAGGTGGTTGAGGCCGGCACGCAGCCGCTGGTGACCGCCCGGCAGCAGGGCCGGCGACTGCTCGATCACCAGGTAGGCGTCCCCGAGGCGCCAGCTGCGACCGCTCGGCCACTGCTGGAACGGCTCGCACCCGAGCGCGAGCAGCACCGGGCCCCACTGCTCCGCCGCGACCGCCAGGTCGTCCGTCCACAGCTCCACGTGGTGGAACAGGCCCCGGGGGCGGGGGCGGCCGGCGCTCAGCTGCCACCGGCCCGGTTCGACGGACGGTCCGACGGGTGGTCCGGCGGAAGGTCCAGCGGGTGGTCCGGCGGGCGTTTCGGCGGACGGGCTGACGAGCCGTTCGGCGGAAGGTGCGGCGGAAGGGCCGACGGACGGCCCGGGTCGGCGGGGGCGCCCTGGACCGTGCCCCGGACCACATCCTGGACGGCGCCCTGGACGGCGGCGCCCTGGACCTCGCCGGGGGCGGTACCCCGGCCGACGCCGGGTCCGGCACCGGGGCCGTCTCCCGGTCCGACACCGGGGAAGACCTCGCAGCCGTCGAGGGGCAGCTCCTCGATCGTCTCGTTGGCCACCGCGGGCACGCCGAGCCACCGGGCGGCGGTCGTCACCGCCGCCCGGGCCTGGCGCAGACCGGGCGTGCCCCAGCCGAGCAGTTCGACAGCGAGGCCCGGCGCCACCAGCAGCCGCCGGTAGTGCCGCCCGGACGCCGGGTCCGGCACGCTCGGACCGACCGCCCGCAGCGCGGCGGCCATCCGGACCCGCGCGCACTCGTGCCCGCCGTTGGCCGACCCGACGCGGTCGTAGAGGTACCCGAGGTAGTACGCCGTGCCGATCAGCGCCTGCGCCTCCTCGCCCGCCTCCCGGGCCAGCGCCGAGCCGGGATCGCCGGCGTCCTCCGGCTCCAGCGAACCGCCGGGCAGCGAGACGATGCCGTCCCTGGGGTTGACCAGTGTCAGCACCCGGCCGTCGGGGGCGAACAGCCACCCCCACGACTGCTTGACCGGAAGCCCGGGAGGCACCCGCTCGCCCGGCCGCCACGGCCACCCCGCGGTGGGACGCCGCCGTACCCGGCCGAGCAGTTCGGCGATCTCCGCGCTGTACTCGATCCGGCTCATGCGTCCCCCTTTCGGTGTCGGGCTCGCCGGACCGACGGTGCGCGGGGACGGTTCGCGGTGCGCGGTTCGGGGCCGATCGGGCGGGCACGGCGGCGTGGGGCACCGGCCGTTCCCACTGTTGATCTTCCCCGAAATCTTCCCCGAACAGGCGGTCGATGAACAGTCCCCAGCGCCGCTTGGTGGACACCGGGAGCCGAACACCCTGGTCAGCCGCGGTCAGTCCAGGGGCTCACCACCCTCCTGCGGCGCGGGCGGCACCGGGAGGGGGAAGCCCGGCAGCGGGACGGCGGCCGGCGGGAACGGCAGGCCGCGGCCGACGTCGTCGGCCAGCTCGTCCAGCACCTCCCGGGCGGTCATCGGCCGCAGCAGCCCGCCGCACAGCGCCCAGCCCCGCACCGTGTGACCGCCGGGCGCCGCCGGATCCCCGTGCAGCACCATCGCCCCGGCGCCGCCGGCGGCCAGCCCCGCCGCCAGCGTCACGCAGAACGCCTCCCCGTCCCGGTCGCCCACCGCGGACCGCCCCCGCTCCACCAGGAGGTCGAGCGCGGTGGTCAGCTCCTCGCCGTCCTCGGGGCCGTGGCAGCGCAGAGTCAGCAGGTGGAACCCGTCACCGGCGCCCGCCGCCACCGCCGACCGGACCTCGATCGCGTGCCGCATCACCGCCACCAGCCGCCGCTCCCCCGGCGGGCCCTCGCCGACCGCCGCCAGCAGCGCCACCGTCGCGATCGAGATCCGCACCCTGGCCCGGTGGTCGTCGGCCAACCGCGGCAGCAGCACCGCCGACCGCTGCCCGGTGTAGACGAACGGCTCCCCGGCCAGCTCGGGGTCGGCCGCGTACGCGACCCCGGCCGCCGCGTCCCCGGGGTCGAAGCCGAACGCCTCGCAGTACTCCTCGTAGTCCGCCGGGTCCAGCACCCTCAGGTGGACCTCGAAGCCGTGCCCGCCCAGCGCCCGGAGCTGGAGCGCCAGCCGCCGCAGGTAGGCCCGGTACGACAGCCCGCCGAACAGCCCGTACCCCGCGAGCTCGGCGAAGTCGGCGGCGCGCACCACCACCGCGAGCGCCACCGGCTGCGGCGGCGGCGCCCCACGCGGCCGCCCCCACCGCCACCCGCGCGCCCCGGGCCCGCCCGGCCCGCCAGGCCCGCCGCCCGGGGGCCGTCCACCCCGGCCCCGCGCCCCCGGCGCACCCGGCCCGCCCGGCCCCGGTCGCCGCCGACCCCCGTACCCGCTCCCACCGCGCATCCCGTCCCGCACGACCACGCTCCCTTCCTCCCGCTGTCCGGACCTGCCGCACCTGTCACACCGGCCCCACGAGCCCCTCGGCTCCCGGCAACCGCGAACATACACACGGTCACTGACAATCCACCCAGCGCGACCGCCGGGAGGGGCCCCGAGGACCGGCGGGGCGGGCGGGGAGCTCCGGTCCACGCCGGGTTGTCGGTGCCGCCCGTTATGGTCGGGGACCATGCGACTGCTGCATACCTCCGACTGGCACCTCGGGCGATCGTTCCACCGGGAGAGCCTGCACGACGCCCAGCGCGCGTTCCTGGACCACCTGGTGGCGGTGGTCCGGGACCGAGGCGTGGACGCCGTGCTGGTCGCCGGTGACGTGTACGACCGCGCGCTGCCCGGCCTGGAGGCGGTGGCGCTCTTCGACGACGTGCTGCACCGGCTGGCCGGCCTCGGCGTGCCGACGGTCTTCATCAGCGGCAACCACGACTCCGCCCGCCGCCTCGGGGTGGGCGCGGGACTCATCGGCCGGGCCGGCGTCCACCTGCGGACCGACCCGGGCGAGTGCGCCGAACCCGTGCTGCTCGCCGACGAGCACGGTCCGGTCGCCGTCTACGGGCTGCCCTACCTGGAGCCGACGCTGGTCCGGGAGCGGTTCGGGCTGGCGCGCGGTGGCCACGCCGCGGTGCTCGGCGCGGCGATGGACCAGGTCCGGACCGACCTCGCGGCCCGGCCGGCCGGCACCCGCGCGGTGGTGCTGGCCCACGCCTTCGTCACCGGCGGCGAGCCGAGCGACAGCGAACGCGACATCGCGGTCGGCGGGGTCGCGGCCGTCCCCGCCGCCGTCTTCGACGGCGTGCACTACGCCGCGCTCGGCCATCTGCACGGCAGCCAGACCCTCGCCCCGCACCTGCGCTACAGCGGCTCCCCGCTCGCCTACTCCTTCTCCGAGCACGAGCACCGCAAGAGCATGTGGCTGGTCGACCTCGCCGCCGACGGCGCGGTCGCCGCCGAGCGGGTCCCGTGCCCGGTGCCGCGCCCGCTGGCCCGGCTGCGCGGCCGGCTGGAGGACCTGCTCACCGACGAGCGGTACACCGCCGACGAGCAGTCGTGGGTGCAGGCCACCCTCACCGACCCGAGCCGCCCGGGCGAGCCGATGGAGCGGCTGCGCCGGCGCTTCCCGCACACCCTCCAGTTGCTCTTCGATCCCGAGGAGACGACCGCCGCCGCCTCCGTCTCCTACGCCGCGCGGGTCGGCGGCCGGACGGACCTGGAGATCGCCGAGGGATTCCTGCGGCACGTCCGCCCCGGCGCCGAGCCGGACGCCGCCGAGCTGGACTGGCTGCGCGAGGGCTTCGAGCGCGTCCGGGAGACCACCGACCGGAAGGCGGAGCTGCCGCGATGAGACTCCACCGGCTGACCGTGACCGCGTTCGGCCCGTTCGCGGCCTCCGAGACGGTCGACTTCGACGCGCTGGCCGCCGGCGGACTGTTCCTGCTGCGCGGCGCCACCGGCGCGGGCAAGAGCAGCGTGCTGGACGCGGTCTGCTACGCCCTCTACGGCGAGGTGCCCGGCACCCGCCGGGCCAACCGGCTGCGCAGCGACCACGCCGAGGCCAGCCGGCTGACCACCGTCCGGCTGGAGCTGACGCTGGGCGGGCGGCGGCTTGAGGTCACCCGCGTCCCGGAGCAGCCGCGGCCGAAGAAGGTGGGCCGCGGTACGACGACCGAGCGCGCGCAGACGCTGCTGCGCGAGTGGTCGGCCGACGGCGCGGGGACCGGCGACGGCGCACCGGGCTGGCGGGCGGTCAGCAAGTCGCACCAGGAGGCCGGGGAGGAGATCCACCGGCTGATCGGGATGAGCCGGGACCAGTTCTGCCAGGTGGTGCTGCTGCCGCAGGGCGACTTCGCGCGGTTCCTGCGGGCGGACTCGGAGGAGCGCGGCAAGCTGCTGCGCCGGCTGTTCGACACCGAGCGGTTCCAGTCCGTCGAGGCCTGGCTGGCCGAGCAGCGCCGGGCCCACGAGGCCGCCGTCCAGGCGGGGCGCCGCCGACTGCGGGACTTGGCGAGCAAGGCGGAGCAGGCGGCCGGTCCGGGCGCCGAGCCGGCCGCCGGCCCGGTGCCCGTCGAGGAGGAATCCGGTCCCGCGGGTGCTCCGGGGGGTGCCGACCTCACCGCCGGCGTGCTGGGCTGGGCGGCCGTGCTGCGGGTCGGCGCGGCCGAGCGGTTGACGGTCGCCGGGGCGGCGCTGGCGGGCGCGGAGGAGTCGCACCGGGCGGCGCAGCGGGCGCGGGAGGCCGCCGAGCAGTTGGCCGACCGGCAGGAGCGGCACCGGCAGGCGGTGCGGGAGGCGGCCCGGCTGGCCGAGGACGAGCCGGCCCGGGCGGCGGACCGGCAGCGGCTGGTGGCGGCGCAGGCGGCGGTCGGCGTCGAGTCGGTGCTGCACCTGCGCGAGCGCGCGGCGCAGGCGTACCGGCGGGCCCGGGACACGGAACACCGGCACCGCGCGGCGCTGGCCGAGGTCGCCGACGGCCCGGCGGGGCGCGATGTCCTGGCACGCGAGGACGTCGCGGGCGCGAGGGGCACGCGCACGACGGACGGGGCCACGGCGGACGGGCGCGCGGCGGGCGGCGGGCCGGCACTGGCGCACGCCGAGGCCGCGGAGCTGGCCGCGGCCGAACAGCGGCTGCGGGCGGAGGTCGTCCGGCTGGAGGCGGCCCGTGAGGACGAGCGGCAGTGCGCCGAGCTGGCCGGCGCACGGGCGGCCCTGGCCGCCGACCTGCGGAGCGCAGAGGACCTCGCCGAGGAGGCGGGCGACTGGCTGGCCGAGTTCGAGGCCCGGCTGGCCGCGCTCCAGGCGGAGGAGTCCGCCGCGCGGGACGCCGCCGGTCGTGTCGAGCGGCTGGACGCCCGGCGCGCCGAGCTGGCCGCCCGGCTGTCCGCCGCCCGCGACCGGGACGCGCTGGACCTGGAGATCGACCACGCCCGGCCACGTGTCCTCGCGCTGCGCGCCGAGGCACTGGACGCCCGGCAGTACGGCCTGGACCTGCGCGAGCGCCGGCTGGCCGGGATGGCCGCCGAGCTGGCCGCGCAGCTGAGCACCGGCCAGCCGTGCCGGGTCTGCGGCTCACCGGAGCACCCCGACCCCGCCCGCGCGGTCGGCCAACCGGTCCGGGCCGAGGACGAGGAGCGCGCCCGGCAGGCCCAGACGGCCGCCGAGCAGGCCGCCGACGCGGCGGAGCGGAAGCTGTCCGGCCTCCAGGTGCGCCGGGCGGCGGCGGCCGGCGCGGCGGGTGAGGAGCCCGCCGACGCCCTCGCCGGAGCGCTCACCGGACTGGAGCGCGAGCACCGCGAGGCGCTCCGGTCCGCGGAGGGGCTCGGCCCGGCGGGCCGGGCGATCGAGCGGCTCACCGCCGAGCAGGCCGTCCGCCGTACGGCGCTGGCCGAGGCCCGTGAGCGGAGCGCCGAGCTGGCCGCCCAGGCGCGGACCCTGCACGCCGAGCAGGAGAAGCTGGGCGCCCGGGTGGCGGCGGCCCGGGGTGACGCGCCGTCGGTGGCGGCGCGCGCGACCGCCCTGGACCGGCTCGCCTCGGCCGTGGCGGAGCTGGCGGGCGCGGCGCGGGCCACCACCGAGGCGGCGGACCAGCTCAAGCGGGCCGACGACGAACTGGCCGACGCCGCGGTGGCGGCCGGGTTCGCGAGCGCGCAGGACGCCGCCGCCGTCCTCCTGCCCCGGCCGGAGCGCGAGCGGCTGGAGCAGCGGCTGGACCGGCACCGGGCGGAGCTGGCGGCGGCCGAGCGGCGGCTCGCCGAGCCGGAGTCGGCCGCGGCGGCGGCCCTGCCCCCCGCCGACCTGCCGGGCGCCCGTGCCGCACTCGGGGCCGCCACCGACCGGCTGCGGGCCGCGCACGCCGCGCGGGACGCGGCCCGGGCGCGGTGCGAGGCGCTCGCGGCGATCGGGCGACAGCTGGCCGAGCTGGCCCGCGCGCTCGCCCCGGAGCTGGACGGGTACGCGCGGATCAGCCGGCTGGCCGCGCTGGCGGCCGGCACCTCGGCCGACAACCGGCTCCGGATGCGTCTGGAGTCGTACGTCCTGGCGGCGCGGCTGGAGCAGGTGGCGGCGGCGGCCAGCGACCGGCTGGTCCGGATGTCCGGCGGCCGCTACACCCTCGTCCACAGCGACGACCGGGGCGCGGGCAACAAGCGCTCGGGGCTCGCCCTGCGGGTGGTGGACGCCTGGACCGGCACCGAGCGCGACACCGCCACGCTCTCCGGCGGCGAGAGCTTCTTCGCCTCGCTGGCCCTGGCACTCGGCCTGGCCGACGTGGTCACCGACGAGGCCGGGGGCATGCCGCTGGACACCCTGTTCATCGACGAGGGCTTCGGCAGCCTGGACGAGCACACCCTGGAGGAGGTGATGGACGTCCTCGACGGTCTGCGCGAGCGGGACCGGGCGGTCGGCATCGTCAGCCACGTCGCCGATCTGCGCAGCCGGATCCCGGCCCAGCTGCTGGTCCGCAAGGGCCGGCACGGCTCCACCCTGGCCCTGGCAGGGCGGGAGGACGCCTGACGCCTGACGCCCGATGCCCAACACCCGATGCCCGAAGCCCGACGCGCAACGCCGGTCGCGGCCGTGACCGGTCCCGGCCGGACGGGCCCGTGCGACCCGGACCGCTTCAGCCGGAGCAGGCGATCCGCTGGGCCTGCTGCCAGGTGCAGACGGGGCAGAGGGTGCTGCCCGGGTGGTCGGCGGGCAGTTCGGTCGGCTCGCCGCACAGCACGCAGTCCGCGCGCGGGCCGGTGAGGTCCGGGTCGGGCAGCAGGGCCGCGACGGCGTCGCCGTCGGCCGGGGCGAGGGCGCAGACCTGGCCGGCCGCCGCGGTGCCGTCGCCGTCCGGCGTGCCGGTGGGGACCCTGCCGTTCACGGCTGTTTCGCTCATGGGGCCTTCTCTACTCCTCGGCCGGGCCCCGCGCAAGGTTGCTCCCGGACGGCGGATACGGTGGCCGCATGCCCGACTCGCCCGGCACCCACGCCCGCACCGACGCCCGCACCGACGCCCGCACGCAGCGCACCGTCCGGCCGTCGTCCGCCCTGGAGCGGCGGCTGCTGGCCGCCCGGGCGTCCGCGCCCAGCTACCGCGAGGTGGGCGCCACCCGGGACGCCCGGCTGCCGGAGGGCTACGCCCACCTGCGGCGGCGGGTGCACCTCGGGCACGGCCCCGACGTCCTGGACCGGGCCGGGCGGTTCGTACTCGGCTGGGGCTGCCAGCTGGGGACGGGCTTCGCCGTGTACCCGCACGCGCCCGTCGAGACGGGGGCGACCGTGCTGCTGCGCCTCACGCTGCCCGGTACCCGGTGGCCGCGGCTGGTGATCCCGTGCCGGGTGGTGTGGACGGTGGACGAGCCGGACCGGATCGGCTTCGCCTACGGAACGCTGCCGGGGCACCCGGAGCGCGGCGAGGAGGCGTTCATGGTGTCCATGGACGCGGCGGGCGAGGTGTGGTTCGAGGTGAGCGCCTTCGCCCGGCTCGCCTCCTGGTACGCCCGGCTCGGCCGCCCGGTCGCCGCGCTCTGCCAGTACCTGGCGATCGAGCGGTACCTCACGGCCGTCGCCGAGGCGGCAGCCGCCGAGGCGACCGTCAGCGAGCCGGCTGTCAGCGAGCCGGCCGTCGCCGGGACAGCGGTCGCCGGGGCGGCAGCCACCGGAGCCGCGAGCGGCGAGGCCCCCGCGACAGGAGCCGTCGGCGCCGAAGGGGCCCCCGGGGGCGGGCCGACCCGAGGCCGGTAGGGGCTGTGTTCACGCTCCCGCCTGCCCGGACCGGACCGCCCCCGGGCGCCGGTCAGCCGAGGAAGGAGAGCCGGACCGTCCGCCGTGGGTTGTCGCCGTTGGTGTCGACGAGGACGACCGACTGCCAGACGCCCAGCGCGAGCCGCCCGCCGATCACCGGCAGGGTGGCGTGCGGGGCGACCAGGCCGGGGACGACGTGGTCGCGGCCGTGGCCCGCGCTGCCGTGCCGGTGCTGCCAGCGGTCGTCGGCCGGCAGCAGGTCGCGCAGGCTCGCGAGCAGGTCGGCGTCGCTGCCGGAGCCGGTCTCCAGAACGGCGATCCCGGCCGTCGCGTGCGGGACGAAGACGTTGAGCAGGCCGTCCCGGCCGGGGGCGTGCCCGTCGAGGAACCGGGCGCAGCGGTCGGTGATGTCGAGTGCGACCTCGCGGCTGCCGGTGGTGATCTCGAAGGTCTCGGTCCGGAAGGACGGGGAGTGGGGGGTGGTGTGCTTGTGGTCCGCCATGGCGCCATCCTCACCCACGTCCGGGGGCGGTCCGACCAGCCTCGCCGACTTCCCGTGCCGGTGGGGCAAGTCGGCGTACGCTGAGAGGTTCAGACCAATTTGGGCGCCGCGGGAGGGCCCGGTTCCGGGCACGCCGAAGGCCCGACGGTCATGGGAATCCGTCGGGCCGGTGCGGATGCGCGCGGGAGGGGCGGCGGTGCGCCCCGGGGCCGGCCGGCCTGTCAGCCGCGCCCGCGCCCGCCGAAGAGCCCGCGGCGCAGCCGGCGCAGTGGCGCCAGCAGCCTGACCCGGGCGTGGCGGCGCGGCGGCGCGGTCGGGGCGCCGACACCGCGCGGCGTCAGCTCCCTTATCAACCCGAGCGCCTCGGCGGTGTCCACCGCCGGGAGTGCGGGCGCGCCGAGCACAGCCAGGTGCCGGTCGATCCGGCGGCCGGTGGTACCGACGCCGCACTGGATCGCCGGCACGCGGGGCCGAGTCCGCACTTGCATGTGTTCCATCTGATTTCCCACCCCTACGAGGCGCCAGGGCCGTGAGGCGAAGACTATCCGCGACAGACGGTCTTCGCGCAACCGTCCCGGTGTTCTGCCACCGTACCGTGCGGCGTCAACTGACACCGCACCAGGGGCGGCCCGGGCGGTCACGACTAGGCATCAATGATGGTGCACGACCGGCGGTTCGTCAGCGGGTTCGCCGGAGCACGCACCCGGCGCCCGCCGGCGAGGGTGCACGCCGGGCGCACTCCACCACCCGCCCGCCACTCTCCGCACCCACCCGAATACCGTCCGGAACGGCGGCCCCACCCCCGCACAGTAGGACTATCCGTTTAGGAAGTGAACACAGGCGAGGGATTGACGCGAGCGGTGTCTCCAAGCAATATCTGTATCGGCTCCAAATGACAGCCGAACCTGTCGCGCGGGCGCGAGCCGCGCCCGCCACCGTGTTCGACTGATGAAGATTCCGGCTCCCCCGTGCCTACTGCCAGGCCGCCTCGACGCTGCGGCGGCCAGGCTCGGGCGGTGCCCGGACCGGCGGCCGGCCGTAGAGGGTCGGCCGGGCCGCCACCAGGCTGCCGGTGCCACCCCGTACGGGGCCCGGCACCGGCGGTCCCTGTGTCGCGGACCTGCGCGTTCCGCCCTTGCGCCGCCTCGGTAGACTCGGCCAGCGTGCCAGTCCTCCTCAGCATCGTGCTCCCGGTCCACGGGGTGGAGCGCTTCCTGCCGCGCTGCCTCGACTCCCTCCTGGCGGACACCCCCTCCACCGAGTCCCGCTTCGAGGTGATCGCGGTCGACGACCGCTCCCCCGACCGCTGCGGCGCGATCCTGGACGAGTACGCGGCCCGCGATCCGCGCCTGCGCGTCCTCCACCTCGCCGAGAACCAGGGCCTCGGCGGCGCCCGGACCGCCGCCCTCCCGGAGACCCGGGGCACCTACGTCTGGTTCGTCGACAGCGACGACTGGGTGCCCGAGGGGACGGTGACCGCGCTGCTCGACGAGCTCACCGCGGAGACCGGGCGCGCCGAGCGCGGCGAGGCGCCCGTCGACGTGCTGCTGACCGACTTCACCCACGTCTACCCCGACGGCGGCACCGAGCCCAACCCCTGGCAGCACGTGCTGACCGGCTCCCCGCTGGTCGCGGGGTGCACGCTGGCCGAGCACCCCGCGCTGTTCAGGACCGTGATGTCGGTCTGGAACAAGGTGTTCCGCCGGGAGTTCCTGCTCGGCCTCGGCGTCTCCTTCGGCCGCGGCTACTACGAGGACATCTCCGTCACCTACCCCGCACTGCTCGCCGCCGAGCGGCTGCGCCACCTCGACCGCCCCTGCTACTTCTACCGGCGCGGCCGGGCCGGGGCGATCACCAGCACCGCCTCCGCCAAGCACGCCGACGCCTTCGCCCAGTACGACGCGATCTTCGCGTTCCTGGACCGGCCCGACCGCCCCGGCCGGCCCGTCCCGGAGGCGCTGCGCACCCTGGTCTTCGAGCGGACCGTGCAGCAGGCACTCACCGTCTACGACACCCCGGGGCTGGTACCGGTCGGGCTGCGGCCCGAGTTCTTCCGCCGGATCGCCGAGCACTTCGCCCGGCACCGTCCGGCGGGCTACCGCTTCCCCGGGGGCGTGCGGGGGGTGCAGTACCGGCTCGCGGCTCGCGGTGCCCGGCGCGCGTACGCGGAACTGCGCCGTACCGGACGGCTGCCGCGCGAACTCAAGCGCGGGGCCCGGGCGGTGGCGCCGGCCCTGAAGAAGGGGGTGCGCGGCAGCGCCCGGTTCACCGCGTACAACGCCTTCCGCCGGATGCCGCTCAACCCCCGTCTCGCGGTGTACGCCGCGTACTGGCACCGGGGTTACGCGTGCAGCCCGGCCGCGATCTACGAGAAGGCGAAGGAGCTGGCACCGGAGATCCGCGGGGTCTGGGTGGTGGAGAACCGCGCCCAGGCGGCGACGCTGCCGGACGGCGTGCCGTACGTCATCGTCAACACCCCGGCCTACCTGAAGGCGATGGCCACGGCCAAGTACTTCGTGAACAACGTCAACTTCCCGCGCACGATGGCGAAGCGCCCCGGCACGGTGCACGTCCAGACCCAGCACGGCACACCGCTCAAGGCGATGGGCATGGACCTCAGGGACCATCCGGTGGCCGCCGACGGCATGGACTTCGACCGGCTCCAGGAGGCCGTCGACCGCTGGGACTTCCTGGTCTCCTCCAACCCGCACACCAGCGAGCACTTCGCCCGCGCCTTCCCCGGCCGCTACGAGATGCTGGACACCGGCTACCCGCGCAACGACCGGCTGGCCACCGCGACGCCGGAGGCGACCGCGGCGATGCGCGAGCGGTTCGGGCTGGCGCCCGGGAGCACCGCCGTGCTGTACGCGCCCACCCACCGGGAGGCGCGCGGCGGGTACGTGCCGCTGCTGGACGTGCGGGAGCTGGCCCGGCAGCTGGGACCGGAGTTCACGCTGCTGGTGCGCACCCACTACTTCCACACCGGCGGCGCGGGCGACCTGGCGGAGCAGGAGGGCGCGGCGCGGATCCTGGACGTGTCGGCGCACCCGACCGTGGAGGACCTCTACCTGGCGGCGGACGTGCTGGTCACCGACTACTCGTCGATGATGTTCGACTACGCCGTGCTGGACCGGCCGATCGTGATCTTCGCGCCGGACTGGGAGGAGTACAAGCGGGACCGGGGCGTCTACTTCGACCTGTTCGAGCAGCCGCCGGGCGCGCTGACGACGGATCCGCAGGGGCTGGTGGCGGCGCTGCTGGCCGGGGACCCGGAGCCGGCGGCGCGGGCGGAGTTCCGCAAGCGGTTCTGCCCGTGGGACGACGGCGGGGCGGCGGAGCGGGTGGTCCGCCGGGTGTTCCCGATCACCGGCTGAGCGCACGCGGCGACGCGGCGACGGGGCCCCGGGGCGTTCCCCGGGGCCCCGTTCGCAACCGTCCGGATCCGTTTCGGACTCGTCCGGACCCGTCCGGGGCCGCGTCAGCCCTGGCGCGCGGCCAGGAACTCGTCGAAGGTCAGCTCGCCGTCGTGGTTGGTGTCCATCGTGTTGATGACGGCCTCGGCCACGGCGATCGAGGTGGTCAGGTCGCCGAGCTCGCGCGCGACCAGCGCGTACTCGGTGGCGGTGATCCGGCCGTCGCCGTTCACGTCGTACTTGTCGAACGCCGCGCGGATGTCGTCGACGTCTGCCATCGGTCCCTCCCTGGGGTGATCAGCTGTTGATGTGTATTTCCGACGGCCGTACCCTACCCGGCCGTGGTGAGCGCCACGGCCGCCGGGAGTGGACGGCCGCCGGGGTGGGTGTCGTAGTCTGCGGTTCTGATCCCGGCCCGGCCGGGCCGGCGCACGCCGCTCGTTGCAACCCCAGGCCCGGGCACCTCTCGGGCATGCTCGTCCAGGGAGGGACCATGCTCGATCTCGTCACCAGGCTGGTACTGAAACCGCTCGCCCGGGGGATCTGGCGGCCCACCATCGAGGGCATCGAGAACGTGCCGCGCAAGGGCGGCGTCATCCTGGCCAGCAATCACCTCTCGTTCATCGACAGCGTGGTGATCCCGCTCACCGCACCGCGCCGGGTGCACTTCCTGGCCAAGGCCGAGTACTTCACCGGCACCGGGCTCAAGGGCGCGCTGTCCCGCGGCTTCTTCCAGGGCATCGGCGCGGTGCCGGTCGAGCGCGGCACCTACCGCTCGGCTCAGGCCTCGCTGGAGCGGGCGCTGGAGATCCTGGAGGACGGCAAGGCCTTCGGCATCTACCCGGAGGGCACCCGCTCGCTGGACGGCCGGCTCTACCGCGGCAAGACCGGCGTGGCCTGGCTGGCGCTGACCGCCGGCGTCCCGGTGGTGCCGGTGGCGCTGGAGGGGCCGGAGGGGATCCTGCCGGTCGGCAAGCGGCTGCCGCGGCTCAAGAAGGTGACGGTCCGTTTCGGCGAGCCGCTGCGCTTCGACGAGCTGCACGGCCAGGCCCGTTCGCTCAAGGCCCGCCGCCAGGTCACCGACGAGGTGATGGCGGCGATCCAGCGGCTCTCCGGCCAGGAGGTCGTGGAGACGTACAACGAGGTCCCCAAGGCCGCCTGACCCCGAGCGGCGGCACCCGAGCGACGCCAAGCGGTCGGCGCCAAGCGGTCGGCGCCGATCGCACGGCGGCCATCCGGCGGCGGCACCCGGGCGGCGGGAGCGGCGCAGCGTCCGTCCGCCCGGGTCAGGGCGCGACGGCCACGGCCGGGGACTCCCGGCGCAGCAGCGCGGCGTAGCGGCCGTCCGCCGCCAGCAGCTCCTCGTGGGTGCCGAGTTCGGCGACCTCGCCGTGGTCCAGGACGGCGATCTGGTCGGCCGCGCGCACGGTGGAGAGCCGGTGCGCGATGGTGATGGTGGTGCGTCCGACCGCGAGGGTGTCGATGGCCTCCTGGACGGCGCGTTCGGTGCTGTTGTCCAGCGCGCTGGTGGCCTCGTCGAGGATCAGCACCGGCGGGTTGCGCAGGATGGTGCGGGCGAGCGCGAGGCGCTGCTTCTCCCCTCCCGAGAAGCGGTAGCCGCGCTCGCCGACCAGGGTGTCGTAGCCGTCCGGCAGGGCGGCGACGGTCTCGTGGATCCGCGCGGCCCGGGCGGCGGCGACGAGTTCGGCGTCGGTGGCGTCCGGCTTGGCGAAGCGCAGGTTGTCGGCGACGGAGGCGTGGAAGAGGTAGGTCTCCTGGGAGACCACGCCCACCGCGCGGGCGAGCGTGTCGAAGGACAGCTCGCGGACGTCGACGCCGTCGAGGGTGACCCGGCCGCCGGTGACGTCGTAGAGCCGGGGCACCAGGTAGCTGAGCGTGGTCTTCCCCGAGCCGGTCCCGCCGACCACCGCGAGCGAGCCGCCGGCCGGGATCCGCAGGTCCACCCCGGCCAGGGTGGGCCGCTCCTGCTCCGGGTCGTAGCGGAAGTCGACGCCCTCGAAGCGGACCTCGCCGCGGACGGTGTCCAGGGTGACGGGGTGCTCGGGCTCGTCGATCTCCACGGTCAGGTCGAGGTACTCGAAGATCCGCTGGAAGAGCGCGAGCGAGGTCTGCACCTGGACGCCGGTGGCGAGCAGGCTGACGGTCGGGCGGAACAGGCCCTGCTGGAGCGAGACGAAGGCGACCAGGGTGCCGACCGAGACGATCGGGGCGCCGCCGGCCGCCGTCATGCCGGCCGCCCAGTAGATCACCGCGGGCATCGCGGCCATCACGATCTGGATGGTGTTCATCCGCCAGCGGCCGGCCATCGAGGCGCGCACCTCCAGCTCGGCCAGCCGGTCGGACTGGCCGGTGAACTCGCGCGACAGCGAGTCGGAGCGGCCCATGGTGCGGCCGAGCAGGATGCCGCTGACCGAGAGCGACTCCTGGACCGCCGAGCTCATCGCGGCGAGCTGCTTCTGCCGCTCACCGGTGATCTTCTTGCGTTCGTTGCCGACCCGGCGGCTGATCCAGACGAACAGCGGCAGGAGCAGCAGCGAGACCACCGTCAGCCGCCAGTCCAGCGCCACCATGGCGACCACCGAGGCGATCACGGCGGTGAAGTTGGAGACCAGGGAGGTGGCGGTGGAGGTCACCGTGGACTGCATGCCGCCGATGTCGTTGGCGATCCGGGACTGCACCTCGCCGGTGCGGGTGCGGGTGAAGAACGCCAGCGACATCCGCTGGAGGTGGCCGTAGACGGCGGTGCGCAGGTCGTGCATGACCCGCTGGCCGACGGTGGTGGAGATCAGCGTCTGCAGCACGCTGAAGATGCTGTTGACCACGGCGGCGGCGACCATGCCCAGCACCAGGGCGGTCAGCAGCCCGGTGCGGCCCTGCGGGATGGCGGTGTCCAGGACGGCGCGCAGCAGGAAGGGCGTGGTCACCGAGACCACGGCGGAGGCGGCGACCAGCAGGCCGACGACGGCCAGGCGGCCGGAGTAGGGGCGGAAGAGCGCGAGGATGCGGCGCCACTGGGTCGGCGGGCGCGGGTCGTCCTCGGCGCGGTCGGGCGGGGTCCACTGGATGCCTTCGGGGCGCACGGGCGGCAGCCTCCCTCGGACGGCCGAACGGGCGCGGCGCCCGGGGGCGCGCGCCGACGGCGGGGTGGGCGGTCGGGCGGCCGCCAGCATAACGAGAAAGGCTCATAGTTAGCAAAGCTAATAGTGAGATGCCCTCTGCGTTACCGGGTCCGGACGCCCGCCCGCCCCACGCAACGCCGCCCGCGCAACGCCGCCGCCCGCACAAGGCCGCCCGCGCAAGGCCGCGCACCCGCCGCGCCGTGGCCGGTACGGCGGGTGCGTGCCCCGGGCGGGTCAGTTGGTGCGATAGGTGCGCGCCGCCTTGGAGGAGACGCCGCCGAGCTTCCCGGACGGCAGCACCCGGGCGATCGCCACCGCCAGCTTGTAGCGCTTGCTCGGCACCGAGACCGAACGGCCCCGTGCCAGGTCGCGCATCGCCTCGTCCACCACGCGCTCGGCCGACAGCCAGCCCCAGGCCGGGATGTTGTCCGTCCCCATGCCGGCCCGCTGGTGGAACTCGGTACGGGTGAAGCCCGGGCAGAGCGCCATCATCCGCACCCCGGTGCCTCCGAGGTCGCGCATCACGCCCTGGGTGAAGCTCACCACCCAGGCCTTGCTCGCGCCGTAGGTGCCGCGCGGCAGGAACGCCGCCACCGAGGCCACGTTGACGATCGCGCCGCGCCCGCGCTCGCGCATCCCCGGCAGGGCGGCCGTGGTCAGCCGCAGCACCGCCTCGATGTGCACCTTCAGCATGTCCAGCTCGTCCTGCAGCGGCACGGTGGAGAACGCGCCCCGGTTGCCGAAGCCGGCATTGTTCACCAGCAGGTCCACCGGCCGGTCGGCCTCCGACAGCCGGGCCTCGACGTCCGCGATGCCCTCGTCCGTGGCGAGGTCGGCACCGAGCACCTCCACCGCCACACCGAACCTCCCCCGCAGCTCCTCGGCGGAACGTTCCAGCCGCTCGGTGTCCCGGGCCACCAGGACGAGCCGGTAGCCGCTCCGCGCGAGCCGGCGGGCGAACGCGGCTCCGATGCCGGCGGTCGCGCCGGTGATCAAGGCAGTGGTCATGCAGCGACCGTACCTACTCCCGAGTACCCGCGACACCCCGTGGCGCCGCTGCACCCCGGGGTGGTGGCGCTTCGTGACGGCGGTGACGGAGCGTACAGGGGTGGCGCCGTTCGGTTCGTGCTCGTATCGTCGGTCGAGGGGGCACCGCCGGACCAGGCGGTGGAACTTCGATGAGGAGGCACGCAGATGCTTGCTCAGACCACCCGTACCACGCGGGCTCCGCTCGCCACCCAGGCCGAGATCGACACCCTCGGTACGTTGATCACGGAGGACGAGGCGGCCGTCAGCGACGCGCCCACGTACCAGCCCGAAGCCGCAGGCCTGCTCCTGCTGCTCGGACTCCTCCTGCTCTCGCCGCAGAAGCAGCCCAAGGAGAAGACCCGGTAGACCCCTGGATCCGGTCGACCCGGTCGAGACCTCGGCCGGGCCACCGACCGGGCCCGAAGGTCCTGAGCACGCTCCAGACAGGAGAATCCCACTCCATGCCGTTCGCCGACACCACACTCCGCGACGAGTACGCGGCGGCCGTCGAGCGAGTGGCGGGCCGGGTCCTCGACGCCCTCCGGGGCGCCGGGGACCCGGCCGCGCCCACCCGCCGGTCCGCCCCGGACGCCGCCGCCCGGCTCGCCCACGCGACGCCCGAGGGCCCCCTCCCCGCCGAAGGCCCCCTCTCCCGAGCCGAGTTGGCCGCGGTGCGAGTCCTGGGGCCCGACCTCTTCGCCGCCCAGCTGCTCGCCGGCCAGCGCCTCGACGGACCGACCGCCGACGCCGCGGCCGAGGCCCTCGGCACCTTCCCGATGAGCGCGGCCTCCCCCGTCCCCGACGCCACCGCCACCGCCACCGCCACCGCCGCCGCGAGCCCGGCCGCAACGGGCGCCGCGCTCGCCAACGCCTGGCGGGACCGGGCCACCGCGCAGCTCGTCGCGCTGGCGGGCCGCCCCGTCCCGGCACTGGGCCCCGACCCGGTCCGCCCCCAGGAGCCCACCCCGCGCGACTGGCCGCGGTGGTCCGTGGACATGGCCCGGCTCTCCGCCCTCGCCCTCCCCCGGCTCGACGGCCCCGTGCACGAACTGGCCCGCCGCCACTCGCTGACGCTGGCACGCGGCGTCACCCGCTCCATGCTCCGCCGCGACTACCGCACCGCCGCCCGGCTCGCCCGCTGGCTGGCCTGGAACGAGGCGGACGGCGGCCCGGCGCACCTGGACCTCGGACCCGTCCTGGACCGGATCCGCGCGGTCGGCGACGGCAGCACCCGGATGTGGCTCGAACTCGCCATCACCGAGCAGCTGTCGAGCGCCGGCGAACCCTCCGGCGGGCGCACAACCGGGAACCCCGGCGCGAATCCCGGCGGACATTCCGGCGACTCCCCGGACGGAGCGGCAGCATGACGGACAGCCAGATCATCGCCATCGCCCAGCAGGTCGGATCGAAGTCGCTGCGCTGGCTGCACTCCTACTACGAGAGCGGCCTCGGCGGCTTCCAGGAGGACGTCACCACCGACCTCGCCAACCCCAACGAGATCTACAAGCCCCTCGGTGAAGTCGCCCTGGCCACCGGCCTGCTGCTGCGCGAGGGGGTCGCCGGCGCCGACGACACGCGGATCGCCCGCCAGGTCATCGACCTCGCCTGGGCCGAACTGCGCGAGGGGGACCTGCTGTACGACCGGCAGCTGCGCTACCCGCTGATGACCGACCCGCTGGAGGTCTACGTCCACTTCGCGCGGGCCGGCTTCCGCCACCCGGCCCTGGAGGACCAGCTGGCGACGCTGAACCGGCTGCACTCCGTCCGGGCCGCCGAGCAGCTCCCCAGCCGCCGTCTGGCCTCGGCCAACGCCCGGCGCGTGATCGGCCTGGACCAGCTGGAGGACTGGAACGAACTGGCCGCCGCCACCTGGCTGGGCGCCACGCCCGAGCCGTGGATCATCGACTGGCTCACCGCGTACTACGTCACGCACTCCGTCTTCCACCTCACCGACTGGGGCGCCCGCCCCGAGTGCCTGCCCGCGCACATCCGCGACTACCTGCGCGACTGGCTGCCGGCCTGGCTCGACGTCTGGCAGGAGGTCGGCCACTGGGACCTCGTGGGCGAACTGCTCATCGTCGCCGCCTGCATCGGCGAACTCGACCAGGGCACGACGGGCTGGGCCGCGCTGGCCGCCGCCCAACTGCCCGACGGGCTCCTGCCCAAGGACGCCAACACGGCGACGGAGGGGGACCCGGCCCAGCTGCTCACCGACCACGGGCACACCGCCGTGGTCGCCGTGGTCGCCGCCACCACCACCCTGGCCCGCGCTCTCGGCGGCACGACCGGGGCCTCGGCGGGCGCGCCGGCGGTGGCGGTCGGAGCGCCGCCGGAGCACTAGGTGGACTCCCTCGGCGACGCTTCGAAGGACGACGGCCCTTGGGGTGAACCGGAGTTGACTGAACTCGTCCGCGCCGCCGGACCGGTCGCCAGCGCCGTGACGCTCGCCGTGGCACAGGGCGAGCGTCAAGCGGTGCGGTGCGCCGGACGGGTGGACCACGACGCCGGCGAGCCCTGCACGCCCGACACCGTCTTCGAACTGGGCTCCATCACCAAGACGTTCACCGCCCTGCTGCTCGCCGAACTGGCCGCGGGAGGCGAACTCGCCCTCGACGACCCGGTGGAGCGGCACCTCCCGGCCGACTGGCGGCCCGCCGACGTCCGGCGCGGCGGGCCGATCCGGCTGCTCCACCTGGCCACCCACACCTCCGGCCTGCCGAGGCTGCCGCCGGGACTGATGACCAGCGCCGTCGCGGCCTGGAGCAGCAATCCGTACGCCGCGTACGGCGACCGGCAGCTTCGGGCGGGCCTCGCCCGGACCACCGTGCGGCACCGGCCCGGCGAACGGTTCGGCTACTCCAATTTCGGGGTCGGGCTGCTCGGGCGGCTGCTCACCGAGGCGGGGCGCGGCGCGGGCTACGCGGAACTGCTCGCCGACCGGGTCTGCCGCCCGCTCGGGCTGCGAGCCACCACCTGCTCGCCCGACTCGCCGCACCGGGCGATCGGCCACCGGCACGGGCGTCCGCTGCCGCCGTGGCGCATCCCCGGCCTCCCGGGCGCGGGCGCCGTCCGGGCCAGCGGCGCCGACCTGCTGCGGTACCTGCGCGCGCACCTGCGGCCGGGCGAGGGCGGGCCGACGGGCGGGGGCACGTTGGGGGAAGCCCTTCGGGAGGTGCAGCGGCCGCGGCTGAGACTGCCGCGGTCGGGCGACCGGCTCTGCCTGGCCTGGAACCTCCGGCGCACCCGGGACGGCCGGGACCTCCTCTTCCACTCCGGCGGCACCCGCGGCTGCACCACGCTCATCGCGTTCTGCCCGCAGACCGCCACCGCCGTCGCCGCCCTCTGCAACGCCGGCCCGAGCCGGCGGGACAACTTCGCGCAGGCGGCCTACGACGTCTTCAAGCAGTTCGCCCGGGCGGCGGACGGGGGGTGAAAGCGGGGCGGCTGACAGATGACAGCTGACAGATATTGAAATCCGTCAGCTGTCATCTGTTAGCTGATATCTGTCAGCTGTCAGTTGTCAGCCGCCGCTCGTCAGCTCCGCCCATCACCGCCGCTCGGAGCGGGCGGCTGTGTCGGCGGCACCGCCGGCGCCGACCGCGCGCAGGCGGGTGGCGGCGGTGGCGGCGAGCTGGGGCGCGAGGCGGGCCACGTCGCGGGAACCGACCACCGCAATCAGCGACGGCAGGACCCAGCGGACCGGCTGCATGCCGCGCAGCCAGGCCTGGGCGTAGACGTGGGCGGAGCGCCGGGCGATCCCGGCGACCAAGCGGTCCACCGCCGGCTCCAGCGGGTACGTCTTGTTCGCCGGCCACGGCAGCCTCGAGCGCATCTGCTTGAGCACGGTGTCCTCGTCGGCCCCGCGCACCATGTCGGTGTCGGTCCAACTCAGGTAACCCACACCCACCTTGACACCCTCATGGGCGACCTCGGCGCGGATCGCGTGGGCGAAGGCCTCGACCCCGGACTTGCTCGCGCAGTACGCGCTCATCAGCGGTGCCGGGATGAGCGCGGCCAGCGAGGCGATCTGCAGCAGATAGCCACGACTCTCGGCGAGCACCGGGAGGAAGGCCCGGGCGGTCGCCACGCTGCCGAGCAGGTTGACCTCGATCACCCGGCTGAACGCCCGGTGGTCGTTCTGCAGCAGCGGGCCGCCGATCGCGATGCCCGCGTTGGCGACGACGGCGTCGATCCGGCCGTAGTGCTCCTTGATCCGCCCGGCGAGTTCGGTGAGCGCCTCGACGTCGGTGACGTCGGCCTCCCAGGCGGTGGCGTCCGGGCCGCACTGGGCGGCCACGGCCTTGAGCTCCTCCGGCTCCAGGCCGAGCAGCGCGACCTTGGCGCCGCGACGGGCGAGGGCGCGGGCCAGCGAGGCGCCGACGCCGCGCGCGGCTCCGGTGACGACGACGACCTGGGCGGAGAGCGGCGGGGTGGCGGTCATGCGACGGCGGTCCTCTCGGGGTCGGTATCGGTCGTGGCATCGACGGCGGTCGTGGCGTCGACGGCGGCAAGGGCGTCCGAGGCGTCGGCCGTGGCCGTTGCGGGCACGTCGGCGCGGACGCCCGGCAGGTGGGCGGTCGCCATCCGGTCGATCTCGGCGGCGATCTCGGCCGACCGCTCGATCGGCGCCATGTGGCCGACCCCGGGCAGCAGAAGCAGCCCCTGCGGGTCCGCCAGCGCGGCGACCATCCGGTGCGCGTGCACCGGCGGCGTGAGCCGGTCCTCGGCGCCGACCACGACGGACGTCGGCGCGGCGAGTCGGGCCAGCCCCGCGCGGACGTCCAACCGGTCCAGCACCTGAGCCCAGTTGGCCCGGACGCCGGTCGGACAGGCGTGCACGATCCGGACCGCTGCCTCGACCTGGGCGGCGGGCGCGCCCCTCCCCATGATCGCGTACCCGAGCGCGGCCCGGGCGACCGGACCGACCGGGCCGAGCGGCAGCCGGGAGCGCAGGATCCGCCGGTGCAGGAAGCGCCGCACCCCCGGGGAACGCACCGCCCCCGGGACCACGCGCAACTCCTCGACCAGGTCGGACGGTCCGGTGGAGACCAGAACGGCCGCCGCCGTGCGCTCGGCGACCTCGGGCCGGGCGGCGCCCGCCATGACGGTCATGCCGCCCATGCTGTGCCCAGCCAGCACGGCCCGCTCGCCCTGCGGGACGACCTGGGTGAGCACCGCCGCGAGGTCCTCGGCCAGTGCGCGGGTGGAGTAGCGCACCGGGCTCGGCGGGATCTCGCTGAGTCCGTGACCGCGCTGGTCGTAGGCCACCACCCGGTACCGGTCGGCGAGCCGGTGGATCACCGGCGCCCAGAACCGCGTCGAGCAGGTCCAGCCGTGCGCGAGCACGACCGTCGGGGCGCCGGGCTGTCCGTGGACCTCGACGTGCAGCCTGGTCCCGTCGGCCGAGAGGACGGCCAACTCCTCCGCGGGCACGGGATGCAGGAAGTCGGCGGGAATCGGCGGGCGACTCATACCAGGACCTCGCCGGCCTCGGCAGCGATTCCGGGCAGGCCCGGTCGGCCTTCCTGACGGAGGGTCACTTCATATTCGGTGAGGTCGACCTTCCGGGTGGCACGGCGGAACGAGGTGGTCGACCCCGGCCAGAGCACGGTGTTCTTACCGCTCTTGTCCAGGTACCAGCTGCGACAGCCGCCGGTGGTCCAGACGGTACGGTCCATCCGGTGCTGGAGTTCGAGGTTCCACCGGCGCTGCGCCCGGGCGGTGGGCTGCATCGCGGCCGCACCGATCCGGCCGAGCGTGGTCAACGCGTCGATCATGTAGTTGAGTTGGGACTCGATCATCAGGATCATCGAGCTGTTGCCGAGGCCGGTGTTGGGGCCGATGACGAAGAAGAAGTTCGGGAAGCCGTGCACGGTGGAGCCGCGCAGCGCCTCCATGCCGTCCTTCCACTCCTCGGCGAAGCTGGTGCCGTTGGCTCCGAACACCCTGGAGCCCAGAGGCATGTCGGTGACGTGGAAGCCGGTCCCGAAGACGATCGCGTCCGCCTCGTGCTCGCTTCCGTCGGCGGCGACCAGGGTCGAGCCGCGCACCTCGCGCAGGCCACCGGACACCACCTCGGTGTTGGCCGCGGCGAGCGCCGGGTAGTAGGTGTTGCTGAGCAGGATGCGCTTGCAGCCGATCCGGTAGTCGGGGGTGAGCCGGGCGCGCAGGGCCGGGTCGGCGACGCCGTCCGCGATGTGCCGCTCGGCGAGTCGCTGGACCAGTTTGAGCAGGCCGGGCCGCCGGACGAAGGCGTCCACCTGGAGCTCGCGCAGCGCGAACAGCGCGCCGCGGCGCACCTTGGCGGTGAACGGGAGCCGGCCGTGCAGCCACTTCTCCAGTTCGGTGATGGTCCGGTCACGGCGCGGCAGGACCCAGGCCGGGGTGCGTTGGAAGACCGTCAGCTTCCCCACCCGCGGCTGGATCGCGGGGATGATCTGGGCGGCGGAGGCCCCGGTGCCGACCATCGCGACGCGCTTGCCGGCGAGGTCGAAGTCGTGGTCCCAGCGGGAGGAGTGGAACACCGCGCCGGGGAAGGAGTCCAGACCGGGCAGGTCGGGGATCTGCGGGTCGGCTAGCGGTCCGGCGGCGGCGACGATCGCGTCCGCCGTCCAGCGGCCGGCCGTGGTGGTGATCCGCCAGCGGGCCCGCTCGACGTCCCAACGAGCCTCGACGACCTCGGTGTTGAGCCGCAGGTGGGGGCGGATGCCGAAGACGTCGGCGACCCTCTCCAGGTAGGCGCGGATGTCCGGCTGGCCGGAGAAGCTGCGCGGCCAGTCCGGATTGGGGGCGAAGGAGAAGGAGTAGAGGTGGGAGGGGACGTCGCAGGCGCAGCCGGGGTAGCTGTTGTCCCGCCAGGTACCGCCGACCGAGTCGGCGCGCTCCAGGACGACGAAGTCGGTGATGCCGGCACGGCGCAGCCGGACGCTCGCGCCGAGGCCGCCGAAGCCGGAGCCGATGACGGCCACCCGGACGTGCGGGACGGGCTGTTCGTCGACGGGCTGTTCGCCGGTGGGCCGCTCCTCGGCGACCTTCTCCGTGACGGACTGCTCCTCGCCGGATGCGGCCCGGCCGGGCACGGTCGCGCCGGCGTCAGCGGCGGCGTCGGGGTCCGCTTCGGACGCGTGGGGGCGGGGGCGCTTGCTGCTGGATGCCATGCGGCGTCCTCCTGGAGGGTGGGGGCCGTGGGGCGCGTGTCACCGCTGCTCGGCGGGGCGCGGGTCACGCCAACCGCGCCAGCAATCACTGGCACGATTGGCAGGTTAGCCCTTGTTGACACTTGATGGAAGAAGCCCGACGGACCCGACCGGACGATCGCCGGTCCTATGCTGAGCGCCGTGGACAAGGTCGAAGCTGCTACCGAGGACGGACACCGCGAGTTCCGGGTGGAGGAACTGGCCCGGGCGGCCGGGATCACCACCCGCACCCTGCGCTTCTACCGCGAACGGAAGCTGCTCCAGCCGCCCCGCAAGGAAGGACGGATCGCCTGGTACGGCGAGGGCCACCTGGCCCGGCTGCGGATGATCGCCGAACTGCTGGAACGCGGCCACACCCTCGGCGGCATCGCCGAACTCATCGGCGCCGGCGAGAGCGGGCGGGACGTCGCCGAGCTGATCGGACTGGAGGCGGCGATCGTCGCGCCGTGGTCCGACGAGACGCCGGTCCACCTCGGCTGGGACGAACTGAAGGCGGCCCTCGGCGACCAGCTCACCGAGGAGAACACCGCCGAGTCCGTCGCCCAGGGCTTCGTCACGATCGAGGAGGACGGGGTCACCCACGTCAGCCGACGGCTGATGGACGCCACCACGGCGCTGGTCGCGGAGGGCGTGCCGCTCTCGGTGGTGCTGGAGGCCAGTCGGCAGACCCAGGAGCACGTGACGGCGATCGCCGAGATCTTCACCTCCCTGGTGCGCGAGCACCTGCTCGGCGCGCTGGCCGCCGACACCCCACTGCCGCCCGGCGAGGCCGCCCGGCTGACCGAGCAGGTCCTGCGGATCCGACCCCTCGCACGGACGGTCACCGACGCCCAGTTCACCCTGGCGATGGACCGCCGGGTGCACGCCGAGTACGACGAGGTGCTCCGCCAGCGCATGGAGCACCGGGAAGACGACTGACAGCTGACAGCTGATGAAATCTGTCATCTGTTATCTGTCAGCTGTCAGTTGTCAGCCCCCCACGGCCGCCCGCAGGCGTAGCGATCCGCGGCACCGGGCAGGGATGGGACGCCTCGCCGTCTGCCACCGGAACGGAGTCGCCCGATGCCCGATGCCGCCGACCGCCCCCTGCCCGCTCCTCCGACCCGCCGCCGGCTGCTCGCCCTGACCGCCGGGCTGGCCTCCGGGCTCGCGCTCACCGCCTGCGGCTCCGCCGGCCCGGCGAAGGCGGGCGGATCGAACGCCCCGGACGGCCGCGTCGTACGGCACGCGCGCGGCGAGAGCACCGTCCCGGCACGGGCCGGCCGGGTCGTCGTCCTGGACACCGACGCCCTGGACTCCGCCGTCACCCTGGGCATCACCCCGGTCGGCGCCACCACCGTCGCCGCCGGCGCGCCGCTCTCCGCCTACCTCCCCGCCGAGCGCCTCGCCGGGATCAAGACCGTCGGCACCATCGGCTCGCCCGACCTGGAGGCCGTCGCCGCCCTCCGTCCGGACGTCATCATCAGCAACCAGGTCCGCGACGACAAGCGCTACGACGAGCTCTCCAAGATCGCGCCGACCGTGCTGAGCAGGACCACCGGCCCCGCCTGGAAGGAGAACGTCCGGCTGCACGCCGAGGCCCTCGGCCGTCAGACCGAGGCAGCGGCCACCGAACAGGCGTACCGGGCGAAGCTCGCCGAGGTGGTCGCCGCGCTCGGCGGGCCGCAGAAGGCGGCGGCCCTCAAGGTCGAGGTGGCCCGCTTCCTGGCCGGCGCGCCCACCCGTCTGTACCTCAACGACACCTTTGTCGGCTCGATCCTCGCCGACCTCGGCGTCGGCCGCCCCGCCAACCAGGACAAGCCCGGTTTCTCGATCGAGATCAGCCCCGAGCAGGTCGACCAGGCTGCCGCCGACGTCATCTTCTACTCGGTCTACGGCGACGCAGCCAAGTCCGACCAGGCGAAGATCGTCGGCGGCACGCTGTGGAAGAGTCTCGACGCCGTCCGCAACGGCAAGGTCTTCCAGGTCGACGACAACCTCTGGATGCTCGGAATCGGTTACACCGGAGCCGGTCTGATCCTCGATCGGATCCGCCAAGACCTCGCCGCCTGACGCGACCGGACCTACCATCCGATCATGATCGAAGGAAAGAAAGTACGGCTGCGCGCCCTGCGCGCCGAGGACTCGAAGCACCAGCTCCGTTGGCGCAACGATCCCGAGGTAATCCGGCAGGCGGCGGCCGGGGACCCGAGATTCGGCCCGACCACCGCCGAGGCCCTGGCGGACCGGTTCGACCGGATCCTGCGGCTCGACCCGCGCGAGGCCTGCATGCTGACCGTCGAGGAGACGGCCGGCGGCCGTCCGATCGGTCTGGTCGACTACCGGGGCCTCGACCCGTACGAGGGCGTCGCCGAGGTCGGGATCGCCATCGGCGAACGGAAGTTCTGGGACCGCGGCTACGGCTCCGAGGCCCTCGGCCTGCTGGTGGACCACCTGTTCGGCGCCTTCCCGCTGCACCGGCTGGAGCTGGACACCTGGAGCGGCAACGCCCGCGCCGCCCGCGCCTTCACCCGCCTCGGCTTCCGCGAGGAGGGGTGCCGCAGGGCCGCCGTGCTGCTGGCCGGCGTCCGCTATGACCGGCTGCTGTTCGGCATGCTCCGCCAGGAGTGGGAGGAGCAGCGCGGCCTCACCGCACCCGACAGCCCTCACGACACCCCCGACAGCCCCTTCATCGGACCGCCCGGCACCCCCGAAACACCCACAGCGCCGCCCGCAACACCCGACACGCCCGACACGCCCCCGGCGAGTCGTAAGCGCAACGCCGAGAGCGCCTCCTCCCGGGCATCCGATGTCGGGTGGGGCTCCGTGAGCACCATCCTCGCCGTCGAATAGGCCTCGCCCGGCAGCCTGGGCGGCGCCCACGACGGGTCGGCGAACGTGTGCAGCCTCCCCTCGGTGAGCGCGAACCGGGGCAGTGCCACCCCGAACTCCGAGGCGAGCGCGGTCAGCAGGCCGTACTCGCCCTGGCGGCCGTGGGCGTGCGGACCGAAGTGACGGTCCGGGTCGAGAGCGGGCGGAACCTCCGTCGTTCCACGGCGCCCGATCTCCGGTCCGCGCACCGTGAACCCGTACCGCTCCGCGCCGCCGTCGGCCACGGACAGATGGAAGAATCCCGCCTCCGGCTCGACGAACACGGCGAGCGCGCGCCCGCCCGTCCGGCCGGAGGCGGTCACGGCGGGGGCCGCGACACGCGGCGCCACCGACCCCGCGAGCCCCACGGCCCCCGTCGCACCCAGCGCCACCGGCGACGTCCGCGCCTCGAAGGCGAAGCTCCACCCGGCCCCGCCGTCGCCGCCCGCATGGCCGACGAGGGCGGGCTGCGGGTCCTCGGACGAGAAGACCGTCCGCTCCCGGAGCCGGTCCGTCCCGGCCTCCCAGCGGGTCGCGGGCGGGTCCAGCACCGCCCCCTCCCCGGCGAGGACGGCCGGTAGTTCCTCCGGGGCCACCCCCTCCACCAGCACGAAACGGTACGGCCGGGGCCGACCGGAACGCGGCTCCAGGGCGAGCCAGGCCAGTCCGTCGCCCACGGCTTCCGGCTCCGCCGCCGCCCGCTCCCCCACCTCCGCGTCGGGCAGGCCGCGCGGCGTGGCGAGCAGCTCCAGCCCGCGCTCCGCCGTGAGCAGCGGCCCGAGCAGCGGGTCCGCGAGCAGTCCGACGGGCGCGAGGTGGTCCGGCCCCACCGGTGCCCACCGCGGCAGCGCGGCGCGCAGCGTCCGCCAGGCGGCCTCCGTACCACCCCAGCGCGCCTGCTCCCGTGCCCGTTCGACCGCCTCACCGAACGGACCGGCCGCGGTGTAGCGGTACTCGCGTTCGCGCACCTGCCGGAGCACCTCGTCGGCCGCGGCCCGCAGCTCACCGGTGTCCACCCGCAGCGTGTACCCCCACGCCGTCGCGTCGCGCCCCCTCCGCGCGTGGTGGACCGCGAGCACCGGTATCACCTCGCCGAGGAAGGCGGGGTCGCGCGGCAGCTCGCCGAACGTCGGCTCGGAGCGATGCCGGCCGAACCCACGCAGCTGGTCGAGCATGCCGGCGGCCCGGGGCCGTCCGTACGCGACGGCTTCCGCCAAAGCCTCCGCCGCCCGTTCGTACGCCCCCGTCAGAGCGTCCAGCCGGGCAGCCTCGACACGCGCGTCCTGCTCCCGGGTGGTGGCGTTGACGAACGACGCGGCGCACCGGTGGGCGGCCAGCCGGTGGAACTCCTGGTGCATGGCGACCATGAACGCCCGGAACGACGGGTACCGCTCCGGCGGCGCGGCCCGCCACGAGGCGTAGCAGTAGACCGCCCACTCCCCCTCGGCGTCGACGTCACCCGGGTCGAGCAGGACGAGCGTCGCGTCGGACTCGACGTCGAGCTGCAGGGCCCGCTGCCACAGGCCCTCCGTCTCTCCTTCGTCGAAGTACTCGCTGAGCCCACGGGCGTCCCGGTGCCACCGCGCGTCGCCGGCCCCGGCCAGCCGGTAGACGAATCCGCCCGCGTGCCGCCACCCGTCGCTCACCGCGAGGAACTCCCGGTACGACGGCGGCAGCACCCACCCCAGCTCCGCCTGCACCGCCGCGACCCGCTCGGCCGGCGCCGCGTCGAACCCCAGCCACCGCGCCCGCCACGCCTCCTCGTCGCCCTCCCGAAGCTCCCCCGGATCGGTGCACGCCCCGGCCCACTCCTCACTCCACCGGGCGAGGAAGGACCGCCAGTCGAACGTCCGTCCCGTCATGGCGGTGATCCTTGCACGCACCACTGACAATTCCTGTCCGGCCGTCAACTCCTCGATCGCGAACGGGCATCGATCGCGCGTCACGGCCCGGAAGGCCACGCGGCAGTCCCTATGCTGTGCGCCGAAGGGACCGGCACCGCACGCCCGTCCCGGCAGACCGAGGGGGGAACCTCGCACATGGAACAGGTCCTGGAACTCGCGCGGACGGCGGGACCGGCGGTGACCGGCATGCTGCTCGGCACGTCGTGGCGCCGGATCCGCGACGGGATCGTCGCGCTGTGGCAGCAGGTCGCGCCGGAGCAGGGCGAGGAGATCGGCGCCGCGCTCGACACGGCGCACGAGCTGCTCGTCGCCGCGCAGGCCCAGGGGGACGAGACCACCGCGACGCGCACCGGGCGCGAGTGGGAGCAGCGCTTCACCTGGCTGCTGCTCCAGAACCCCGAACTGGCGGACCGGCTGCGCGCCCTGCTGGCGGCCGACCGGTCGGCTCCGTCGGCGGGCACCGTCGTCAGCGGGCGGGCCCAGTACGGGCAGGCGAACGGTGACGGAAGCGTTTACAACGCACACGGCGACATCACGATCACCAGGTGAGCACGGGACACACCGGCCCGCCGATCGGCCCGCCGCCCGGCGGCCAGTGGGGGCACACGACGGGCAGCGGCGACTCCTTGAACGCCGGAAACAACATCAACATCATCCAGCCACCCCCACCACCGCCGCCGCCGCCGCGCCGCTCCCGGGGATGGATCGTCGCCGCCTGCCTCGCCCTGGTCTGCGCGGCGGTGGCGGGCGCGCTGCTCGACCGGAAGCTGACCGAGGGAGACGCCGTCAGCGCCGATACCCGGACCGCGGCGGCACCGCAGTCCTCCCCCGCGACACCGACGCCGCCGACAGTGCCGCCGGCAGCCACTGCGCCGCCACCCGCGCCCGCCGAGCCCGGCTTCACGCTTGCACCGACCACCATCGCCCCCGCGCCCACGCCCGTACCCGTGGCCACCACACCACCGCCACCGACCACGACGGCCCCGGCCAAGGACGTCGTCCGCTACAACGGACCGGTCCGCCTGTCCGGCTCGATCGACCTCGACGCGAACCCGCCACAGCTGACCGGCGACGACGTACCGGGCGTCCTCGGCGGCTTCGGCGTGCTCTACACGAGCTACACCAGCGGCCGGGGCGCCATGGCCTCGGGCCGCAGCGGTGTCTTCCCGAACTTCGGACCGGGACTCGCCCCCTACAAGGACGACGCCACCCCGACCCGCAAGCGGTGCTCCGACCTCCTCCACTCCCAGGCGACGGACTCCCTGGTGATCGAGACGAACACCCGCTTCTGCGTCCGGACCGTCAACGGCCGCATCGGCCTGATGACCGTCGAGGACTACGCCGCCGCCCCGTTCGGCAGCGGCGCCTTCAACGGCCACGCCCTCATCTGGGAGGGCGACGGCTGACGTTCCGCGGAGGAACGGAGCAGGAAGTCGGGCCCGCCGACTTCCTGCTCCGGGACTCGAAGAGTTGTGGGCACGGGGGCTGCGGCGTACGGGAAGGAGAACGGAGTGGGCAGGCGTGACTACGAGGACGATCCGGACGCGCCGGCGGCGAACAGTCTGGTGCCGGCGGCTTCGATGGTCGTCGTCGACGAGGCGACGGGCCGGGTGCTGTTGCAGCGGCGGACGGACAACGGGATGTGGGCGCTGCCCGGGGGAACGATGGAGTTGGGCGAGTCGATCGGCGCGTGCGCGGTGCGGGAGACGTTCGAGGAGACCGGGATCGAGGTGGTCGTCACCGGGATCGTCGGCACCTACACCGATCCGCGCCACGTCATGGCGTACGACGACGGCGAGGTGCGGCAGGAGTTCTCGATCTGTCTGCTGGGGCGGCCGGTCGGGGGTGCGTTGCGGACCTCCGACGAGTCGTACGAGGTCGGCTGGTTCACGGCGGAGGAGAGCGACCGGCTGCCGATGGTGGCGAGTGTGCGCAAGCGGCTCACGGACTCGCGCGCCGGCGCGGGGCCGGTGGTCCGCTGAGGAGGCCGGCGGACGGGGCCGGCGGCGGGCCGGTCTCGACGGCCGGCGTGGGCCGGGTGAGACTGGTCCGGTGATCGAGATCCGTGTTCTGACGCCCGCCGATCCCACCGACTGGCCGCTGTGGCGGGACGCGCGGTTGGCCTCGCTCGCCGAGGCCCCGTACGCGTTCAAGGTGCGGCTGGCGGACTGGCCGGCGGGCGGCGAGGAGCAGTGGCGGGCTCGGTTCGCGCGGGCGGATGCCGTGCACGTGGTCGCGATGGGTGCGGACGGGGGGCCGGTCGGGCTTGCCAGCGGGCTCCCCGGGCCGGACGACGCGCGGGACGGCGGGCCGGACGGCGGGGGCGGGGTGAGCGAGCTGCGGTCGGTGTGGGTCGGGCCGCGGGCGCGAGGTCGCGGGATCGGGGACGGACTGCTCGGCGCCGTCGAGGCGTGGGCGCGGCGCCGGGGCAGCACGTCGTTGCGGCTCGCCGTACTGCCGGGCAACGCGGCCGCCGTCGCGCTCTACCGGCGGCACGGGTTCGTCGACGCGGTCGGGGACGGGGCAAACGGGGCGGCGGAGCGGGTGATGCTGAAGCGGCTCACGGCGTGACCGGCCCGGCCGCCGCCCGCTGGTCGCGCCTGGTGGTCGCACGGAGCACCCCCGCGCAGCACCTCCGTACGCAGTACCTCCGAGCAGCGCGAACTCATCATCCTCCTGGACGGCTTGTCGCTCGAGCGCCGGAACTCCCCCACCGTCCGCACGGGTTGAAGGGAGCCGGCCGACACCGTCCGGCCCAGGACGACGTCGAACTACGCACCGCCGACCTCGACCGGTCGTACGGGAGCGACAGTCGGACGGTCGTCCGTCCGGCCCGGGAACAGCTGCTCCCCGCCTACGGCCGCCGCTTTCCAGGGGTCGACATCTGACCGGAAGCGTCCGATTCGCGGTCAACCAGGGGTAAAGTCAGCGGGCATGGTCGAATCGACGGTTCCGATCCTCCCCTGTCAGGCCCTCCCGCCAGTGCTCGAGTTCTACACCGCGCTCGGCTTCGAGGTGACCCTCCATCAGGCGAGCCCCAACCCGTACGCCGTGGTCCAGCGCGGCGGCATCCAACTCCACTTCTTCGGCATGAAGCAGTACGACCCGGGCGCCTCGTACAGCACCTGCCTGGTCCGCACGGACGACGTGGACGCGCTGCACGCCGCGTTCCAGGAGGGCCTGCGCTCCGCCTACGGGCGGGTGCCGACCCGCGGCCTGCCCCGGATCGGCCCGGTCGGCGACACCTCGCACGGCGTACGGCAGTTCCTGGTGACCGACCCCGGCGGCAACTGCCTGCGGATCGGCCAGCCGATCCGCGTCGACCAGCGCCACCGGCCGTCCCCCGAGGAGCCGTTCGCGAAGGCGCTGCACCACGCGGCGCTGTTCGCCGACTCGAAGGAGGACCCGGCCGCGGCCGCCCGGGTGCTGGACCGCGCGCTGGCCCTGCCGGACGGGCCGCCCGCGCCGGTGCTGCTGTTCCGCATCCTGGCCCTGCGCGCCGATCTGGCGCACCGCCTCGCGGACGGCGCCAGCGCCGAGGCGTTCACCCGGCGGGCCGAGCGGGTCGCGACCGAACTGACCGAGGAAGAGCGCGAGTCGGTCCGCGACGACCTCAAGCGGCTGGCAGACGTGCTGCTCTGAGCGAGCGTCAGAGCCGGGCTCCGACGCACCAGGGTCCTTGAGCAGCGCGAACGGCGTGCACCACGCGTACGGCGCGGCCGGCGCGCCGCTCCGGGACCCTGCGCGCGGTCAGGAGCTCCAACTACGGGTGCAGAGCACCAGGCGGTAGCCGTCCGGGTCGGCCACGGTGACTCCATACTCGTCCCAGTACGGGTTGTGGGCGGGGACCCGGCTGCCGCCCGCCTCCTCCAGGCGCCGCACCAGCGCGTCGTCGACGGGGGCGCCGAGGTAGACGACGAAGAGGTCGTCGACGGTGGGCGTCGGCTCGACCGGGCGCTCGGGGTCGCGGGTGAGCTCGAAGTGCCAGCCACCGCCGGACGGGCCGACCATCAGGAGGTCGTGCTCGCCGGAGACGCGTTCGGTGCTGCGCCACAGGACGGCCAGGCCGAGGCCGTCGACGTAGAAGCGCTCGGCCGCGGCGAGGTCCCGGGAGGGGCGCGCGACCCGGATGTGGGTGGTGGAGTCGATCACGGGCGCCGAGCCTACCCGCGTGCGCGCCGGACGCGGCGCCAGAGCCGGCGCAGCCGCTCCTCGTCACCGGTGCGCGGGCAGGCGACGCAGGCCCGGGCGGGCTCGACGGCTCAGCGCCCGGAAGTCGGCGGCGCCGGGGAGAAGGTGACAATTGACAGCTGACAGATATTGAAATCTGTCAGCTGATATCTGTCAGCTGTCATTTGTCAGCACCCGTCCGCCGACAACCTCCCCGCCCCGCCGCACGCCGACCCCGCACTGACGTGCGAAAGTGGTAGCCGGCGAAGGGAGCGCGCGCGTGCTGATGGAAAAGGTGGCGGAGATCATCGCCGAGGCCTCGGCCGAGGCGGTGGAGCCCCGGTTCCGGGCGCTGGCGGCGGGCGAGGTGATGGAGAAGGCCCCCGGCGAGGTGGTCACCGTCGCCGACCGGGAGGCCGAGGTGATCATCGCCCGACGGCTGCGCGAGCTGCTGCCCGTCCCGGTGGTGGGTGAGGAGGCCGTCGCGGCCGACCCGGCCCTCGGCCGGGCGCTGCACGCGGAGCCCGCCGTCTGGCTCGTCGACCCCGTCGACGGCACCGCCAACTTCGTCGCCGGCCGGCCCGAGTACGCCGTCATGGTCTCCCTGGTGCGCGACGGCCGGACGGTCGCCTCCTGGATCCGGCACCCCGTCACCGCCACCACCTACACCGCCGAGCTCGGCGCCGGCGCCTGGCGCGACGGCCACCGCCTGACCCGCACGCCCGCCGCCGCCGACCCGGCCAAGTGGCGCGGCTCGGTGAAGAGCCGCTTCCTCGATCCCGCGCGCCGCCGCCTGATCGAGGCCAACAGCGCCGCCTTCGGCGAGCTGGGCCCGGGCCGCCACGCCGCCGGCGTCGAGTACCCGGACGTCGTCGAGGGCGCCATGGACTTCCTCCTCTACTGGCGCACCCTCCCGTGGGACCACGCGCCCGGCTCCCTCCTCCTCACTGAGGCCGGCGGCCGTGCCGCCCGGTTCGACGGCACCCCGTACGCCCCCGAGCCCCCCGGCGGCGAGGACGGCCTGCTGGTCGCCGCCGACCCGGCCACCTGGGAGCGCTGCCGCGCGCTGCTGCTCGCACCGTAGGCACCCGGCAGCAAGCGGCCGTGGCCGGGCTCCTGCACTTCGCGATCATGACGTCACGGCGACCGGTCGCGCCGGTCCTCGGCGCCCTCCTCCTGACCCCCTGCCTGCACCTCCGCACCCGGTCACGATTCCTCGGCCTCCTCCGCGCATCCGCCGGCCGAGGAGCCGTCGGAGTCGCCGAAGCCGCCGGTGGCGGTGCACTCGCTGACCGCGGCGGAGGTGCAGAACGGCTGGTGGGGCTGGGCGGTGTCGACCGAGGCGGAGCGCAGCCCGGTGCTCGACACGACCGGCCGGTGGTGCGCCGAGCGCCAGCGCGAGAACCTCTGGTACCTGGCCGGCACGACCGGCGGTGAGGTCGTCGACCGGACGTGCGCCGTGCCCGTCGGCGTCCCGGTGCTGTTCCCGGTGGTGACGATGTTCGGCGAGTCCGCCGACTGCCAGGAGTTCATGGACACGGCCAGGGGCTCCGCCACGCTGGACGGCGCCCCGCTGACCGCCGAGCCGATCGGCGCGACCCCGATCGGGTTCTTCGGCACCCCCGGCAACGCCTTCGGCGAGGCCGCGGAGGACGCCGGCGACACCTGGTCCTGCGGCCTGTGGGTGCGGCTGGACCCGCCGGCACCCGGGAACCACGAACTGACGATCCGGGGCGAGCCCGGCACCCTCGACTTCTCCACCGGGGTGAACTACCACCTGCGGGTCGCCACCCCCGCCCCCACCGGGGCCGTCTGAGCTACCGTGCCGCGCTCCACGCCTCCCGGCCCGCCCGGACGACCTCGGCGAGCAGCCCGGCGACCTCCTCGGCGGTGGTGTGCGGATTGAGCAGGGTCAGCTTGAGCCGGACCCGCCCCGGGCCCTCGCCGGGCAGTTCGGTGCGGCCGACCACGGCCCGGCCGGAGCGCAGCAGCGCACGGCGCAGTTCGGCGTTGACCCGGTCGAGCACCACCGGGTCGACATCGGCCGGTTCGACGCCGGCCGGTTCGACGCCGGCCGGTTCGCGCACCGCAGGCCCCGCGGGACCGGCCTGCGTCGGCCGGTAGCGGAACAGCAGCGCGGTGAGGACCGGTTCGGTGTGCAGTTCCAGCTCCGGCTCCGCCCGGACGGCGTCGGCGGCGGCGAGGGCGAGGTCGTGGCAGGCGTCGACGAGCCGGCCGAGTCCGGCGCGGCCGAGGGTGCGCAGGGTGACGGCGAGCTTGAAGGCGTCCGGGCGCCGGGTGGTGCGCAGCGAGAGGCCCAGCAGGCTCGGATAGCCGGCCCGTTCGTCGTCGGCCGGGTTGAGGTAGGCGGCCCGGCGGGCGAGCGAGACGTACGTCTCGGCGCGGCGGACCAGGAAGACCCCGGCGGCGGCCGGCTGCCAGCCCAGCTTGTGCCAGTCCAGCGAGACGGAGTCGGCCCGTTCGATGCCCGCCAGCAGTGGGGCGAGCCGGTCGGAGAGCAGTGCGCCGCCGCCGTACGCGGCGTCGACGTGCAGCCAGGCACCGTAGCGGGCGGCGAGGTCGGCGACGGCGGACAGCGGGTCGACGGCGCCGGTGTCGGTGGTGCCGGCGGTGGCGACGACGGCGAGCGGGGTGGCGCCGGCCCAGCCGGTCTCCGCCAGGGCGCGTTCGAGTGCGGCCGGGTCCATCCGCAGCTCGCGGTCGACGTCGACGGGAACGACGGCCCGTTCGCCGAGGCCGAGCAGGGCGGCCGCCCGCTGGACGGAGAAGTGCGCGGCCCGGGAGGCGAAGATCCGCGGCCGGGTGCCGGCGGGCAGGCCGAGCAGGCCGTCGAGTTCGACGATGCCGTCGAGTTTCTGGTCGCGGGCGAGCATGAGGCCCATGAGGTTGGACTCGGTGCCGCCGGAGGTGAGCACCCCGGCGGCGAGCTCCGGGTCGTAGCCGACCAGGGCGGCGAGCTCGGCGATCAGCCCGGTCTCCAGCGCGGTCGCGGCGGGGGCCTGGTCCCAGGAGTCCTGGGACGGGTTGAGGGCGCTGACGGCGAGGTCGGCGGCGGCGGCGACGGCGAGCGGCGGGCAGTGCAGGTGGGCGGCGCAGTGGGGGTCGGCCGGGTCGGCGGCGCCGTGGGCGAGGAGTTCGGTGAGGCGGGCGAGGGCGTCGCGGCTGTGCGCGGCGGCGAGTACCTCGGCGGTCCGGGCGGCGAGGTCGGCGGGGCGGCCGGTGGGCAGTGGGCCGCCGCGCCGGGTGGCGCCGGTCTCCAGCGCGTCGAGGACGGTGGCGAGCAGCGGACCGAGCGCGGCGGGCCCGCCGACCCCGCCGGACAGGGCGTCCAGCGGTCCGGCCCCGCCGAGCGGCCCGTCGACGTCCGGCCCGCCCCCGCTCACGCGGACACCGCCGGCCCGGCCGCCGCGGCCGCCGCGATGGCGTCGGCGAGCCGGTCCAGCACCGCGGCCGCCTGCTCGTCCGTGACGGTGAGCGGGGGCAGCAGCCGCAGGACGGCGTCGTGCCGCCCGCCGAGTTCGACGATCAGTCCGCGTGCGAGGCACGCCTCGCGCACCCGGACGGCGAGCCCGGGGGCGGCCGGCCGGGCCCCGCAGGCGTCCGGTTCCGCCGCCGGGTCGACGAGTTCCACGCCGATCATCAGCCCGCGCCCGCGGACGTCTCCGATCACCGGCAGTTCCCGGGCCAGCGCCCGCAGCCGTTCGGTCATCCGCGCGCCGACCAGCGCCGCCCGCTCGGCGAGGCCGTTCGCGGCGACGTGGCGCAGGGTGGCGGCGCCGGCCGCCATGGCGAGCGTGTTGCCGCGGAAGGTGCCGGTGTGCGCGCCGGGCCGCCAGCCGTCGTACTCCTCGCGGTAGACGACGACGGCGAGCGGCAGGCTGCCGCCGATCGCCTTGGAGAGCACCATCGCGTCCGGCAGGATCCCGCTGTGCTCGACCGCCCACATCGCGCCTGTGCGGCCCACGCCGGTCTGCACTTCGTCGACGACGAGCGGGATGCGGCGCTCGGCGGTGATCCGGCGCATCGCGCGCAGCCAGTCGTCGGGCGCCGGGACGACGCCGCCCTCGCCCTGGACGGCCTCCAGGATCATCGCGGCGGGCGGGACGACGCCGCCGGCGGGGTCGTCGAGCAGCCGCTCGACGTAGGTGGCGGACAGGTCGGCGCCGGCCTCCCCGCCGACACCGAACGGGCAGCGGTAGCCGTAGGGGTAGGGCAGCCGGACCACCTCGCCGCCGCCGGGCAGCGGCTCCTTGACGGCGACGTTGCCGGTGAGCGCGAGGGCGCCGGCGGTCATCCCGTGGTAGGCGCCGGTGAAGGCGAGGGCGCCGGAGCGGCCGGTGGCGGTCTGCATCAGTTTGAGCGCGGCCTCGACGGCGTCCGTCCCGGCGGGGCCGCAGAAGTGCACGCGCGCGCCGTCGGCGAAGGCGGGCGGCAGGCTCTCGAACAGGGCGGTGGTGAAGTCGTCCTTCTCGGCGGTGGCGAGGTCGAGCAGGTGGAGCGGGGCACCGCTGTCGAGGGTGCGGCGGATCGCCTCCAGGACGACGGGGTGGTTGTGGCCGAGGGCGAGGGTGCCGGCGCCGGAGAGGCAGTCGAGGTAGCGGCGGCCGTCGGCGCCCTCGACGGTCATGCCGTTGGCGCGCACCGGGACGATCGGGAAGGAGCGCGCGTAGGTGCGGGCGGCGGACTCCCGGACGCGCTGGCGCCGCAGTACGGCCTCGGCCGGGGCGGGAGTCGGCACGGCGGTTGGCACAGGAGTCGGTACAGGTGTTGGTACGGGGGTTGGCACGGGGACGGTCGGACCGGTGGCGGGCTCAGCGGCGAGCGTCAAGGTGGGCTCCCAAGAATTTAGGTGAGGCTAACCTTACTTCTCCGCCTCGCCCGGATCCGCCCCGGCCTCCGGAAACCACCCGCGCGAGTGACAGCGGACCCGTTTCCCCAACGAGCGACCCGCCCGGAGGTCACGGTCCGGGCGACACCACCGCGCGCTACCCTCACCGCATGCCGTCCACCCCGCCCTCGCCGTCCACCCCGCCCGGCCCGGACACCAGCGCCGACCCCGACGCCGACGCCGACGCCGACGCCGCCCAGGAGGCCGCCGCGTACGCCGCCGAACTGGCCCGCACCCGCGCGTTCTTCGCCGTCCGCGCCGCCGGCTGGGACACCAAGTTCCCCGACGACGGCCCGCGCTACGCCGCCGCCGTCGCTGAACTCGCCCTGCGCCCGGGCGAGTCCGTGCTGGACGCGGGCTGCGGCACCGGCCGCGCCCTGCCGCCGCTGCGCGCGGCGGTCGGCCCGGCCGGCCGGGTGCTCGGCGCCGACGTGACCCCGGAGATGCTGCACGAGGCCGCCGCCCGCCACCCCGGCACCGCCGAGCTGCTGGTCGCCGACTGCGCCCGGCTCCCCCTGCCCGACGCCGCGCTGGACGCGGTCTTCGCCGCCGGCCTGCTCTCCCACCTGCCCGACCCGGCCCGCGCCCTCGGCGAACTCGCCCGGGTCGCCCGCCCCGGCGCCCGGCTCGCGCTGTTCCACCCCGTCGGCCGCGCCGCCCTCGCCGCCCGCCACGGCCGCGCCGTCACCCCGGACGACCTGCGGGCCGAGCCCAACCTCCGCCCGCTGCTCACCGCCGCCGGCTGGCGCCTGACCTCCTACACCGACGCCGACGACCGCTACCTCGCCCTCGCCGAGCGGACGCCGGACGCGGCCGCCGGGGAGACGGCCGGCCGGGACACGAACGGTGGGGGCGCGGCCGGCCGGGACACGAGCGGGAGCGCCACCCGGCCGTGATCACCGGCATGCCAGACTCGGAACCCTCCGCACCCGAACCGGGTGCCCGACGAGAGGAGCCGGCATGGCGCTCTTCGGCAACGCCCACCGCGTGGACAACGACGAGGCCCACAAGGAGTTCGCCCAGCTCTTCGGCGAGGGCGAGCAGCTCCAGGCCGCCTACCAACTGCTGCGCGACTCCTTCCTGTTCACCGACCGCCGGCTGATCCTGGTCGACAAGCAGGGCATCACCGGCAAGAAGACCGAGTACCACTCGATCCCCTACCGCTCGATCTCCCACTTCGCCGTGGAGACCTCCGGGAACTTCGACCTGGACGCCGAACTGAAGATCTGGCTGTCGGGCGCCGCGCTGCCGATCTCCAAGAACTTCACCAAGGGCGTGGACATCTACGAGGTGCAGGCCCTGCTCAGCGAGTTCGTCACCCGCTGACCCCGGCCGCTCAGAACACCAGGGCGAGCTTGCCGCCCAGCCCGCCCCGCCGGAACCGCTCGTGCGCCTCCCGGACCTCGCCGAGGCCGAACACGGCGTGCACCCGGGGGCGCAGCGCGCCGCGGTCGACCAGCGCGACCAGCTCGGCGAGCGCCGCGCCGTCCTCGCGCACCTGGTGGACCGTGGTGCGCACGCCCCGGGCCGAGAGGTCGGGGACGGGGCCGGCCTGGGTGGCGATCGACGCGTAGCGGCCACCGTCGGCCACCGCCCGCGTCGCGAACGCCCCGTAGGTGTCGAAGACGGCGTCGTAGCCGCCCTCGCGCAGCTCGTCGGGGTCGGTGGTGGCCAGGCCGGCGCCGTGCTCGCGGGCGAAGGCGGCCTGCTCGCCCCGGGAGACCAGGGCGTCGACCTCGACGCCGCGTGCCCGGGCGATCTGCAGGGCCAGCCCGCCGACGGCCCCGGCGGCGCCGGCGATCAGCAGCCGCTCACCGGCCCGCACGCCGAGCCAGTCGAGGGTCTGCCAGGCCGTCAGCCCGGGCAGCGGCAGCGTCGCCGCCGCGGCCGGCTCGACCGTCCTGGGCGCGCGGGCCACCGCCGCGACGGGCAGCGCGACCAGCTCGGCCCACGTCCCGCGCCCGGAGCCGAGCTGGTGCGACATCGCCACGACGGGCTCCCCGGCGCGCAGCCCGCTGCGGCCGCCGTCGACCACGGTGCCGGCGAGGTCCCAGCCGAGCGTCATCGGCAGCGGCGGCGTCCCCGGACCGATGGCGCCCTCCCGGGTCTTGTCGTCGACGGGGTTGATGCTGGTCGCGGTGGCCCGGATCAGCACCTCCCCGCCGGCCGCCGAGGGCTCGGGGGCGTCGACGACGCGCAGGACGTCGGGGGTGCCGAAGCGGTCGATCCGGATGGCGCGCACGGAGAGCCCTTCTCATACGGCGGTTGCGGTGTCACCGGGTCAACCGCCGCGACGATCATGGGAATTCCCGGCCGGCCGGGCGCCTCGGCCGGGGTCACGTCAGGTCAGGCCAGGCCAGGCCAGGCCAGGTCACGTCACGTCACGTCACGTCACGTCAGGTCAGGTCAGGTCAGGTCACCGAGCCCTGTTCGAGGTACATGCTCCAGACACCCTCGTCGAAGTACGGGGTGTCGATCTCGATGCCGTCGTGCGACCGGGTGACACCGTTGATCTTGGTGATCCCCGTCTGCGGGTCCGTCCACAGCCAGGGCCCGCCGCTCGCCCCGTGGCCCAGCAGTCGGCAGGGCAGCTCCAGCAGGCTGGGGTAGAGGATCAGCCGCTCCAGGGTGCCGGTGCACGAGACCTGGTACTCGCCCTGGTCGAGGTTGACCGGGTAGCCGACGGCGGTGACGGTCACCTCGTCACGCTGGTTCACGATCAGGCCGTTCGCGCCGGTGGCGTCGACGATCCGCTTCCCGTCGGCGTTGGGGTTGACGGTGATCATCGCGACGTCCCACTCGGCGGCCCGCTCGTTGTCCAGCCAGTTGTTGAACACCCGGCCGTTCTTCCAGGTGAACCTCCCGTAGGCGGCGGCGTCGGAGCCGTTGTACCCCGGCACGTAGACCCAGTTGGCATTGAACCACTGCGGCTTCTCACCGTTCATCCGGCTGCCGCCCACCGCGGCGCAGTGCGCCGAGGTGATCACCATCATGCGCGAGGGGCTGTTCACGGCACTGGCCGAGCAGACCCCGGGCAGCTGGGTGGCGGGGTTGACGTAGAAGACGCGCCCCACCGTCCGGTCCACCGACGCCCTGCTCACCGACCGGTCGGCCGCGAAGCGGGCAGCCGCCTCGACGGCGACGCCCCGCTTCCCTTCCCCCGACCCGCTCGCGCCCTCGGCCCCCTCGTCCGCGGCGGCCCCCTCGTCCGCAGCGGCCCCGTCGGCCCCCTGGTCCGCGGCCAGCACGGCCGCCATCCGCTCCGGCGTCCAGTACGCCAGGGTCGCGGCGTCGTCCGCCGCGCTCGCCGAGGCGGTGGACATGCCGGGGGCCGGTTCGATCCGGGGCGCCGCGCCCGCCGTCCCGACCGGCCCCAACCCCAACGTCACCGCGATCACGGCCCCGCACAACGCCCTCGGCCACTTCATCCGCGTCGTCCCCGCTTCCCGTGTCCGTCGGCCGGCCCGGTGGCCGCCCCACCGGCAGGGTGACACCGCACCCGGGCGCGCCGCCTGAGTACGGGTACTCAGAACACCTCACCCGAACAGGCCCTGACAGCAGGGCAGTTCACCCGTTCAGCCGTCGGTCGGCCCACCGCGCCCGCCGCGCCCGCCGCCGTCGCCACCCTCGCCGTCACCGCCCGTCCAGCGGTAGCACAACTCCGGGCGGCCGACGGTGCCGTACCGGGGTTCGCGGGCGGCGAGCCCGGTGTCCACCAGGTGCTCCAGGTAGCGGCGGGCGGTGATCCGCGAGACGCCGGCCGCCGTTCCCGCGGCCGCGGCGGACAGGCCGGTGCGGGCCGCGCGCAGCACACCGGCCACGGTGTCCAGCGTCGGCGCGCTCAACCCCTTGGGCAGGGCCGTGCGTTCGGGTGCGCGGAGCAGCGCGAGCGCCTGGTCGACCTCGTCCTGCCCGGTGGCCGGACCGGTCCGGCCGAGGGTGTCCCGGTAACGGGCGTAGCGCTCCAGGCGGTCGTGCAGTGCGGCGGCGGCGAAGGGCTTCAGCAGGTACTGGACGACGCCCGCGGAGACCGCCTGGCGGACCATGGCGAGGTCGCGGGCGGAGGTGACGGCGATGACGTCGGTGGTGTGCCCGGCGGCGCGCAGCGTGCCGCAGAGCTGCAGGCCGTGCCCGTCTGGCAGGTGGAGGTCGAGCAGCAGCAGGTCGACGGGCCGGCCGGCGGCGCGCTCGCGCTCCAGGAAGCGCAGCGCCTGTGCGCAGCCGTGCACGGTGCCGGCGGTCCGGAAGCCGGGTTCGCGCCGGACGTAGAGGGCGTGGGCCGCGGCGGCCACCGGGTCGTCCTCCACGACCAGGACGGAGATCTCGGGCCGCCCCGGCGACGGCGGCGCGCCGCTCACGGGGCCACCGCCAGGTGCCCGCGCCCGTGCTCCCCCGCGTCCGCGCGCGTCGGCCGGTCCAGCGGCAGCCGGACGGTGAGGACGGCGCCGCGCTCCCGGCCGACCTCGACGGTGCCGCCGTTGCGCCGGGCGGTCTGCGCGACGAGCGCGAGCCCGATGCCGCGCCCGTGGCCCCCGCCGGTCCCGTGTCCGTGTCCGTGCCCGTGCCCGTCTCCGGCTCCGTCCCGCTTGGTGCTCCAGCCGCGCCGGAACACGTCCTCCACCGCGCCCGGGGCGATGCCGGTGCCGGTGTCCGCGACCCGCAGCAGCAGGTGCTCGCCGTCGATCCGGGCGGTGACGGTGACCTCCGGCGGGTCAGGGCTCTCGGCCGCGCCGGCGATGGCGGCGTCCACGGCGTTGTCGACCAGGTTGCCGAGGACGGTGATGAGGTCGCGCGCGCTCAGGTGAGGCGGCAGCACCCCGTCGTCGATGGAGCTGTCCGGGGTGAGCACCAACTCCACGCCCCGCTCGGCGGCCTGGGCGGCCTTGCCGAGCAGCAGGGCGGCCAGCACGGGTTCGCCGACGGCGGCCACCACCCGGTCGGTCAGCCGCTGGGCCAGGGCGAGTTCGGCGGTGGCGAACTCCACCGCCTCGCGGTGGCGGCCGAGTTCGATCAGCGAGACGACCGCGTGCAGCCGGTTGGCGGCCTCGTGCGCCTGCGCGCCGAGCGCCTCGGTGAAGCCGCGCACCGAGTCCAGTTCGCCGCTCAGCGACTGGAGTTCGGTGTGGTCGCGAAGGGTGAGGACGCGGCCGAGTCCGGTGCCGATGGTGGAGGTGTTGAGCACCACCACCCGCTCGGCGGTCAGGTGCACCTCGTCGCGGACCGGATCGGCCCCCGAGACGGCCGTCACCAGTGCCGTCGGCAGGCCCAGCTCCGCGACCGGCCGGCCTTCCACCGGGCCGGCCAGGCCGAGGAGTTCACGCGCGGCGTCGTTGCAGAGCACCACCCGGCGGTCGCTGTCGAGCAGCACCAGCCCCTCCCGGACGGCGTGCAGGGTGGCCTGGTGGTACTCGTAGAGGTGGCTGAGCTCGTCCGGGCCCATGCCGTGGGTGTGGCGCCGCAGCCGGGAGTTGGCGAGGTAAGTGCCGATGCCGCCGAGCACCAGCGCGCCCGCCGCGACGCCGACCAGGGCGAGCAGCGGCCCGCGCAGCTGGACGGAGATGGACTGCACCGTGATGCCCGCGCTGACCAGGGCGACCACCCGGTGCCGCTCGTCCAGCACCGGGGTGACCACCCGCACCGAGGGGCCGAGCGTGCCGGTGTACGTCTCGCTGCGGGTCCGGCCGGCGAGCGCCCAGTCGATGTGGCCGAGGAAGGTATGGCCGATCTGCTCGGGCAGCGGGTGGGTCCAGCGGACGCCCTCGGTGTCCATCACGGTGACGAACGAGACCCCGGTGTCGGCCCGCACCCGCTCGGCGTAGGGCTGGAGCACGGCCGTGGGGTCGGGCGCGGTGACGGCGGCGAGAACGGCCGGGGAGTCGGCGACGGCGCGGGCGACGGCGGTGACCTGGCGGCGGGCGGCGTCCTCGGTGCGGTCGGCGGTGAACAGGTACGCGAGCACCGCCCCGCCGGCCACCACGGCGGCGACGATGACCACTTGGACGACGAAGAGCTGTCCGGCCAGGCTGCGCACCGGCCGGCGCGGCGGGGTGAGGGTACGCGCGGACATGCCTGTCAGTGTGCACCACGGGCCCGGTCGTCCCGTCCGGGCCGGGGCGTGAGCGGCGGCCTCGTGAACTCTATGAACGCAAGCGTGACCCGCGTCACGCCTGCCCGCATAGTCGGAGCGGCCCTCCCCCCGGGGCCGCCAGGACCGCACGGTCGCGCGTCCTCACGAGCTCGCCCTCACGAGCTCGCCCCCAGGGCTCACCCCCTACGAGAGCGCCTCCACGGACACACCGGCGCACGCGCGACCGCGCAACAGCAGTGGCGAAGGAGCCGCAGATGTCGATCACCGCAGGAGCCGCACGCGCGGGCACCGCGACGAAGGACCGCACCCACTACCTCTACCTCGCCGTGATCGCGGCGGTCGTCGCGGGCGTCGTGGTGGGCCTGGCCGCGCCGGGCTTCGCGGTGGAGCTGAAGCCGGTCGGCACGGGCTTCGTCAACCTCATCAAGATGATGATCAGCCCGGTCATCTTCTGCACCATCGTGCTCGGCATCGGCTCGGTGAGCAAGGCCGCCAAGGTCGGCCGGGTCGGCGGCCTGGCCCTCGGCTACTTCCTCGCCATGTCGACCGTCGCCCTCGGCATCGGGCTGCTGGTCGGCAACCTGCTGGAGCCCGGTGGCGGCCTCCACCTGACCGCCGCGCTCGCCAAGTCCGGCCATGCCCAGGCCGCCGCCGGCGGCGCGCAGTCGACCACCGACTTCCTGCTCGGGATGATCCCGACCTCCCTGCTCTCCGCCCTGACCGAGGGCAAGGTGCTGCAGACCCTGCTGGTCGCACTGCTGGTCGGCTTCGCCCTGCAGGCGATGGGCCCGGCCGGCGCGCCCGTGCTGCGCGGCGTCGAGCACGTGCAGCGGCTGGTCTTCCGGGTGATGGCGATGATCATGTGGGTGGCCCCGGTCGGCGCGTTCGGGGCGATGGCGGCGGTGGTCGGCGCCACCGGTACGGCCGCGCTGAGGAGTCTCGCCGTCATCATGATCGGCTTCTACCTGACCTGCGCGCTGTTCGTGGTCGTGGTGCTCGGCACGCTGCTGCGCCTGGTCGCCGGCGTCAACGTCTTCGCCCTGCTGCGCTACCTGGGCCGCGAGTTCCTGCTGATCCTCTCCACCTCCTCCTCGGAGAGCGCGCTGCCCCGGCTGATCGCCAAGATGGAGCACCTGGGCGTCAGCCGCCCGGTGGTCGGCATCACCGTCCCGACCGGCTACAGCTTCAACCTGGACGGGACCGCGATCTACCTCACGATGGCCTCGATCTTCATCTCGGAGGCCATGGACAAGCCGATGTCGGTGGGCGAGCAGCTGTCGCTGCTGGTCTTCATGGTGATCGCCAGCAAGGGCGCCGCCGGCGTCACCGGCGCCGGACTCGCCACCCTGGCGGGCGGGCTGCAGTCGCACAAGCCCGCGCTGGTGGACGGGGTCGGCCTGATCGTCGGCATCGACCGGTTCATGTCCGAGGCCCGGGCGATGACCAACTTCGCGGGCAACGCCGTCGCCACCGTGCTGATCGGCCAGTGGACCGGCGAGTTCGACCGCGAGCGGGCCCGGCAGGTGCTGGCGGGCACGGTGCCGTTCGACGAGCGGACGCTGCTGGACGCCGACGCCCACGGCGCCCCGGCCCCGCACCCGGACCCGGCCCCCGCCACGGCTACGAGCCCCGCCACGGCCCCGGCCCCCGGGCCCGTCACCACCACCGCCCCGGCCCCGGCGCCCGCCGCCTGAGAAAGTGTTGGGTAATTGATCAACTGCGTGCCGTGATGCGTTGGCGGTGATCTTCGCGGGCGTGGCGTCCGCGAAGATCACCGCCATG
>NZ_JBEXJT010000014.1:0-172487 GCF_040609255.1 Kitasatospora sp. NPDC004723 | reverse complement strand
GCGGACACCCCGACCCCTCCCGGGGGGGCCCCCCCCCCCGCGGCCGTGCCCGGGGGCCGGGGGGCGGCGCCGTCCGCGTTGGGGGGGCCGGGCCCCCCCGCCGGTGCGTCGGGCCGCAGGCCGAGCGGGAGCAGCAGGGCGCGGCCGAGCAGCCCGACCGCGCCGTCCAGCGCCGTGCCGAACGCCGCGGCCGCCGCGGGGCGCTCGCGCAGCTCCCAGAGCACCTGCACCGACCCCCAGGCGGCCTCCCGGGCGGTGTCGACCGACCACGCCCCGAAGCGGTGGGTCAGCGGTTCGAACCGCTCCAGGACGTCCGGGCCCGGCATCAGCTGCTCCCGCACGGTCGTCTCCACCTCCGCCAGCAGGTCGTTGATCCGGTGGTAGTCCTCCGCGAGGTGCTCCGGCTCCCGGTCGAGCCGCCGGCAGGTGGCGACGACGGCGAGCGGCAGGTCGTGCTGGATGTGGGCGGTCATCCCGGCCAGCGCGAACTGCACCGGGTGCACGCCCGGGTGCGCGCGCAGCTCGAACAGCGGCCGCCAGCAGGCCGGTGGCCGCCGTCGCGCCGCGACCGCGTCCACGGCCAGCAGGTAGCGCCCGGCGAACACCGTGTCGAGCACGGCCATCGCGGACGGGTCGGCGAAGCAACCCAGCCGGGAGCGCACGGTCCGCGTGACGGTGAGGTACATCCGGTTGAACACCGCCACCCCGTCGGAGGGCGGCAGCCCGGCCCCGATCGCCCGCAACCGGCGGACCACCGCGTCGATCCCGTGCGCCGCCGCCGTGGTCCTCGTGGACACCCTGACCATGCGTCACCCTCCGGCGTCGATCGTGCACTGATCGCATCATCGTGGCACGCCGGGTCGGTGGATCCCGGGTGGTCGGACCGGCCCGTCGGGGTCGGGCTGCCGGTGCCCAGGGCGGGTGCCGCCGCTCAGGGCTCCCAGCGGATCGCCAGGACGGCGGCGTCGTCGGCGAGGCCGGCGGGGGAGACCCAGGAGGCGACGTCGGCGAGCAGGGCGTCCAGCAGGTCGTCCGGGGTGGCGGCGGGCAGGCCGGGGAGGCGGGCCGGGAGGGGGTAGAAGACGTCCACCGCGTTGCGGGCCTCGGAGACCCCGTCGGTGTACAGCAGCAGCAGGTCGCCGGGGTGCGGGTGGACGGGGTCGGCGTGGTAACCGCCGTCGCCGGCCAGGCCGAGCAGGCCGAGCGGCGGGGCGTGCCGGGCCGGGGCGAGTTCGGTGATCCGGCCGGCGCGGCGCAGCAGGGGGTGCGGGTGGCCGCAGTTCACCAGCCGGGCCGCGCCGTCCCGGTCCACGGCGAGCAGCAGCGCGGTCACGAACCGCCCGTCGGTCGGGCGGTCGCTCACCACGGCGTCGAGCCGTTCGGCGAGCCGGGCGAGGTCCGGCTCGGTGCGGGCCGCGGTGCGGAAGGCGCCGAGCACGTCCGCCGCCGTCTCGACGGCGGGCAGGCCGTGGCCCTGGACGTCCCCGAGCAGGACCCGGATCCCGTACGGGGTGTCCGCCACCTCGTACAGGTCGCCGCCGATCCGCGCCTCGGCGGCGGCCGCGACGTACCGGACGGCGATCCGCAGCGGGCCGACCCGCTCGGGCGGCGGGCGCAGCAGGGCCCGCTGGGCGGCCTCGGCGACGGTCCGGACGTGGAACAGCTCGCGTTCGCGGGAGGCGATCAGCACGACGTTGGCGGCGCTGGCGAGGGTCGCGGCGGTGATGGTGATCAGCGAGGCGAGGTGGACGGTGTCGGGCAGGTGGCTGTTCTCCTCCTCCAGCAGCCCGGCCACGAGGATGGCGGCGACCCCGGTGGCGAGCGGCACCCGGGCCCGCCGGGTGGTGGCGCCGACCAGGACGGGCGCCACCGCGAGGACGGGGGAGAGGGTGGTGCCCGGCCCGGTGAGCAGGTCCGCCAGCACGGCCCCGACGAGCAGCAGGAAGGCGCCGAGCAGCAGCCGTCTGGTCCGCCGGGGCAGCGGCGGCAGCGGCATCTCGCCGTCCTCGGACCCGCCGGCGCCCACGGCCACGCCCTCGCCTCCTGCCCGTTCGCCCGCTCCGGAACCCCTTCGTCCACTCTCCACCGCCCCCCACCCCACCGGCATCCCGGCACCCGCCGGGACGGTCAGGCCCCGGCCGGTTCCCAGTCCGGTTCGCGGTCCGGTTCGCGGTCCGCGGGGGGCGTCCGACCCGTCCTCCGGGCGGACGACGGGGGTCCGAAGGTGGACCCCTACGCCGTGTGCGCGGGGAGCCAGGCCGTGATGCGGGCGGACAGGGCGGGGACGTCGTGATCCACGGGTGCCATGGCCCGCAGTCTGCCGGACGCCGCCGACAGGGCGGTGTGCGGAGGACGTAGGGTGGCGGGCGAGATGAGACGCAGGAGTACGGCGCCGGCCTCGCCGCTTCCCCAGCGGTTCGGGGTGGATCCGGTGCATCTGCGGCTGCCCGTGACGGGCGGGCCGTGGGCGACGGTGGGGGCGTACCTGGCGGAGCGGCTGCCCGCGGTGGCGGCCGAGCGGGTGGACGCGCTGCTGCGGGCCGGCGGGGTGGTCGGGGAGGACGGGCGGGCCGTCCACGCGGCCGAGCCGTTCCGGCCGGGGACGCACCTGTGGTTCTACCGGGAGCTGCCGCCGGAGGTACCGGTCCCGTTCGAGCTGGAGGTGCTGCACCGGGACGAGCACCTGGTGGTCGTCGACAAGCCGCACTTCCTGGCCACCACCCCGCGCGGACGGCACGTCGTGGAGACGGCGCTCTCCCGGCTGCGGCACGCGCTGGAGCTGCCCGCGCTGAGCCCGGCGCACCGGCTGGACCGGCTGACGGCGGGGCTGGCGATGTTCGTGGTCCGGCCGCAGGACCGGGGCGCCTACCAGACGCTGTTCCGCGACCGGCTGGTCCGCAAGGAGTACCGGGCGGTGGCGGCGTACGACCCGGCGGTGGAGCTGCCGCGCACGGTGCGCAGCCACATCGTGAAGGAGCGCGGGGAGATCGCCGCGCGCGAACTCGACGAGGCGCCGAACAGCGAGAGCCGGATCGAGCTGCTGGAGCAGCGCGACGGGCTGGGCCGCTACCTGCTGCGGCCGTCGACGGGCCGCACCCACCAGCTCCGGCTGCACATGAGCGGGCTGGGCCTGCCGATCCTGGGCGACCCGGTGTACCCGGTGGTGCTGCCGGAGCCGGCCCCGGACGACTTCCGCCGTCCGCTGCAACTGCTCTCCGCGGTGATGGAGTTCACCGACCCGCTGACCGGCCGTCCGCGCCGCTTCGAGAGCCGCCGGACGCTGGCGGCCTGGGCGGATGGCCCGTGGGAGCAACACCTGCCGATCAGCGGGGACGCGTAACCCGCCGGCTACCGCCCCGGCGGCAGCTCCAGCTCGAACCAGACCACCTTCCCCTCCGGTGTGCGCCGGCTGCCCCAGCGGTGGGCGAGCTCGTTCACCAGGTGGATGCCGCGTCCGCCCTCGTCCTCCTCGTGGGCGCGCCCGATCCGCGGGGTGGTGATGTCCCGGTCGGCCACCTCGACGGTGAGCGTGCGGTTGCAGAACAGCCGTAGCTGGGTGGGCGATCCGGCGTGCACCAGGGCGTTGGTGATCAGTTCGCTGGTGAGCAGCTCGGCGCAGTCGGCGAGCGCGGACAGCCCCCAGTCGGTGAGCGTCTCCCGGGTGAAGCGGCGCGAGTGGGCGACCATCGCGTGGTCGCCGCCGAGCGCCAGGGTGGCGATCCGGTCCGAACCGGCCGGCCGGGCCTGCGCCATGATGACGGCGATGTCGTCCTCGCTGGTGCGGCCGGTGAGTTCGGTGAGCACCGCGTCGCAGGTCTGCTCCAGCGAGGGGCGGCGGTCGGCGACGGTGCGGCAGAGCAGCCGCAGCCCCTCGTCGAGGTCACGGCCGCGCCGCTCGACCAGGCCGTCGGTGTAGACGGTCAGGATGCCCTCCTCGGGGAGGGTGAACTCGACGCTCTCGAACGGGACTCCGCCGACCCCGAGCGGCGCGCCGGGCGGCAGCTCGACCAGGTGGGCGTTGCCCTCGGTGTCGGACACCACCGGGGGCAGGTGGCCCGCGCAGGCGGCGGTGCAGTGCCGGCCGACGGGGTCGTACACCACGCAGATGCAGGTGGCGAACTGGCCCTCGCCGAGCGCCGTGGTGGCCTCGTCCAGGCGCTGCAGCACCCGGTCGGGGGCGATCTCCAGGGTGATCAGCGTCCGTGCCACGGTGCGCAGTTGGCCCATCGTTGCGGCGGCCCGGATGCCGTGGCCCATCACGTCGCCGACCACCAGCGCGACCCGGCCGGCGGAGAGCGGCACCACGTCGAACCAGTCGCCGCCGACCTCGCTGACCACACTGCTCGGCAGGTACCGGTAGGCGAGATCGAGCCCCAGCGTGCGGTGGATCTCCTGCGGCAGCAGGCTGCGCTGCAGGGTGAGCGCGGTCTCCCGCTCGCGCCGGTAGAGCCGGCCGTTGTCGATGGCCAGCGCGGTGCGGGCGACCAGCTCCTCGGCCAGCGCGCGGTCCGCCGGGCCGAACGGCAGCGGATTGCGGCTGCGGACGAACTCCGCGCCGCCGAGCACCAGTCCGCGCGCCAGCAGCGGCACCATCAGGTACGAGTGCACCCCGGCCTCCAGGCTCGGCTGCACCCGGTCCGGCGAGGCCACGATCCCGCGCAGCGCCGCCGCGTCCACCTCCGGGACCAGGATCGACCGGCCGGTGCGCAGGCTCTGCGCGTACATCTGCGCCGACTGCGAGGTCTCCCCGATCGCGTCGGCGGCGTCCGCCATGGCACCGTGCTCGTCCAGCTCGCCGACCGCCACCGCCCGCATCAGCACCGAGCCGTCGGCCGGCACGGGCGCCGGGTCCTCGCCGTCGAGCACCGCCTCGCGCAGGTCGACGGTGACGAAGTCGGCGAAGCGCGGGATCACCACGTCGACCAGCTCCCGGGCGGTGCGGTACAGGTCGAGGGTGGTGCCGATCCTTCCCGACGCCTCGTTGAGCAGCGACAGCCGCTGCTGCGCGGACCGCGCCTCGTCGAGCGCCTGCTGCCGGGCGGCGGCCGCGTCCCGTTCCCGGGTGAACAGCAGCGCGTTGTCGATCGACACGGCCGCCCGCACCGCCAGCTCCCCGGCCAGTGTCAGGTCGTCCTCCTCGTAGGGGCGGTCCACCACGGTCCGGTAGAAGGCGGCCAGGCCGACCGGCGAGCCGCGCGCGATCAGCGGCACCACCATCAACGACCGGACGTTCTGCTCGTGCACCGCCGCCGCGCGCACCGGGTCGTCCCGGAACCAGGCCAGCCCGGCCTCGTCCATCCGCGGTACCAGCACCGGGGCGCGGTGCGCGAGCGCCCAGGCGTAGGGGGTGGTGGCGACGAAGCGGTGCACCCCGCCGGTCCGGTCGATCGGGCGCAGGGTCGAGTGCGGCGCCGCGTGGAAGGCCATCCGCCGCAGCAGCGCAGAACCGTCCTCGGACGTCCGGGCCTCGGGCTCGCCGCGCACCAGGTCGTCCAGCACCTCGACGACCACCGTGTCGGCCAGCCGGGGCGTCGCCACCTCGGCCAGCTCCTGGGCGGTCTGGGCGAGGTCGAGCGTGGTGCCGATCCGGGCGGAGGCCGTGTTCACCACCGCCAGGCGCTCCTGCGCGGCCTTCGCCTCGCGCAGCGCCTGCTGCCGGTCGAGCACCGTCTGGTGCTGGCGCAGGTACAGCCGGGCGTTGTCGATGGCCACCGCGGCCCGGGAGGCCAGTTCGTCACCGAGCGTGATGTCCGCCTCGGCGAAGGACTCCCGCGCGCCGCGCCGGGAGAAGACGATCATGCCGAGCGTGGTGCCGCGCGCCACCAGCGGGGTGATCCGCACCGAGCGCGGCCGGTCGCCGAGGTACGCCTGCCGGCCGCTCTCGGTGATCGCCTCGCTCAGCGGCGGCAACTCCCAGGACGGCACGACCACCGTCCGCCCGGAGACCAGCGCCCGCGCGTACGGGGAGTCCGGCGCCACCTCGTAGACCGCGTCCACCGGCAGCGCCTCCGCCGGGTAGAGCGGGTCGGCGGTGGCCAGCGCCAGCCGGCGCACCTGCAGCGGGGCGGTGGGGTCCAGCGGCTCGACGTCCCGGCCGGCGGCCAGCGCCTCCAGGGCGAAGACGCCGCTGATGTCGGCCACCTCGGGCACCATCGCGTCGGCCAGCTCCCGGGCGGTCTGCCGCAGGTCCAGCGTGGTGCCGATCGAGGCGGTGGCCTCGACCAGCAGGGTCAGCCGCCGCTGCGCCCGGGCGGCCCTGGTCTCGGCCTGGAAGCGCTCGGTGACGTCGACGACCGTCGAGCTCACCCCGAGGACGCGTCCGCCCTTGTCCTCCAGCCGGAAGTAGGAGGCCGACCAGGCGTGGTCGTGCATCGGGTCGCCCGGGGTGCGGCCGTACGAACGGGCGTCCACCACCGGTTCGCCGGTCTCCAGCACCCGGCGCATCACCTCCTCGCTCTCCGCGCCGTTGATGCCGGGCAGCAGCTCGGTCAGCCGGCGGCCGAGGTGCTGCTCCACCGACAGCCCGTTGATCCTCGCCAGCGCCTCGTTGAGCCGGACGAAGGCGAGGCCGGTGTCGTACACGCTCATGCCGACCGGGGCCTGGGTGAAGAAGCCGTCCAGCACGGCCAGGTCGGACTGGATCCGGCGCAGCGTGGTCACGTCCGAGGCCACCGCCAGTACCAGCGGGCGGCCACCCGGCCCGGCGATCGGATGGGTGCGGAACTCCAGGTTGACGTGGTGCCCGTCGCGGTGCCGGACCGGGAAGACACCGGACCAGACGCGGCCGTCCAGGATCTCCTGGAACAGCCCCAGCACCTCCGGCCGCCGCTCGTCGGCGACCAGCAGCTGCGCGGCCCGCGCGCCGATCGCCTCCTCGGCGGAGTAGCCGAGCAGCGCCTCGGCGTCGCCGCTCCAGTGCAGGATCCGGCCGTCGGCCTCGATCAGGGCGGTGGCGATCGGCACCATCAGCAGGGCCTCCGGGCCGTCGGGACGTCCGGGCCCGGCGGCCTCGTGCCGCTCATGCCGTCTGTTCACCATGCTCGGTCACCATGGCCGGAACCGCCCGGAGATCGTCGCCACCAGCCCTGCCATCTTCCCACGGGCCCCGCCACCCGCGCTCGGCGCACGGCCGCGGCCGGTCACCCCCGGGTGGTCGGCGGGCTACGCCTGGGTGGTCTGCAGGGTGCGCAGCAGCTGGACGCCGGGGGTGTCGACCGAGCGGCGGGTGTTGGCCAGCACGATCACCCCGACCTGCCGCTCCGGGTCGAAGGCCGTGAAGGAGCGGTAGCCGCCGGTGCCGCCGTTGTGCCAGATCTGCAGGTGGCCGCCCTGCCGGGCGTGCAGGCGGTGGCCCAGCCAGCCGAGGTGCGTCCAGGCGAAGGGGTTGACCCGGTGCCGCACCTCGCGGGTCAGCGCGATCGCCGGGGCGAGCGGCGAGCCGCCGTCGGTGCCGTCCCGGCCGTCGGTGCCCTCGCCGCCGGCCGCCAGCTGGGCCCGCAGGAGGACGGCGAGGTCGGCGGCGGTGGACTTGAGCGCGCCCGCCCCCGCGAGGCCGGCGAGGTCCCAGCCCGGCACCGGGCGCCCGCCCGCCGTGTGGCCGGGGGCGAGCCTGGCCGTCTGCGCCGGGTCGGGCGCGAGCACGGTGTCGGTGAGCCCGAGCGGCTCGCAGACCTCCCGCCGGACCAGCTCCCCGTAGCCGACGCCGGCCCGGTGCGCGAGGGCGAGGCCGAGCAGTCCGGCGCCGAGGTTGGAGTAGCGGAAGCCGCGCCCGGGCGCGGTCCGCGCCTTGGTCCGGCCGAGGCTGTCGAGCAGCCACGCGGGGGTGCAGTGTGCGTAGGGGTCGGGCTTGTTGGGGGTGAGCAGGGAGGACAGCAGCATCCCGGCGGGCAGCCGGGGCAGGCCGGAGCTGTGGGTCGCCAGGTGGTGCAGGGTGATCGGCGCGGGGCCCTTGCCGGGGAAGGCCGCGCCGGCCGGGAGCGCGTCGGCGAACAGGTCCGCGAGCGGCTCGTCCAGCGCGACGGTGCCCGCCAGGGTCAGCCGGGCGAGTACGAGGGAGGTGAACACCTTGGTGACGGAGCCGATTTCGAACAGCGTGTCCGGACCGGGCCGCCCGCCGGCGGGTCCGGGGCCGGTGCGTCCGGCGCCGCGGATCTCCACCGTGCCGCGGGCGAGGCCGGCGACCACCACGCCGACCTGCTGGCCGGCGAGGCGGTCGGCGGTCTGCTGGACGAGGCTGCCGAGATCGTTCATGGCCCCGAGCCTAGGAGCGGCGCCGGGCCGCGTCGTCCACCGGGGCGACGATTTTCACCGGGACCCCGCTCGTTCCCGGGAGGTACGGGAGGACGGGCGGGGTCCCGGGCGAGGCGCGTCCCGGCTCAGCAGCTCAGGTTGTTGCCCGGCACGGTGCCGATCAGCTGGGTGAAGCGCTGGTAGGCGTTGATCCGGCTCTGCACCTGGGCGGGGTTGCCGCCGTTGCACTCCAGCGAGCCGTTGATGCTGCGGATGGTCTCGCCGAAGCCGTAGCCGTTGACGATCGCGTTGTGCGGGGTCATGGTGCCCGGCCCGTTCTGGGTGTTCCAGTACCAGAGCGCGGTCTTCCAGGCGACGGCCGGGTCGGTCTGCACCAGGTTGGGGTTGCGCAGCAGGTCGATGCCGAGGGCGTCGCCGGCGGCCTTGTAGTTGTAGTTCCAGCTCAGCTGGATCGGCCCGCGCCCGTAGTACGCGGCCTGGCCGGCCGGGCAGCCGTACGACTGCGAAGCGTCGCAGTAGTGCGGGTAGTTGGCGGTGTTCTGCTCGACCACGTACACCAGCGCGCCGGTCTCGTGGTTGACGTTGGCGAGGAAGGCCGCGGCCTCCTGCCGGCGGACGGTGTCGGTGCCGGTGGCCGCGAAGGCGGGGTAGGCGGCGAGGGCGTCGATCAGGCCCTGGTAGGTGTAGAAGGGGTTCCGGTTCGGGAACATCTGGTCGAACTGGGCCTGGCTGACCGGGAATCCGCCGGGGTTGGGGTTGCCGGTGGAGGTCGGCGTGACGGTCGGCGTGACGGTCGGGGTCGGGGTCGTCGTCGGGCCGGTGCCGCAGACGCCCTGGTCGGACCAGACGCCGGAGCCGCCGGTGCTCGGCGGCTCGTTCTGGGTCCACCACTTGGCGAGCCAGTTGTGGCCGTTGTAGGAGACGGCGGCGCCGCCGGTGTAGACGGCCGAGGAGTTCCAGGGCGTGCCGCAGACGGCGGCGCTGGCGTTGGCCGCGGGCAGCAGCAGGACCACCGCCAGCGCCGTGGCGACGGCGGAGAGCAGTGCGAGCAGGCGTTTCGTGGACACTTGATCACCCCTTGTGCGGTGTGGGGCCGCACGGTCGTGGAGGTAGGGACGTCGGGGCAGGGGAGCCGGGGCCCCGCGGGGTGGGGGCACGTCGTGGGGGACGGGCCGACCGGGGTGCGGGCCGGTGCGGGGCTGACCCAGACTCAAGCGGAATGGTCTAGACCTGTCAAGGGGTTCCGGGTAAAACGCGCGCGGTGGGGGAGGTGTGAACGGCCGCGACCGGGCCCGCGCGGCGGTACTGTCATGGCCCGGTCCGTCCATCTGGAAGGATGGCGGGGTGGACGAGACCTCCGACCCCGCCGCCCGGTCCGGCCCGGGCGCGCCGATCCGCTCGGGCATCCCGGAGCACGGCAGGGTGCCCAAGTACTACGCCGTCAAGGGCCAGTTGGAGGCCCTGATCGGCGAACTCGGCGAGGACGGCGTGCTGCCGACCGAGCGCGAGCTCGCGGCCCGCTTCGAGGTGGCCCGCGAGACGCTCCGGCAGGCCCTGCGCGACCTGCTGATCCAGGGCCGGATCCGGCGGCGCGGGCGCAGCACGGTGGTGGCCGGCCCCAAGCTGGAGCAGCCGCTCTCGCTGGCCAGTTACACCGAGGGCGTGCGCCGCCAGGGCCGGGTCCCCGGCCGGACGCTGATCGGGCTGGAACGGCTCGGCGCGGACCCCCAGCTGGCGGGCCAGCTGCGGATCGCCCCGGGCGAGCCGGTCTGGCACCTGGAGCGCGTCCTGCTCGCGGACGGCGAGCGGGTGGGCCTGGAGAGCGCCTATCTGGCGGTCGGTCGGGTCCCAGTGCTGGACGTGGAGTTCGACCCCGCCTCCTCGCTGTACGCCTACCTCGCCGAGCGGGCGGGCATCGGCTTCGGCGCCGCCGACGAGCGGATCGAGACCGTGCTGGCCACCCCGCGCGAGGCCCTGCTGATCGGCACCCCGCCGGCGCTGCCGATGCTGCTGCTGCACCGGCTGACCCGGGACGCCGAGGACCGGCCGGTGGAGCGGGTGCGCTCGCTCTACCGGGGCGACCGGTTCAGCTTCACCACCCGTCTCGAAGCGGACTGACCTGCCTCGAAGCGGACTGGTCCGCCCCTCCGGCGCCTTCCGCGCCGGCCTGGCGATCGTCCGGGTCGGCCGACCGCGCCAGAGCCCGGGCTAGGACGGGGCGAGCGCGGCCCGCAGCCGCCCGGCGACCAGCGCCGCGCCCGCCTCGTCCGGGTACGCCCGGCGCGGCCAGAAGAAGCCGCGCAGCCCGTCCCTGGGATTGCGCGGCACCACGTGCACATGCAGGTGCGGCACCGACTGGCTGATCCGGTTGTTTGTCGCGACGAAGCTGCCCGCCGCGCCCAGCCCCTGTTCCATCGCCGCCGCCACCCGCTGCACCCGCAGGAAGAACGGGCCCACCTGCGCCGCCGGCAGGTCCGCCAGGGTGTGGTGGTGGGCGCGCGGCACCACCAGCACATGGCCCGGGAAGAGCGGCCGGCGGTCCAGGAAGGCCACCGCCGCCTCGTCGTCCAGCACCCGGTGCGCGGGCTCGGTGCCCGCCACCACCGCACAGAAGACGCAGTCCATCCGTCCATTCAACCGGCCGCCCGAGGTCCCGGCATCCGCTCGGCGCGAGGGCGCCGGGAGGTCACCCGAGCGGACCCCGAGCGGGTGCGGGTCCCGGCGGCCGGGGCGCACCGTGCAGGTGGGGCGCGCGGCGCGTCCCGTCGACGAGGAGGTGGCCCGGATGGCGGGCAAGTTCGAGGTGTACGAGGACGCCGGAGGCAAGTACCGGTTCCGGCTCAAGGCGGGCAACGGCGAGATCGTCGCGACCGGCCAGGGTTACGCGAGCAAGGATGCCGCGCACAAGGGCGTCGAGGCCGTCCAGCGGGCGGCGGACGGCGCGAGCGTGGTGGACGTGAAGTCCAAGGCCGCGGCCTGAGGGCCGGGTCACGGGGAGCGGGCGCCCGGACCTCGGGCGCCCGCTCCCCGCGTCCGCCCTCACCCGCTACTCGTAGCGGTACAGCAGGGCCTCCCGCTCGTTGCGCTCGATCGCCTCGATGGTCAGCGCCGGGTCCGCCAGGTGGGAGAGGGTGACCTCGGCCGAACTCGGCTGGGCGTCCGCGGCGAGCCAGTTCTCCGGCTTCCACGCCGAGGAGCGCAGGAAGGCCTTCGGGCAGTGCGCGAAGACCTCCTCCACCGCGACCACGATCGCGCTGCGCGGCGGCTTGCCGACCGCCGTCAGTTGCTCCAGCAGCCGCGGGTCGGTGGAGACGCAGGCCCGCCCGTTGACCCGCAGCGTGGTGTCCCGGCCCGGGACGACGAAGATCAGCCCGACCCGGCCGGTCTCGACGACGTTGTGCAGGGTGTCCAGCCGCTTGTTGCCGGTCGCGTCCGGGATCGCCAGGGTGAAGTCGTCGAGCACCGAGACCAGTCCGGGCGGCCCGCCGCGCGGCGACACGTCGCAGCGCCCGGCGGCGTCCGCGCTGGCCACCAGCACCAGCGAGGAGCAGGCGATCAACTGCCGGGCGACGTCGTGGATGCGGTCCACCTGCTTGCGGCGGGCGTGGTCGCCGGGCTGCTCGTAGACGTCCCGCAACCGCGCGGCGTCGCGCACGGCCTCCGCGCTGAGAGCGGCGAACAGGCCGGACGGGCCGGGAGTTGACGGAAGGGTGATCTCCGGTGTGCTGGTCATACCGGAAACGTAGCGCGCTCGGCTCAGACGGTGAACGCGACGGGGTGCACCTCGTCCGCCGGATGCCCGGCGCGCTCGTGGACCCGCTGCACGGCCTCCTTCGACGGCGCCTCGGAGAGGCAGTAGACGACGCCCGCCTCCGGGTCGGCCCACGCCTGCTCGAACTGCACGCCCTCGGTGCCCTGGATCTCCAGATCGGCCCGGTGCGCCATCCGCAACTGCTCCTCGGTGATGCCGGCCATCCCTCGGTGGACGTCCATGAACTTGGCCATCACGCTCGCACCTCCTGGGGGCCGGGCCCGCGCCCGGCCCGAAATCCCCCCCTCCCACCAGCCTGCGCCCCCGCGCACCGGCGCGCATTCCCGCGGCGGTCGTGAAACAGCCCACAGCCGGAGCCTCTCCCTGAGCCCGCTCCGGCCGTGGCACAATGACCGCAGAAGTAGCAGTGACGTTCAGCGCACTCCGGGGTCGGTGAAAATCCGAACCGGCGGTTACAGTCCGCGACCCGTCCGCAGCCAGCGGCCGGTTGACCAGGTGAAATTCCTGGACCGACGGTTAAAGTCCGGATGGGAGGCGTGCGCGGCGGACGAGTGAGCGACACCTGTGGTCCCCCGGTGGACCGCGGGGACGGCGCACGGCGGCGGTCGAGGGTTCCCCTCCTCCGGTGTCCGGTGCGGCCCCGGCCCGACGACGGGTCCCGTGGCCGTCCGGCGACCCGTGCGGCAGCGCGCCCGTCCGCGTCATCTCCCATGCCGCACCCCGGAGTCCGCGCCCCAAGCGCGAGGAGAACCCGGGTGTTCACCGGCATCATCGAAGAGCTCGGCGAGGTCGTGTCGATCGAGGAGATCGGCGATTCCTCGCGGATCCGCCTGCGCGGCCCGGTGGTCTGTGAGGGCGCGCGCCACGGAGACTCCATCGCGGTCAACGGCGTCTGCCTGACCGTGGTCGACACCCCCGACGAACTGGCCGCCGGCACCGGCGAGTTCAGCGCCGACGTGATGGCCGAGACCCTCCACCGTTCCAGCCTGGGCGAGTTGAAGCCCGGCTCGACGGTCAACCTGGAGCGCGCCATGGCGCTCGGCGCCCGGCTCGGCGGCCACCTGGTGCAGGGTCATGTCGACGCCACCGGGCGGCTGCTGAGCCGTGAGCCGGGGGAGCGCGACGCCGCCGGGAACCTCCGCTGGGAGGTGCTGCGCTTCTCGCTGCCGGAGTCCATCACCCGCTACCTGGTGGAGAAGGGCTCGATCACCGTCGACGGCGTCAGCCTCACCGTGGTCGAGGCCGCCCGCGACAGCTTCACCGTCAGCCTCATCCCGGCCACCCTGGCGCTGACCACGCTCGGCACCAGGGCCGTCGGCGAGAGCGTCAACCTGGAGGTCGACGTCCTCGCCAAGTACGTGGAGCGGCTGCTGGAGTCCCGCACGCTGCCCCCGACGAACACGACGAGCACGACGGACGCGACGGACGCGACGGACGCGACGAGCACGACGGACGCGACGGACGCGACGAACCCGACGGACCCGACGGTCACGGGGGAGGAGCGGTGAACTGGCTCAACTCGGACGCCTTCACGGTCCTCGGCCAGACCGTGAAGTGGTCGGACATGATCGGCAACCTGTTCGGCCTGGCCGGTCTCGCCCTCGGCTGGCGCCGCTCGGTCTGGAGCTGGCCGGTCCAGCTGCTCTCCGGAGCGGTCCTGATCGCCGCCTACCTGGCCGGGGACGTGCCGGGCCTGGTCGGCAAGCAGCTGATCGTCATCGTCACCGCCGCCTGGGGCTGGACGCGCTGGCGCAACGGCCGGCAGAGCGGCGGGGAGATCGCCGTCCGCTTCGCGACCTGGCCCGAACGGGCCGCCCTGGTCGCCGGTACGGCGGCCGGCACCGGCCTGCTGGCCTGGGCCTTCCTGACGATCCCCGCGCTCGGCTCGTGGAGCCCGTGGGCGGACGCCTACATCTTCGTCGGCACCCTGGCCGCCATGGTCGCCCAGGCCCGCGGCTGGGTGGAGTTCTGGTTCGCCTGGATCGCGGTCGACGCGGTCGGCGTGCCGCTCGCCTTCAACACCGGCTACACCTTCTCCGGCCTCACCTACTCCGTCTACTTCGTCCTGGTCCTGCTCGGGCTGCGCTCGTGGTGGTTGCGCACCCGCGCGCCGCGTCCCACGTCCCCCACCGTCCCGCAGGGAGCAACGGCATGACCGAGAACCAGTCCGACGAACTCGTCCTCGACCCGGTCGAGCGGGCCATCACCGACATCGCGCTCGGCCGCGCGGTGATCGTCGTCGACGACGAGGACCGCGAGAACGAGGGCGACATCGTCTTCGCGGCCTCCGCCGCCACCCCCGAACTGATGGCCTTCACCATCCGCTACAGCTCCGGCGTGATCTGCGCCCCGATGACCGGCGCCGAACTGGACCGGCTCAAGCTCCCCCCGATGACCCAGGTCAACGAGGACCGCAAGGGCACCGCCTACACCGTCTCGGTGGACGCCCGCGAGGGGGTCGACACCGGCATCTCGGCCGCCGACCGGGCCCGCACCGTGCGGCTGCTCTCCTCGCCCGGCACCGGGCCCGAGGACCTCGCCCGCCCCGGGCACGTCTTCCCGCTGCGCGCCGTCGAGGGCGGCGTGCTGGTCCGCCCCGGCCACACCGAGGCCGCCGTCGACCTGGCCCGGCTCGCCGGACTGGCACCGGCCGGCGCCATCGCCGAGGTGGTCAACGACGACGGCACCATGGCGCGGCTGCCCGAGCTGGTCGCCTTCGCCCGTGCGCACAACCTGGCGATCATCTCCATCGAGGACCTCATCGCCTACCGCCGCCGCACCGAACTGCACGTCGAGCGCGCCGCCGTCACCGCGCTGCCCACCGCCTACGGCGAGTTCACCGCCGTCGGCTACCGGGGCACCCTCGACGGCGTCGAGCACATCGCGCTGGTCGCCGGCGGCCTGGACGCGGACGGCCGGCTGCCCGACGGCGAGGACGTGCTGGTCCGGGTCCACTCCGAGTGCCTGACCGGGGACGTGCTCGCCTCGCTGCGCTGCGACTGCGGCCCCCAGCTGCAGTCCTCGCTGCGCCGGGTCGCCGAGACCGGCCGCGGCGTGGTGCTCTACCTGCGCGGCCACGAGGGCCGGGGCATCGGCCTGGCGCACAAGCTGCGCGCCTACGAACTCCAGGAGCAGGGCCGCGACACCGTCGACGCCAACCTCGACCTCGGCCTGCCCGCCGACGCCCGCGACTACAGCATCGGCGCCCAGATGCTCTGCGACCTCGGCGTGCGCTCGCTGACCCTGCTGACCAACAACCCGCAGAAGCTCACCGCGCTCACCGAGCACGGGCTCAAGGTCAAGGGCCGCGAGCCGGTCGAGATCCCGGCGGGCGAGCACAACGCGCGCTACCTGCGCACCAAGCGCGACCGGATGGGCCACGACCTGCCCGGCCTCGGCGGCTGAGCACCACCACCGCCTGCCACCGGTCCCGAAGCACCGATTCCGAAGCACCGATCCCGAACCACCGAAAGGCACCCGCACATGAGCGGCCACGGAGCCCCCGAGCTGACCATCGACAACGCCGCCGGCCTCAAGGTCGCCGTGATCGCCGCCCAGTGGCACGACCAGGTGATGAACGGCCTGCTCGACGGCGCCCACCGCGCCCTCAAGGAGCTGGGCGTCGCCGAGCCGACCGTCCTGCGCGTCCCCGGCACCTTCGAGCTGCCGGTCGCCGCCAAGCGCCTCGCCGAGCGCGGCTACGACGCCGTGATCGCCCTCGGCGTGGTGATCCGCGGCGGCACCCCGCACTTCGACTACGTCTGCCAGGCCGCCACCGTCGGCCTCACCCAGGTCGCCGTGGACACCGGAGTCCCGGTCGGCTTCGGCGTACTGACCTGCGACAACGAGGAGCAGGCGATCGACCGCGCGGGCCTGCCGGGCTCCGCCGAGGACAAGGGCCACGAGGCGGTCACCGCGGCCGTCGCCACCGCCGCCGCCCTGCGCGCGCTCTGAGGCGGCCGGCCGGGCCGCGCTCCGGACCGTGGACGTCCACCGGACTGTCCACGGTCCGGAACCGTTTACCGTCCGTCCCTCCGCACGCCGTAAGGTGAGTCCCATCATGGCTTCGAAGACATTCGAGGAGCTCTTCACCGAGCTCCAGCAGAAGGCCGCCACCGGCGACCCCTCGTCCTCCCGTACCGCGCAGCTCGTCCAGCAGGGCGTCCATGCGATCGGCAAGAAGGTCGTCGAGGAGGCCGCCGAGGTCTGGATGGCCGCCGAGTTCCAGTCCGACGAGCAGACCGCCGAGGAGATCTCGCAGCTCCTCTACCACCTTCAGGTGATGATGGTCGCCCGCGGGCTGACGCTCGACGACGTCTACAAGTACCTCTAGGCCAGCACCTCCGGGCCCCGATACCTCAGGGCCCCGGCCCGGAACCCCCCTACACCCACACCGAACAGGTAAGGAACTCACCTCCATGCTGCGCATCGCCGTCCCCAACAAGGGTTCGCTCTCGGGTCCTGCGGCGGAGATGCTCCATGAGGCCGGCTACCGGCAGCGCAAGGACGCCAAGGAGCTGGTCCTGGTCGACCCGGGCAACCAGGTCGAGTTCTTCTTCCTGCGCCCGCGCGACATCGCGGTGTACGTCGGCTCCGGCCGCCTCGACGTCGGCATCACCGGCCGCGACCTGCTGCTGGACTCGCACTCCAACGCCGAGGAGGTGCTCGCGCTCGGCTTCGCCGGCTCGACCTTCCGCTTCGCCCGCCCGGTCGGCGTGGACGTCGAGGACGTCAAGGGCCTGGAGGGGCTGCGGATCGCCACCTCCTACACCGGCCTGGTCGAGCAGCACCTCGCCGACCACGGGGTGAAGGCCACCGTCACCAAGCTGGACGGCGCGGTGGAGACCGCGGTGCAGCTGGGCGTCGCCGACGTGATCGCCGACGTGGTGGAGACCGGCACCAGCCTGCGCAACGCCGGCCTGGAGGTCTTCGGCGAGCCGATCCTGATCTCCGACGCCGTGGTCATCCGGCCCAAGGGCGCCGGTGAGGACCCGGCCGTCGACCAGTTCCTGCGCCGTCTGCAGGGCGTGCTGGTGGCCCGCCGCTACGTGCTGATGGACTACGACATCCGCGCCGAGCAGGTCGGCGCCGCCGTCGCGCTGACCCCCGGCCTGGAGTCGCCGACCGTCTCCCCGCTGCACACCGAGGGCTGGGTGGCGGTGCGCTCGATGGTGCTCCGCAAGGAGGCCCAGCAGATCATGGACGACCTGTGGGGCATCGGCGCCCGGGCCATCCTGGTGACCAACATCCACGCCTGCCGCCTCTGAACACCCACCGGCCCCCGGCCGCGGGGGTAAGCACCGGTTGAATAGGGTGGGGTCGCCGACAGGCGTCCCCACCCTTTCCGCTGCCCGACCCACGAACCACCCCGGAGCCCCTCGTGTCCACCCCCGCCGAGTTCCCCGTCACCTGGGCCCCGCGCCGCACCCGTGCCGTGCTGCTGCCGGTCTGCGCGCTGCTGGTGGTGCTGTTCGCCGCGATGGCGGTCGCCCTGCCGGCGAACTGGCAGCTCAACGACCGGATCATGATGGCGGTCAGCGGCGTGCTGTTCGCCGCCGTCGGCCTGATGCTGGCCCGGCCGCGGGTCAGGGCCGACGCCGAGGGCGTCACCGTGGTCAACTTCGTCCGCAGCCGCCGGCTGGCCTGGGCCGAGATCGTCGGCGTGAACTTCCGCCAGGGCGACCCGTGGGCCACCCTCGACCTCGCCGACGGCACCTCGCTGGCCGCCGTCGGCATCCAGTCCGGCGTGGGCAAGGCGCAGGCCATCGCGGACGCCCGCGCCCTGCGCGACCTGGTCGTCCACCACGGCGCCTGAACCACGACGGTCGGTCGCCGGGCGGGTCCGAACGCGGATCCGACGTCCGCACGGGTATGGTCTACGCTGGTAAAAGCGGGGCAAAGGCATTGCCCTGCCCGAAATCGACCTGAGGAGTGACACTCCCCGTCCATGGACGATCCGTCCGGTAGTACCTGCGCCGCCCTCCTTCCGGCCGACGGAAGGCAGGCGGCACTGTGATCACCGCCTGGCTGCTGCTCTTCGCAGCCCTCCTGCTCATCCTCGCCAACGGCCTCTTCGTGGCCGCCGAGTTCGCCTTCGTGACCGTGGAGCGCGGCGCCGTCGAGCGCGCCGCCGAGACCGGGGACGCCAAGTCCGGCCGGGTCTCCAAGGCCCTGCGCCACCTCTCCTTCGAACTGTCCGGCGCCCAACTCGGCATCACCGTGACCTCGCTGGTGGTCGGCATGCTCGCCGAGCCGGCGCTGTCGACCCTGCTGAAGCCGGTGTTCACCGGTATCGGCCTGCCCGCCGGCGCCGCCCGCGGCGCGGCCGTGGTCATCGGCATGCTGGCCGCCACCGTCGTCCAGATGGTGATCGGCGAGCTGGTCCCGAAGAACTGGGCGATCTCCCACCCGCTCCAGGTGGCCCGCGCGGTCGCCGCCCCGCACATGGCGTTCTCCCGGGCCTGCCGCCCGCTGATCAGCGTGCTCAACGGCTCCGCCGACCGCACCGTGCGTGCCTTCGGCATCGAGCCGCAGGAGGAGCTGGGCCACGCCCGCACCCCCGCCGAACTGGTCTCGCTCGCCCGGCACTCCGCCAAGGCGGGCGCCATAGACGAGGAGTCGGCCACCCTGTTCGTGCGGACCCTCGGCCTCGGCGAGCTCACCGCGCAGTCCGTGATGACCCCGCGCGTCGACGTCTCCGCGCTCCAGCGCGACGCCAGCGCCGCCGACGTCCTCAACCTGACCCGGGCCACCGGCCTGTCCCGCTTCCCGGTCTACACCGACAGCCTGGACGAGGTCACCGGCACCGTCACGCTCAAGGACGCGCTGGCCGTCCCGGCCGAGCGGCGCGCCACCGTGCGGGTCGCTGACCTCGCCGTCCCGCCGCTGCTGGTGCCCGAGACGCTCCCCGCCGAGCGGCTGCTCGACCAGCTGCGCCGCCTGCAGCCGATGGCCATCGTGGTCGACGAGTACGGCGGCACCGCCGGCGTCGTCACCGTCGAGGACATCGTCGAGGAGATCGTCGGCGCGGTGCAGGACGAGCACGACCCGGCCGACACCCCCGAGCTGCTGTCGCTGCCGCCGGTCGAGGGGCAGCCCGTCTGGGCGGCCGACGGCCGCGCCCGGCTCGACCAGCTGGAGGCCATCGGCCTGCACGCCCCGGAGGGGCCGTACGAGACGCTGGCCGGCCTGGTCGCCGACCTGCTCGGCAAGCTGCCGGTCCCCGGTGAGCAGGCCGAGCTGCCCGGCTGGCGGTTCACCGTCGAGGCCGTGGACCGGCACCGCACCAGCCGGGTCCGGGTGGAACGCACCGCTCACCACCACTTCCTGGGCGACGACGAGGACGGAACCCGATGACCGCGCTCCAACTGGCCGTCGCCGTCCTGCTGCTGCTCGGCAACGCCTTCTTCGTCGGCGCCGAGTTCGCCGTCGTCTCGGTCCGGCGCAGCCAGATCGAACCCCTCGCCGAGGCCGGCAACAAGCGTGCCCGCACCGTGCTGCACGCCCTGTCCAACGTCTCCGCGATGCTCGCCGCCGCCCAGCTCGGCATCACCGTCTGCTCGCTGGGCCTGGGTGCGCTCGCCGAGCCGACCATCGCCCACCTGCTGGAGGGGCCGTTCGACGCGATCGGCATCCCGGCCGGCCTGCAGCACCCGCTGGCGTACGGCATCGCACTGGCCGTCGTGGTCTACCTGCACATGGTGATGGGCGAGATGGTGCCGAAGAACATGGCACTGGCCGGTCCCGAGAAGGCCGCGCTCTGGCTCGGCCCGCCGCTGGACCGCCTGGCCCGCTGGCTGGCCCCGGTGATCTCCTTCCTCAACACCTTCGCCAACGGCGTGCTCAAGCTGTTCAAGGTGGAGGCCAAGGACGAGGTCGAGTCGGTGTTCACCACCGAGCAGCTGATCTACCTGCTCGCCGACTCCGGGGACGCCGGGCTGCTGGAGAAGGACCGCCAGGAGCGCCTGGAGGACGCCCTGGAGCTGGGCCGCCGCCCGCTCACCGACGTCCTGCTCACCCCCGAGCAGCTGGTCACCGTCGACACCAAGGTGACCGCCGCGCAGATCGAGGAACTGGCGCTGCGCACCGGCTTCTCGCGCTTCCCGGTCACCGACGGTGACCCGGCGGGCCACGGTTACCTCGGGTACCTGCACCTCAAGGACATCCTGGACGTCGAGGACCCGACCACGCCCGTCCCGGCCCGCCTGTGGCGGCCGATCACCGTGCTGCGCGGCACCATGCCGCTGGACGACGCGCTGGGCGCCATGCGCCGGGCCGCCTGCCACCTCGCGGCCGTCCTCGACCAGGACGGGCGGACGCTCGGCGTGGTGATGCTGGAGGACGTCCTGGAGGAGCTGGTCGGCGAGGTGCACGACCCGGACCACCGCTCCGCCGCGTAGGGCCGGACGCCGGGCTGCCGTCGACGCTTCGCTCTCGGCGATTCCGCTCTGAGCGTGCGCCCGTTCCCATGCCGGCCACCCTGACTGCAGGGTGGTCGGCATGAGACTTCTCCTGCTGGGTGGTACGGAGTTCGTGGGGCGGGCCGTCGCCGAGGCGGCGCTGGAACGGGGATGGGAGGTCACGGTCTTCCACCGGGGGACGCACGCCGCGCCGCCCGGGGCGCGGGTCCTGCACGGGGACCGCACGGCCGAGGGCGGGCTCGCCGCGCTGGCCGAGGGGGAGTGGGACGCGGTGGTCGACACCTGGTCGGCCGCCCCGTCGGCGGTGCGCGACAGCGCCCGTCTGCTGGCCGGCCGGGCCGGCCGCTACGCGTACGTGTCCAGCCGCTCGGTGTACGGGTACCCGACCCCCGTCGGGGCCGACGAGAGCGCCCCGCCGGTGGCGGGCTCGCCGGACGACGGCGAGGTGCCCTACGCCGAGTCCAAGCGCGGCGGCGAGCTGGCGGCACTGGACGCCTTCGGCGACCGGGCGCTGCTGGTCCGCGCCGGGCTGATCGTCGGCCGCTACGAGAACATCGGCCGGCTGCCCTGGTGGCTGAACCGGATCGCCCGGGGCGGCCCGGTGCTCGCGCCCGGCCCGCGCGACCTCGCCCTCCAGTTCATCGACGTCCGCGACCTCGCCGGCTGGACCCTGGACGCCCTCGCGGCCGGCCTCGGCGGCCCGTACGACCTGGTCGCCCCGCCCGGCCACAGCAGCATGGGCGAGCTGCTGGAGGCCTGTGCGGCGGTCACCGGCTCGGACGCCGAGCTGCGCTGGACGGCCCCGGAGGCGATCGCCGCCGCCGGCATCGAGCCGTGGACCCAGCTGCCGTTCTGGGTGCCGCCGGGCGAGTTCCACGACAGCATGCACGGTGCGGCCGTCACCAAGGCGCTGGCCGCCGGGCTGCGCTGCCGGCCGACGGCCGAGACGGTCGCCGACACCTGGGCCTGGCTGCGGTCGATCGGCGGCGTCGCGCCGCGGCGCCCGGACCGGCCGGCGGTGGGGCTGGACCCGCGGACCGAGGCGGCGGCCCTGGCCGGCTGAGTCGGCGGACGCCCGGGGCCGGGCCGTGCGCGCGGTCTCAGCCCCGGCCGTCGATCAGCTCGCCGTAGGCCTGCACCAGGTCCGGCAGCCGCAGCGTCGCGAGGTCCTCCCGGCCGGGCGGCTCGCGCAGCAGGGTCAGCCGCAGGTCCCGGTAGGCGCAGGACTTCTCGTACAGGGTGCGGATGAAGCGGCCGTTGCCGAGCTCGTCGATCCAGCCCTCGCGGACCACATGGGTGCAGATCGAGGCCAGTTCCTCGGCGGCGTCCTCGTCCCAGCCGTCGCCGTCCTGCCCGGCGAGCGCCGCGCCGATCGCGGTCAGCTCGCCGGGGCGGTAGCTGGGGAAGTCGACCCGGGTGGTGAAGCGGGAGTTGAGGCCGGGGTTGGCGGCCAGCAGCCGGTTCATGCCCTCGGGGTAGCCGGCCAGGATCACCACCAGCCGGTCCCGGTTGTCCTCGGCGCGCTTGAGCAGCACCTGGAGCGCCTCGTCGCCGTAGGCGTCGCCCTTGCTGTAGCCGGAGTTGGAGAGGCTGTAGGCCTCGTCGATGAAGAGCACGCCGTCCAGCGCGGAGTCGATCAGCTCGTTCGCCTTGACGGCGGTCTGGCCGAGGAATTCGCCCACCAGGTCCGCCCGTTGGGCCTCCACCAGATGGTCGCCGGAGAGCAGGCCGAGGGCGTGGAAGACCCGGCCGAGGATCCGGGCGACGGTGGTCTTGCCGGTGCCGGAGGGGCCGGAGAAGACGAAGTGGCGTTTGGGCGGCTGGACCGGCAGGCCCTGTTCGGCGCGCAGCCGGGCCATCCGCAGCTGCGCGGACAGCGCCCGGACCTGCCGCTTGACCGGCTCCAGGCCGACCATCCGGGAGAGTTCGGCCAGCGCGGCGTCCAACTCGGCCTGGTCGCCCTCGCGTTCGAGGGCCGGATAGGCGTTGGCGACCCGGTGGAGCGCGGCCTCGCCGCGCGCCGGCGCCGCGGTGGAGCCGGCGGCGGGCTGCGGCGCGGTGGAGCCGGTGCGCCCGCCGGTGGCCAGCGGGGGAGGTGCGCCGGTGCCGCCGGACCGGTTGTCGGTGCCCGCGCCGCCCGGTCCGGCGCCGGTCGGGACGACCGGGAAGCCGTCGTCGTCCGGCGCGGCGCCGTCCGGCTCCGGCCCGCCCGCGCCGTCGGCCCCGCCGGCCCCGTCCAGAAGCGGATCGTCGAGGTCCGGCCCGCCGAGGACCGGCCCGCCGAAGGGGTCCGGGACGCCGGGGGAGGCCGGCGCGCCGTCCGTCCCGAGCGGGTCGATGCCGAACGCCTCGAAGTCCGGCTGGTCCAGCAGCGCGGCGTCCAGCGCGTCCTCCTCCGGCCCGCCCGTGCGGCCGGCCTCCCGGCCACCGCCCACGACGGTGTCCAGCAGGGTGTCGGCGACGGCGTCCTCGGCCGAGATCGCCGCGAGCCGGGCCGCGGTGTCCATGAACGCCGGATCGGCCCGGTGCACCGCCCGGTAGAGCGGTAACGCGGCGGCGCTGCGCCCGGCGCCCTCGTAGGCGCGGCCCAGCCAGTACCGCAGCTCCTTGCGCTGCGGCTGCTCGGAGCGGCAGCGGGCGAGCGAGGCGGCGAGCGGGGTCTGGGCCTGGGCGCACATGTCCAGCCGGACCCTCGCCATGCCGGCGAACAGCCCGGCCTCGATGCCGAGCAGCGGGTCGTCGAGCAGCCGGTCGGTGTCCCGGATCAACTGCTCCCAGTCCTTGAGCAGATAGGAGCGGCAGGCGTTCAGGAAACGCGCCGAAGGGTCCTCGGCGGGGGTCGGGCACTGCTGCAACGCCTGGTCCAGCTCGGCGAGATGACGACCGTCCAGCCAGTGCGAGGCGTGCGCGAGGGCGAGGTCGCGGGGGCTCTCCAGCACCGGCTGCACCCACCAGCCCAGCCAGTACCAGGAGCTGAGCGGCCGGGCGTGCCGACGGCGCTGCTCGCCGAACCGTGTGCGGTGGCGGTACATCGCGAGCAGCGCGCCGGAGGTGTCGCTGCGCAGCGCGTGCAGGCCGAGCCAGGCGTCGGCCATGCCGGGGTCGAGCCGCACGGCCGCGCGGAACTCCTCCTCGGCGCGGCTGTACGCCCCGGCCGTGTAGGCGTCCATGGCACGCAGCCAGGCGCGGTCGGCGAGCCGGTTCGGTGCCGGGCCGCCCGCGTTGCTGCTCTGGGAACTGTCCGTCGTCACTCAACGCCCCCCGCGGTGTGGCTCGGGGCCCGGCTGGTGCGGTGGCGTTGCGGACCCCGCCGGTGGTCGTCTGCCCCCGGGGCGCACATGCGCCTGCCAGGAATCGTACCGGCGCGGAGCTGATCCGGAAGGGTGCCGCACGATGTCAAAAGCGATCCGGCGGACGGCCGTTGACGGATGGCCGAATCCGGCGCGGGGAGGTCGGACGGTATCCCCGGCTCACGGGGGAACAAGCCGGGAATACCGGGTCCGAGGTTGCGGAATGCGTCATTCCGGCAACAGGTGTGAACCTATTTCCTGGCGACGCCGCAGGTCAAGGGGATTGTTGAAGGTTCACCGACGGTGCTCGGCGCGATTCGGCCGGTCACCCCGTCGACCACCGTTGCGGCGTACGGACGGCTCGGGTCCGCGGCGAAATGCGCCGATTCGGCGACGGCCCAGCCGGCCCAGAACTCCGCCAGCCGGGGGCCGTCGCGCTGCTCGCCGCGCCGCCGGGCCGTCGCCGCGTCCAGCTCCATCCACACCAGCCGGCTCAGCCACGGGCGCACGGCGCGCCGCCCGGCGCCCACCCCCTCGACCAGTACCACCGGCGCGAGCGGCACCGCGGCCGTCCCCGCGAACCGGCGCAGCGTCCAGTCGTACACCGCGTACCGCGCGCCCCGGCCGACGGCCAGCGGCTCCAGCACCTGGGCGCGCAGCCGCCCGCACCACTCGAACGGCTCGGCGTGCGTCGCGAGGTCGTCCAAGTGCACCACCGGGGCGCCGCCCAGCGCGGCCGACAGCCGGCCGGCGAAGGTCGTCTTGCCCGAGCCCGCGTGCCCGTCCACCGCGACCAGCCGCACCGGGCCGCAGGACGGCGGCAGCGCCCGCAGCTCGGCCGCGAGCGCGTCGAGTTCGGCGCGCGGGTCGAGCGCGTCGGGCGCGTCGGCGGTGCGTGTCCCCATTACCGGGGCGGCGGAAGTCTCGGAAGAAGCCACATCGGCAACCCTACGGGGACCGGTGTGCCGATACGGACAGTGATCCGGTGCAGGTCGTGACGGCGGGGCCGCGATCGGGCATACTCGCATCGCCGAGCATGTGAACGGCCGTTCACCGCGACCCGGTGCCGGCCGCGCCGAGCTGCCACACCCCGCGCGGGCCCGACCACATCCGGGCGGCCCGGCGCACGACCGAGGAGGCGAACCAGCCACCATGACCACCTCCCCCGCGAAGGCCGTCGACCGCCAGCTGCCCAGCGAGGAGGCCCGCGAGCTCCTCCACCTGACGCGGGACCTCGTCCAGCGCGAGCTGCAGCCGCGCGCCGCGGAGGACGAGGCCGCCGGCCGGTTCCCGCGCGAGGTCTTCCGCACGCTCGGCGAGGCCGGCCTGCTCTCGCTGCCCTACGAGGAGCGGTACGGCGGCGGCGAGCAGCCCTACGAGGTCTACCTCCAGGTCCTGGAGGAGCTGGCGGCCGGCTGGCTGGCCGTCGGCCTCGGCGTCAGCGTGCACACCCTCTCCTGCCACGCCCTGGCCACCTTCGGCACCGACGAGCAGCGCGAGCGCTGGCTGCCCGGCATGCTCTCCGGCGAGCAGCTCGGCGCCTACTGCCTCTCCGAGCCGCAGTCCGGCTCCGACGCCGCCGCCCTGCGCACCCGCGCCGACCTGGACGGCGACGAGTACGTGGTGAACGGCACCAAGGCCTGGATCACCCACGGCGGCCAGGCCGACTTCTACAGCGCGCTGGTGCGCACCGGCGAGGAGGGGGCGCGCGGGATCAGCTGCCTGCTGGTGCCCGGCACCCAGCCCGGCCTCTCGGCGGCCCCGCCGGAGCACAAGATGGGCATGAAGTCCTCGCCGACCGCCCAGCTGCACTTCGACGGCGCCCGGGTCCCCCGCGAGCGGCTGGTGGGCGCCGAGGGCCAGGGCTTCCAGATCGCGCTCGCCGCGCTGGACTCCGGCCGGCTCGGCATCGCCGCCTGCGCGATCGGGGTCGCCCAGGCCGCGCTCGACGTCGCCGTCGACTACGCGCGCACCCGCCGCCAGTTCGGCCGTCCGATCGCCGACTTCCAGGGCCTGTCGTTCATGCTCGCCGACATGGCCACCCAGGTCGAGGCCGGCCGCGCGCTCTACCTGTCCGCGGCCCGCCGCCGGGACGCCGGTCTGGCGTTCTCCAAGGAGGCGGCGATGGCCAAGCTGTTCTGCACCGACACCGTGATGCGGGTGACCACCGACGCCGTCCAGGTGCTCGGCGGCTACGGCTACACCCAGGACTTCCCGGCCGAGCGCTTCATGCGCGAGGCCAAGGTGCTGCAGATCGTCGAGGGCACCAACCAGATCCAGCGCCTGGTGATCGGCCGCCACCTCACCAAGTAGTCCCGGCCCCCTGACCGGCCGCCCCCGGCGCCCGCCCCGCGCGGACGCCGGGCGGGGCGGCCCGGAACGGCCCCCGGGCGTCACTCCAGGGTGCGGAGTGACGCCCGGGGGCCGTTCTGACGTACCGTCGGCGACCGCGCGGCGGGCGGGGGTTCAGCGCCGCGAGAACCGGCCGCGCTGCTCCGGGATGGCCGGCGCGACGGCCGAGCGGACCGGGCGGTGCACCGCCGCGTGGGAGAACGGCTGGGTGCGCCAGTCGAGTTCGCCCGGCGGCGTGAGCAGCGCGTCCGGGCCCGCGGACCCGGCCTCCTCCTCGCTGTCCGCCTCGAAGAGGTCGTCCGTCGGCGCGCCCGAACCGGGGCAGAGGGTGGGCGAGAAGGGGTGCCAGGGCCGCGGCAGGACGGCGTGCTGCGGCAGCCGCTCCTCGTCGCCCACGAGGGCGATCGGGCGCCGGCACGACGGGCAGTGCACCCGGACGATCTCCCAGCCGTCGACCTCGCCCGGATCCACCTCCGGCGCGGTCTCGTTGGGGACCGCGAGGTCCGCGCGGTCGGTCGTATCGTGGGCGTCGTCCGCGCCCGTCGGGCGCTGGTCGGTAACGCGCATGGTGATCCCCCTCGGATCGGGCCCGGCGTGGTCGCCCGGGGCCACAACCAGCACTTCCCGCCGAAACGGACTCATAACCCTGCGGTCCGTCGCACTGTGATGCACCGGGTGTGTCCTTCGCCACATTCGTCCGGCATGTGCCCCGCGGCACCCCGGGGCGCGCAGGGTGACATCGCGCGCCCCCTCCCTGCCGCCGCACGCGCCCTCCGAGGCCGGAGGCCGTGCGCCCCCCGTGCCGCGATCCGCGCGCCCCCGAGGGGGTAGGTTTGCGCCTTGTGGAGGATCTCGACCAACGCATCGTCCAGCTGCTCCTCCAGGACGGCCGGATGAGCTACACGGACCTGGGCAAGGCCACCGGCCTGTCCACCTCGGCGGTGCACCAGCGGGTGCGCCGGCTCGAACAGCGCGGGGTGATCCGCGGTTACACCGCGATCGTCGACCCGGACGCCGTCGACCTGGCGCTCACCGCCTTCATCTCGGTCAAACCCTTCGACCCCAGCGCCCCGGACGACACGCCCGAGCGGCTGGCCGGTCTGCCCGAGATCGAGGCCTGCCACAGCGTCGCCGGTGACGAGAACTACATCCTCAAGGTCCGCGTCGGCGCCCCCGGCGACCTGGAGGACCTGCTGGCCCGCATCCGCAGCGCCGCCGGCGTCTCCACCCGCACCACCGTCGTCCTGTCCACCCCCTACGAGGCCCGACCCCCGAAGCTCTGACCGGTCCGCGCGGGGGTGCAGACTAGGCCGCATGACCGAACGCACCCTCCGGACCGTCCTGCTGCGCGGCGGCGCCGTCTACAGCCCCGCCGACCCCTTCGCCACCGCCATGCTCGTCGAGGGCGAGCACGTCGCCTGGGTCGGCAGCGACGGCGCCGCCGAGGCGTACGCGCAGACCGCCGACGAGATCGTCGAACTGGACGGAGCGCTGGTCACCCCCGCCTTCGTGGACGCCCATGTGCACACCACCTCCGCGGGCCTCGCGCTCACCGGCCTCGACCTCACCGGCGTCCCCTCGCTGGCCGCCGCCCTGGCCGCGATCAGCGCCTTCGCCGCCGCCGAGCAGCAGCCCGGCGGCGTGCTGATCGGCCACGGCTGGGACGAGACCGGCTGGCCGGAGGGCCGCCCGCCCACCCTCGCCGAGCTGGACGCCGCCGCCGCGGGCGCCGCTGTCTACCTCTCCCGCACCGACGTGCACTCCGGCCTCGCCACCAGCGCCCTGCGCGCGCTGACCGAGGGCCTCGCCGAGCGGCCCGGCCACGACGCCGACGGCCCGCTCACCCGCGACGCCCACCACGCCGTGCGGCAGACCGCGCTCGGCCGCCTCACCCCCGAGCAGCGCCGCCGCGCCCAGCGCGCCGCCCTGGCCCGCGCCGCCGAACTCGGCATCGGCGCCCTGCACGAGTGCGCCGGCCCCGAGGTCTCCTCCGAGCAGGACCTCGCCGCCCTGCTGGAGCTGGCCGCCGAGGGCGAGGGCCCCGAGGTGTTCGGCTACTGGGGCGAGCTGAGCGAGCGCGGCGGCGTCGAGACCGCCCGCCGGCTCGGCGCGGTCGGCGCCGGCGGCGACCTCTTCGTCGACGGCGCGCTCGGCTCGCACACCGCCTGCCTGCACCGCGACTACAGCGACGCCGCGCACACCGGCGCCGCCTACCTCACCGCCGCCCAGGTCGCCGACCACGTCGCCGCCTGCACCGAGGCCGGCCTCCAGGCCGGGTTCCACGCGATCGGCGACGCCGCGATCGCCGCCGTCGTCGAGGGCGTCCGGGCCGCCGGCGACCGGGTCGGCGCCGACCGCGTCCGGGCGCTGCGCCACCGCGTCGAGCACGCCGAGGCGCTGGACGACAAGACCGTCGCCGCCTTCGCCGAACTCGGCCTGACCGCCTCCGTGCAGCCCGCCTTCGACGCCGCCTGGGGCGGCCCGAACGGCATGTACGTCCAGCGCCTGGGCGCCGAGCGGGCCGCCGCGCTCAACCCCTTCGCCGCGCTGCTGCGCTCCGGCGTCCCGCTGGCCTTCGGCTCGGACGCCCCGGTCACCGCGCTCGACCCCTGGGGCACCGTCCGGGCCGCCGCCTTCCACCGCACCCCCGGGCACCGGATCTCGGTGCGGGCCGCGTTCACCGCCCACACCCGCGGCGGCTGGCGCGCGATCGGCCGCGACCAGGACGGCGTGCTCGTCCCCGGCGCGGTCGCCAGCTTCGCCGTCTGGGCCGCGGGCGATCTGGTCGTCCAGGCCCCGGACGACCGGGTGGCCGGCTGGTCCACCGACCCGCGCTCCGGCACCCCGGGCCTGCCCGACCTCACCCCCGGCGAGCCGCTGCCCACCTGCCTGCGCACCGTGGTCCGCGGCCGCACCGTGCACCTGGCCGCCGCCGAGTAGCACCGGGCGCCACGGAGGCGGGCGGGAGATCCCCGGACCACCCGCCCGCCTCCGCTACGGCCCTCAGCTCACGGCCGGGTGTCGTTCCGGGGTACCTTCTTCGGACAGCGTCCGAACAGCCGTCCCCGTACCCCCCGCGGGGCGGCGGCGAGAGAGATGGTGCGACGGTGGCCATGCCCGTCACCCAGGAGCGGTCCGGGACCGCACCCGAGACCCCCGACGAGGCATCAGGCCCGGGCCGCGGCGCCCGCGCCCTCGCCAGACTGCGGGCCGGCCTTCCCCGCACCGGGCTGGCCGCGCTCGCCGGGCTGCTGCTCGCGCTGGCCTTCCCGCCCTTCGACCTGTGGCCGTTCTCGGTCCTCGGTGTCACCGCGCTCTCGCTGCTCACCCGGGGCCGCACCGCCCGGCAGGCCGCCTGGACCGGCTTCGCCTTCGGCCTGCCGTTCTTCCTGATGCTGCTCAGCTGGCTGCGGGTGATCGGCTGGGACGCCACCGTCGGCCTCTCGGTCGTCGAGGCGCTCTTCCTGGCCGCCCTCGGCGCCGGCCTCGCGGTCACGTCCCGGCTGCCCGCCTGGCCGCTCTGGGGCGCCTGCCTGTGGATCACCCAGGAGTGGGCCCGCGACCGGCTGCCGCTCGGCGGCTTCCCCTGGGGCCGGCTCGCGTTCGCCAACACCGCCACCCCGTACACCCCGCTGGCCGCGCTCGGCGGCGCCCCGCTGGTGACCTTCGCGGTCGCCCTCTCCGGCACCCTGCTGGCCTGGGCCGCCGTGCGGGCGGCCGGCCGCGGCACCGCGCGCCGCCCCGTGCAGGCCGCGGCGGCCGGGCTCGGCGCCGTCGCCGCGCTGCTCGCCGGCTACCTGGTGCCGGTGCCCACCGCGCCCGCCGACACCGTCAAGGTCGCCATCGTCCAGGGCAACGTGCCCAACCCCGGCATGGACTTCCTCGGCCGCCCGATGATGGTGCTCAACAACCACGCCGCCGCCACCGAGAAGCTCGCCACCGACATCAAGGCCGGCCGCGCCGAGAAGCCGGACATCGTGATCTGGCCGGAGAACTCCTCCGACCTCGACCCGTTCAGCGACCCGCTGGCCTACGCGCGGATCGACGAGGCGGTGCGGGCGATCGGGGTGCCCACCCTGGTCGGCACCCTGGTGGACGGCCCCGACGAGCAGCACGTGCAGAACGAGGGCATCGTCTGGGACCCGACGACCGGCCCCGGCGCCTCCTACACCAAGCAGCACCCGGTGCCGTTCGGCGAGTACGTGCCCTTCCGCGACCAGCTGTCCAAGGTCATCACCCGGCTCCAGCGGGTCGCCCGGGACTTCTACCCCGGCGACCACAACGGCGTCATGCAGCTCGGCCCGGCCCGGATCGGCGACGTCATCTGCTTCGAGGTCGCCTACGACGAGATCGTCCGCGACACCGTCGACCAGGGCGCCCGGGTGCTCGTCGTGCAGACCAACAACGCCACCTACGCCAAGACCGGCCAGCCGGAGCAGCAGCTCGCGATGAGCCGGCTGCGCGCCGTCGAGCACGGCCGCGCGGTGCTGATCGCCGCGACCAGCGGCATCAGCGCGGTGATCGCCCCGGACGGCACCGTCGTCCAGCGCACCGAGGAGCTGACCGCGGCCGAGCTGTCCGCGACCGTTCCGCTGCGCGACGGCACCACCGTCGCCGACCGGGTCGGCGCCGTCCCCGAGTGGACCCTCGCCGTGGCCGGCCTGCTCGCCTGCGCCGGCGGCGTCCTGCTCGCCCGCAGGCGGCGGAGCGACGCGGCCGGCACCCCGGATGGAACACCGGCCGCCGGCTGACCGTTGGACCAGGTGGTGCCGTAGCCGGCCCGGACCTCCCGTGCGGCGCGCAGAGCACCGCCTGGAGTGGATTCGTACCGTGACCCAGCAAGCTTCCCCCGCCCGTCCGGCACCGCGCTCGAAGCTGCGGCGGGTGCTGCCGCTGCTGCTGACCGCCTGGCTGGTGCTGGAGATCTGGCTGCTGGTCCAGGTCGGCTCGTGGCTGGGCGGCCTGACCGTGGTGCTGCTGCTGATCGCCGGCGCGGTGATCGGCGGCTCGCTGATCAAGCGGGCCGGCGCGCGGGCGCTGTCGGCGGCCTTCGAGCAGACCCGCGACCCGAAGTCCAAGCAGCCGCAGACCGGGACCAGCCTGACCGTGCTGGCCGGCCTGCTGCTGATCCTGCCCGGCTTCCTCTCGGACGCCCTGGCACTGACCCTGCTGTTCCCGCCGACCCGCGTGCTGTGGCGGGCGGCCGGGCGCCGGGTGGCCGACAAGGCGCTGCGCTCCACCGCGGGCGTCGGCACCGACCCGCTCGCGGACGCGATGCGGCTGCAGGAGCAGCTGCGCATCCACCGCCCGGACGGCAAGGTGATCCAGGGCGAGGTGGTCGAGCCGGGCGATGGCCCGCAGGCCGGCCCGCAGGGTCTGGACACCACCTACCGCCCGCCGATCAACGGCTGACCGCGGGCCGGGCCGCCCGAACCGGGTGGCCCGGCCCGGCAACGCGAAAGGGACCCTGGTGACCAGGGTCCCTTTTCGCGTGCTCCCGCCGGCGGGCGGGAGCGGGGTCAGGCGCTCTTGCGGGTGTCCCGCGGGTGCACCGCGAGGTTCATCCCACCGGACCGGAGAACGGCCAGCCGCTCGGCCAGCACCTCCTCCAGCTCCTCGCGCGTCCGACGCTCCATCAGCATGTCCCAATGGGTGCGCGTCGGCTTCACCTTCTTCTCCTCCGGCTCGTCGCCGTCGAGAAGTGCCGCCTCCTGGCCACAGAAACGGCATTCCCAGGTCGCGGGGATCTCCGCCTCGACCGAGAAGGGAACCTCGAATCGGTGTCCGTTCTGACATGCGTACTCGACGGTCTGGCGGGGAGCCAGGTCGATACCGCGGTCGGTCTCGTAGCTAGTGGCCCCGAGTCGCGTGCCGCGGAGAGCTCGCTCGCTCATGAATCGTGCCTCCCGGGCTTATGGCCCACAGGACTAGTGGTCGCTGTTCTTCGTCGTTCGGTTAACGCTCGGCTTCCGACGAAGATTCCCGTCCCGGGACATGCGTCGTCTGTCGTGCCGCCCCTGTTTGTACCCACCGGCGCCCGATTTGTCACATCTGGCCGGTGATATCACCCCAGGTGTCACCTATTTCACATCTGGTGATCGATCGGCCGTTCCTGGACGAGCCTACCGGGACGGGGGGTGGCGGTGTGCGCCGCCCCTCCCCGTCCGGGTGCCGGCCGGGCGATCAGGCGAGCGGGCGGAAGCGTAGCGCGCCCGGGCCCTTGGCGAGGTCCACCCCGGCGTGCGGCCCGGCGGCGGGCTCGGCCGGGGCGGGCGCCTCGGTGCGGGTGTCGCGGTGCGGCAGCAGGGCGATCACCGCGTCCCGCAGCGCCGCCGGGGCGTCCTCGTCCAGCGGATCGACGGTGGCCGGGACCTGGAGGCGGACCGGGGCGCCGGTGCCGATCCGGGCGTAGCCGCGCCCGGCGGGGGCCTGGGCGGCGGGCACGATGTCCAGCGGCACGCCGAGCGCCGCGTGGCCCTCCTCGGGGCCGGCCGGGCCGAGCACCACCCGGGCCCGGGTGGTGGCCCGCACGCTGGGGGAGATCCGGTCCCGGGCCTCGACGTCGTCGGCGACCACCACGGTCACCCGGGCGGCCCGGCCGTGCCGCAGCGGCAGCTCCAGCAGGTCCTGCGGGTCCGGGCGGCCCTCGGCGTGGGCCAGCTCGCTCAGCTCGGTGGGGTGGTCGAGCAGCAGCCACAGCGGCCGGGAGACGTCCTCCGGCGGGGCGGTGCCGGCGTGCCGGGCGGCGTTCAGCACGGTGAGCCGGCGCTCGGTCTCGCCGGCCGCCCACTGCAGCGCGGCCAGCGCGCCGTGCAGGCTGGTCTCCACCGTGTGCACCCCGGGCCGGTTGACCAGGCAGGCGTGCTCGCCGGTCCCGGCGCCGTCGATCACCACCAGGTCGGCGAACGGCAGGGCCTGCAGTGCCACCGAGCGGATCAGGCTGGAGGTGCCGTAGCCGCTGACGCCGAGCGCCAGCAGGTGCGGCTCGGCCGAGCGCGGGCCGGTGCGCCAGACCACCGGCGGCTGCTGGGCGAGCGCCCCGCCCTGGTGCACCGGGATGGTGCGGGCGCTGCCGTTCTCGTCGGTGAAGCCGAGCACGATCTCGCCCGGGGCCGCCACGAACCGCTGGGCGGCGATGTCCGTCGGCAGCGGCGCCAGGGCGGCGATCCGCAGCTTGTTGGACTCCTCGTCCCAGTCGAAGCGGTACTCCCGGGCCCGGCCGGCCTTGCCCTGGACGACCTGCTCGATCCGGGCGCGGGCGGCCGGCTCGGTGTCGGTGAAGTAGGGCGGGTAGGCGATCTCCAGCCGGGCCAGCCGGCCCTCGGCGTCGAACTCCCACCCGGAGAAGACGTCCCGGTAGCCGCCCTCGTGGTGGTAGAGCGGGCCGAACCCCTCCGGCCCGGCCAGGTACGGGGTGAGTGCGGCGTACAGCGCGGTGAGCTTGACGTCGGCGACGTCCGGCTCGGGCGCGGCGGGCGGGGCCTTGGGCGCGCGGCCCGTCCAGGCGGCGCTGGCCATCAGGGCGATCAGCGCGAACAGCAGGCCGTGCGGCAGCAGGTAGATCCCGGTCAGCATCGCGGCGGTCAGGAAGAGCGTCGGGCCGCGCCGGTCCTTGGGGGTGCTCCGCCAGCGCTCCTTGGCCCAGGCGGTGTGGTGGCGCAGCCCGCGGCCGATCACGGTGAGCGGCGCGAACATGTCGGAGGCGTGGTCGCCGGCCGTGCGGACGAGGTCGCGGCCCTTGCTGAGGTGGTGGCGGTTGAGCGGCATTCCTGGCTCCCCGGGCGAGTGGGACGGTCGGTGGGAAGGGCTTGCGGCAACGGCCGGGCCCGGGCGGTGGGATCCGCGCCCGGGCCCGGGGGGTGTCTCGGAGAACGCGCTAGAACTTGATGCCGCCGAGCAGGCCGGCGAGGCTGGCGCCGCCGGCGGTGATGCTCGGTGCGATCGAGGAGCCGGCGACGTAGAAGCCGAAGAGGGCGCAGACGAGGGCATGGGAGACCTTGAGTCCGTCCCTGCGGAAGAAGAGGAAGGCGATGGTGCCGAACAGGACGATGCCGGAAATCGAGAGGATCACGAGCTGCTCCTCGGGGGAGGGTGCGGGGACGGTGCCACGGAAAGTGCCACAATCGTGACAAAAGGTAATAGAGGATGGAACGGGGCAAATGGGTGGTTTACCGGACTTGCCGCTCCCGTCCGGAAAGTTCCTCCGAACGGCCGCGCGGCCCTCGCGCCCGCGCGGCGTGCGCTAGCGTGCGTCCGGCGCGACACCGACCACCCCCGACGGGCCCCCGCGCGGGCGCGTCCCCGGAGAAAGGCCCCGAGATGACCGACACCCCCGACGCCGATGTGATCGCCCTGGCCGGCAAGCTGTTCGACGCCGCCCGGGCCGGCGACACCGCCACCCTCGCCGCGTACGTCGACGCCGGCGCCCCGGCCAACCTCACCAACGACCGCGGCGACACCCTGCTGATGCTCGCCGCCTACCACGGCCACGCCGCCACCGTCACCGCCCTGGTGGAGCGCGGCGCCGACCCGAACCGGGCCAACGACCGCGGCCAGACCCCGCTCGCCGGGGCCGTCTTCAAGGGCGGTGACGACGTGCTCGACGCCCTGCTCGCCGCCGGCGCCGACCCCGCCGCGGGCACTCCGTCCGCCGTCGACACCGCCCGGATGTTCGGCAAGGAGGCGCTGGTCGCCCGCTTCGAGGGCCGCCCCGAGGCGGGCTGAGCCCGGGCCGTACGCTTGACCACCATGGAGAGCACCACCAACGGCGGAACCTTCGTGCGCGACGCGAAGGGCGGCAGCACAGAGATCCGGATCACCGGCTTCGGCCACCCCGACGCCCAGCTCCTCGCGGCCGAGGTGCAGCAGGAGTACGTGCGTCGGTACGGCGAGGCCGACCTCACCGAGCTGCACCCCGAGCACTTCGACCCGCCGGCCGGGCTCTTCCTGGTCGCCTACCTGGACGGCGAGCCGGTCGCCTGCGGCGGCTGGCGGGCCAAGCAGGCCGAGCCGTTCGGCATCCGCGCCACCGACGCCGAGCTGAAGCGGATGTTCGTCCGGCCGGTGGCCCGCGGCCGGGGGCTGGCCCGGGTGGTGCTGCGCCACCTGGAGCGGACCGCCGCCGAGGCCGGGCGCACCCGGTTCATCCTGGAGACCGGCACCGAGCAGCCGGAGGCCGTCGCCCTGTACACCTCCGAGGGCTACACGGCGATCGAGAAGTTCGGCCTCTACCGCGAGCACGAGCAGAGCATCTGCCTCGGCAAGGAGTTCGGCGGCGCGCCCGCCGTCTGACCCGGGCTCCGGACGGGTAGCCTCCCGACGGGTCCGAGGGGCCCGCTCGGGAGGGACCGCGGGACAGGGGGCGGCACGCATGACCGGATCGGTGCGACCCGCCCCGCTCGCCGAACTCGCGGCCCCCGGCGGTCCGTTGGAACGACTGGTCGCGACCGGGCTGCGGACCGCCGGGACCGGCGGCGTCTGGTCGGTCGGCGACGCGGACGGCGTCCGGGGCCGCGGCCGGGTCGGCGTTCTCGGCCGAGGCCCGTGCGGTGAGCGGCTCATGGACCACGACACGGTCTTCGACCTGGCCAGCGTCACCAAGATCGTCGCGCTCTGGCCGTGCGCCGGCGCCCTGTGGCAGGCCGGCCGCCTTCCGCTGGACCGGCCCGTCGGCGAGTACTGGCCGCCGGCCGGGGGCCGCCCCGCCGGAATGCTGACGGCCCGTCAACTCCTGACCCATACCGCGGGACTGCCGCTGCGCACCCGGTTCGCCGAACTCTACGGGACCGACCCGGCGGCGATCCTGTCCGGGGTGCTCGCCGCCCCGCTGCACCGTCCGCCCGGCGCCGCCGTCGAGTACACCGACCGGGCCGCCGTGCTGCTCGGCCACCTGGTCGAGTCCCTGGCCGGCGCGCCGCTCGACGAACTCGCCGCCCGGCAGACCTGGCGACCGCTCGGCATGACGGACACCCGCTACGGCCCGCTCGGCCCGGAACCCGCCGACCGCACCGCCCCCACCGCGTACGAGGCGACGGTCGGCGCGGTGCTGCGCGGCGTCGTCCACGACCCCTCGGCCCGGCTGCTCGGCGGCGTCTCCGGCAACGCCGGCGCCTTCTCCACCGCCCGTGACCTGGAACGCTTCCTCGCCGCGCTGCTCGCCCCGCCCGCCGGGGCGGCGCCACCGTGGGGCGAGCCGTGGATCGCCGAATCGCTGCGGGTGCAGACCGGTGGGCTGGCGCCCGCCCGCGGCCTGTCCTGGCTCTGCGCCGCCGGAACCGACCCCGCCGAGGGCACGTTCGTCCACTACGGCTTCACCGGCACCGGCGTCTGGGTCTCCCGCCGCCGCGGCCGCTGGGCGCTGCTGCTCACCAACAAGGTGCACTACGACCGGGACTTCCGGCCGCTCACCGACCTGCGCAACGCCTTCCGCCGGGCGGTCTTCGGTTAGGCCTGCGGCGAAAGGCGTCCGCCGGGAATTCCGTGGGCCTTTCGGACGATGCTTCACGCCATTGACGGGGGCGGCGCCGAGGGGCATGCTGATCCCTGTTGCGGGACTATTGCGCAAGGCTGTCACCGATATTTCCGACGCCCCGGGGGAAGGGCGCCGGAAACAGGGCCGGAAGACCCCCAGATTTCTGGGGGGTGAATCCGCTCCGGCCTCTCGGGGGGTGTCGGCCGCTCCGCCTCGGCCGGGATCGGCCGAGGTCAGCGCCGTTCTGCCCGGAGGAACACGGCCCGGGCGGCGGCGACCGTGAGTTTCCAGGGCAGCGCACGATTTCAGGAATGCGGTGATTCCATGGTGGTCCAGAACTCCGCCGGCGACCGGCGCCGGACCTTCCCGGGTGGCGGTCGGGAGTTATTTGCGGGAGTGTCCGACAAGGCCGCTCGGCCGGATTCGGAAGCGGCCCGCGCGGAATTGGCGGGCGAGGAGTTCGGAACGGCGCTGCGGCGGCTGCGGCTGGAGCGCGGACTGTCGATGCGGGCGCTCGCCCAGCGGCTCGGCTACAGCGCGCACAGCGTCTTCTCCGACATCGAGGCCGGCCGCCGGATCCCCTCAGAGTCGCTGACCGGCTCCTACGAGGAGTGCTTCGGCCTGCCGCCGGGCACGCTGCTGCCGCTGCGCCGGCGCGCCCTGGCCGACCGGGCCCGCCGGCTGACCGACCGCCCGGCGGTCGCCGCAGCGCCGTCGGCACCGGCCCCGCCGTCCCCGCCCGTGCCGCCGGAGCCCGCCCGGACGGTCCCCGGCGGCGGTCCGCACCGGCCGGCCGCGCCCGACTCGGTGCTGGACGCCGCCGCCCGGCTCGCCGTCGCGGTCCTCTCCCGCACCCGCGTCGTGGTCGACCGCTGGCGCGGGTGAGGAACGCGACGGGCTCGCCGTCAGCCGGTGGTCGCGGCGCGCCGGGCCAGGCACTCGGCGCGGGCGGCGAGCACGTCCTCGTCGTCCGGGAGCAGCGCGGCGGCGATGTCCAGGTCGGCCAGCGCCGCCTCCCAGCGGTCCGTGCGCAGCAGTACGTAGGCGCGGTTGTAGCGCACCAGCGGATCCCCGGGCGCGAGGCTGACGGCGTGCTGGAGGTCCGCCAGTGCGGCCTCCGGCTCGCCCGCCCGGTAGGCGGCCCCGGCGCGCCCGCAGAGCGCGGGCAGCAGGTCCGGATCGGTGCTCAGCGCCCGGTCGAAGGCCTCGATCGCCGAGCGCTGGTCGTCCTGCTCGGCGTGCACCCGGCCCAGCACCGCCAGCAGGTGGGCGTTCCCGGGGGCCAGCGCCAGGCCGGCCAGGGCGTCGCGCTCGGCCCCCGCCACATCGCCCTCGTCCAGCAGCAGCCCGGCCCGGTTGACGTAGGCGTCGACGAAGCTCGGGTCCAGCACCAGGACGTAGCCGAAGTCGTCGAGCGCGCCCTCGACGTCGCCGAGCGAGCAGCGCACGTCGCCGCGGTTGTAGTACACCTCGGGGAACGGCGGGCCGAGCCGCAGCGCCGTCTCGTACGCGGCCAGGGCGCCCTCCTCGTCGCCGCGCCGGCGCAGCAGGTTGCCGAGGTCGAAGTGGTACTCGGGGTAGTTCGGGTCGCTGTCGATGACGGACCGCAGGTCGGCGAGCGCCTCGTCGAGCCGGCCGAGGCCGGTCAGCACGGTGGAGCGGTTGTGCCGCAGCACCGAGCGGTGCAGGCCGTGCTCGTCCGCGCCGAGGTCCCGGTCGAGCTCCGCCAGCCCGGCGGTGACCAGGTCGAGCGCGGCCTGCGGGCGGCCGCGGTGCGCCTCGATGAGGGCCAGGCCGTTGTTGTGGAAGACGGTGTTGAAGGCGCGTTGGCGCGGGTCCGGCAGCAGTGAGGCGATGGCGATGGCCTGGTTGATCCAGGCGACCGCCCGCTCGTGGTCGCGGCGGTCCGGGGAGCGGTGCCGGGTGTAGAGCATCGCGGTCGCGTACGCGCACTGCAGGTGGGCGGTCGGGTCGACGGAGTGGACCCGGACCTCCTGGCAGACCGCCTCGGCCTCGTCGGCGCGCCCGAGGGCGGACAGCGAGGTGGGCATCTTGCCGGTGAAGTGCCACCAGGCCTGCGGGAACGCGACCGGGTCGAGGTGGGAGCGGCCGCGGCGGCAGAACTCCAGGCTGGCGTGGTAGAAGCCGAGCAGCATGCAGGCGTCCATCGCCTTGGCGAGGGCCGGCAGGCCGGCGCCGCCCACGTCGGTGCCGTGCTCCAGGTGGTAGGGGAGGGCGCCGAGGTCGAGCGAGGGCTCGCCGAGCGCGGCCAGCTCCGCGGCCCGCCGGTCGTGCAGCTCGCGGCGCTCCCGTACGGGCAGCGCCCGGTAGCCGGCCAGGACGGCCGGGTCGTCGTCGGTGCCGTCCGCGGCCACGTAGCGGGCGGCGAGGGCGCCTGGGTCGGTCCCGCGCTGCGGCTCGTCCTGCGGCTCGTCCTGCGGTTCGTCGTTCGGGGCGGCCGGGGCCTCGACCAGGGCGCAGTACCGGGTCAGCACCTCGGGCAGGTTCTCGCCGAGCGGCGTGCCGGCCTCCACCGCCCGGTCCACGGGCAGCGGGTCGAGCAGCGCGGCGGTCCCGCCCGCGACCACGGTCAGCAGCGCCGGGTCGGTGCGGCGGAGCAGGACGGAGAGGAACTCCAGGTCGGTCGGGTCGGCGTGGTCGAGGTCCTCGAGGACCAGGGCGTGCGGTCCGTCGGCCCGCCGGGTCAGCAGCTCGGTCAGGAACTCCTGGAGGCCGTGGGCGATGCGCAGCGTCCGCCAGCGCGAGTAGAACCTGGTCCGCTCCTGCGGGACGGCCAGCGAGGTCAGCGTCTCCCGGTCGGCCGGCACCCGCTCGCGCAGCTCCGGCGCGGCGGTCAGCAGCTCCACCTGGTGCGCGGCGACCAGCTCCGGCCAGCGCTCCGCCGCCGCGGGCACCACGGCGCGCAGCACCGTACCGGCCGCCGTGTACGGCCCGCGCAGCCGGCGGTGCGCGGAGACCTCGGGCAGCCCGGGCAGCAGCGGCGCCGGCAGTGCCAGCGCGGCGCGGGCGGCGGCGCGGTCGCGGCGCAGGCTCCCGGTCACCAGGACGTGGTGGCCGGATCCGGTGGGCGGTGTGGACATCGGACCTCCAGGGGCGGCGGGACGGGAGCGGGCGGGACGGGAGGGGCGGGAGCGGGGCGGGAGGGGGCTGGATCGCGGGGCGGAGGGCGGCGCGGGATCACGGGGCCGCCGGGAGCGCGTCGGGGACGGCCGCCGCGCGCCGGGCCCGCCGCTCGCGCAGGTACAGCGCGGTGGAGACGGCGAGTTCACCGACGGTCAGGAAGAGGAAGACGATGCTGTCGGCCAGCCCGGCCCAGCGGTGGCCGCCGCCCGCGGACAGCTGGTCGAGCACCGACCGGGACGCCCTGGTCACGATCGGGGGCAGGTTGACCGCCAGCGTCGCCAGGGCAGTCGCGTAGCCGAGCGCCATCAGCACCGAGTACCAGCGCGCCACCGCGCGGTCCCGGGGGTGCCAGCCCTCCGGGTCGTAGGGGGCCGGGCGGCCGCGCAGCCGCGCCCAGCGGTCGGCGAGCAGTTGCTTGGCGGTGGTGTGCAGGTCCACGCAGCCGAGGACGGTGACGACGAGGTAGTACCCGTCGGTGCGCAGGAAGAAGAGGGCCTGCCAGATCACCCGCAGCACGGTGGAGTAGGCCAGGCCCAGTGCGACGCCGCCGGCCGCCGACAGTGCGCCGTCGGAGTGCCGGGTGCCGGCCGCGACCAGCGTCAGCACGGCCAGGACGCCCAGATCGGCGAGCACCCCGGCGAGCATCGGCAGGATCCGGCGCCGGCGGTCCACCGTGACCAGGCCGTCGAGCTCGGTCTGCACCACCACGAAGTAGAGCCGCCGGCCCACCGACAGCCGGGACGGCAGGCCCAGCCGGCGGCCGGCCAGCGCGTGCGCGGCCTCGTGCACCAGGATCAGCGGCGCCTGGGCCACGAACATCACGATGACCAGCACCGACAGGTACGGGGTGAAGAACAGGTGCCGGTAGCCGGGGACCAGTTCGGGCGAGCGGGCCAGGACGACCACCGAACCGGCCAGCAGCGCCAGGTAGAGCGCGGCGCCGACGGGGGAGAACACCGCACGGCCCAGCCGCTGCCAGCGCACCGGCGCGGGCGGTGGCGCGGGCGCCTGGTCGGGGTCGCGCAGGAAGCCCAGCTCGCCGAGGTCGGTGACGAACTCCGCGATGTCGACCGTCTCGCCGTAGCTCCGGGCGTACCACCGGGCCGCCTCGGCGGGTTCGGCGCCGTCGACCAGCCGCCGCAGCAGGGCGGCGCCGTCGGCGGGCAGTACGACGAAGGTGCCCTCGTCGAGCCGGCCGACCGTCACTTCGTCGCCCTCCGACTGGAAGACCAGCGGGTGGAAGGCCAACGGGCTTGCTCCGTGCGGCTGTTCGGAGGCGGGGTGGTCGTCGCTCGCCGGTCCGGGCGGCGGTGCGGTGGCAGGCCGGTCTGGCATCGCTCCTCCAAGCGGATCGCCGGGCACGGGTCGTCGGCGCGCCTGGTCCTCGGCGCGGTTCGCGGGTGCGGTTCGCGGGCATGGCCGGTGGGCTCGGCCGGTGGGCGCGGGCCACCGGCGGCGGGCGGGGATCTGGAACGCCCGCCGCCGGGGTCGTAGCGCTCGGGACTAGGCCGGGAGCACCACGGGCGGCCAGGTCGGGCCACAGGGCCCGCCGCCGTAGAGCGAGGCGCCGCTGGTCAGACGGACGGAGCCCGCCTTGCGAATGGCGATCTTCTTCATGAAGGTCACCTCCTCTCACCGGGTGTAGGGACGACGGTGCCCCCGGACCGGACCCGGCCGCCGCAGCTGCGGCCGACCCGGATCCGTCGGGGACACGTCATCTCTAGCAGGGGAGGAGGCCTGTACTCGATGCCTCGCGAACACTTCGGGTCCAGGACGAGAACTGGTCGCGTACGGGGTCGCGAACGCCGTACGGATCGGCGAACCGGCGGACCGTCCGGGTGGCGCGGCGTCAGATCAGCGTGGACCAGTACGACCAGAACCGGTTGAGGACCAGCAGCGCGATCACCGCCGCCCACAGCACCGGCAGTGCCCAGTGGTAGCGGGCCGCCTCCCGGACCACCGGCCGCAGCCGCGGCCCGACCGGGATCACCCCGGAGCGCAGGTTGTGCAGCGTGGTGTACCAGAACAGCGCCACCACCGTCGCCCAGACCACCATGCAGTACGGGCAGAGCGCGCCGATGTCGTACAGCGCCTGGTCGATCAGCCAGTGCACGAAGCCCACCCCGAACAGCGTCCCCGCCTGCAGACCGAGCCAGAACCACCGGCGGTACGCGGCCCCCGCCAGCAGCCCGGCACCGACCGCCGCCAGCGCGCCGAACGCGGCCAGCCCGAGCAGCGGGTTGGGGAAGCCGAACACCTCGGCCTGGTCGGTGCGCATCACCGACCCGCAGCTGATCACCGGGTTGAGGTTGCAGCTCGGGATGTAGGAGGGGTCCTCCAGGATGCGGAGCTTGTCGAAGGTCAGCACGGCCGAGGCGGCCAGCCCGATCAGGGCGGCGATCAGGAGGAAGACCGAGAACGCGCGGCCCGCGCCGATCGGCGCCGAACCGGGCGCGGCCGGCGCGGGGGAGGCGGGGCGGGAGGACGGGGAGGAGGGGGGCAGAGCGGTCGATGCGGTCATGGCAGAGCACTCCGTGGGTGAGGAAGGGGCCGGCCCGGCCGGGAATCGGCCGGGCCGGTGGTGCTCACTGCAAGCCCGCGGCCTGCTTCACCTGGGCGGTGAACTGCTCCGGCGTCATCGCGCGGTTGCCGCTGAATAGGGTGAGCGGCTTGCCGTCCACCTTCACCGTCGGGGTCCCGGTCACCCCGCTGTCGTTGAACGCGTCCGCGACCTTCTTCGCCCACGGCGCGTACGTCCGGTCGGTGACCGCCTTGACGAACGCGTCCGACTTCAGCCCCGGCACCTGGTCGGCCAGCTGCAGCAGGTGGTTGACGTCGCCGAAACCGTCCTCGCGCTCGTCCGGCTGGTTGGCGTACAGCACGTCGTGGTAGGCCTTGAACTTGTCCACGCCCTCGTTCACCGCCGCGCCGATCGCGGCCAGCGCGGTGCGCGAGCCCTTCCCACCGAGGTTCTTGTCCAGGAACGCGGCCAGGTGGTACTCGACCTTGACGGTGCCGTCGTCCGCCAGCTTCTTGATGGTGTCGCCGTTGGTGGCCTCGAAGGTCTTGCAGACCGGGCAGCGGAAGTCCTCGAACACCTGGAGGGTGTGTGCGGCGTCGGGCTTGCCGTAGGTGATCACGGTGCCGTCCGGGCCGGAGGTGTTGGCCGGCACCACCAGCGCGGTCGGCTCGGCCGCGGTCGAGGAGGACTTGTTGTCGCCGGCCATGCTGATCGCGAGCGCGGTGCCGCCGACCAGGGCGAGCGCGACGACGGCCGAGACGCCGACGACGATCCGCTGGCGGCGCTTGGCGGCCTGCTTCTCCTGGCGCTGGGCCTCCTGGATGCGCTCGCGGGCGCTGATCTTCTGGGCCTGCTTGCGGGAGGGCTTCTGGGAGGGCTTCTGGGTGGGCTGAGCCATGCTCGGTCAACTCCGTATTGGGGGCGCGCAACAGGGCGCACGGGGGTGTCCCGCTCCGGCGCGCGGCACGGCGTGCTCGGCACGGGCGCGCGGGGTCGGAGGGGTGACTGGACGGGAGGCGGAGTCGTGCGCCGCCCGCCGCGGGCCCACGGAGGACCGGCCGTCGCTTCTTCGGACTTCGGGCGAGGGGCCGGGTTTCAGGGGCTCGTCAGCAGGCAGGCGCGAGCAGCGGCGGGCCGCGGCGCGGCGCCGGGCTCAGCACCACGTCCTCGCGGCGCGGGCGGCGGCGGTCCGAGACCGGCAGCGGCACCCGCAGCACCGGCCGGGCCGGCGCCGGGACGAGCAGCAGGACCAGCGCCCGCAGCGGCGCGGCGACGGCCTGGCGCAGCGCGCGCAGCGCCCGCCCGAGGCTCGACAGGGCGGCGTCCCCGAGCCGCAGCCAGGCGGCGGCGGCCAGCGCGATCACCAGGTGCACCAGCAGGAGCAGTACCTGGGTGGCGGCGGGTGCCAGCCGTCCGGAATGGCCCAACTGGCCGTAGAACAGCGACGATCCGTCCACCGAGCCGCCACCGCAGACCAGCAGGTTCATGCCGCGGGCCGGCAGGTCGCCGCCGAGGACCGGACCACAGCTGGTCTGGCCCAGGTTGAAGGTCGTGTTGAGCAGCAGTTCGACCGGGACCATCACGGCCGCGATCTGCGACAGCCGCCGTTCCCCGCCGGCCAGCGCGGCCGACACCAGGAAGACGACGGCGGTGGCCATCCCGACCAGTGCGAGCGGCAGCGGACGGCCGGTGATGAGGACCTGGCCCAGCGCGGACAGCGGCACGGCGAGCGCGGTGAACACCGCGGCCCGCAGGGCCCTCGTCGCGTGGGTGGAGGTCGTCATCACGTTCGGGAGTATGTCACGGCGTTTACATCGGGCACGAGGGTGCGTCCCCGGGTACGGCCGGATCCGGGCACAGGTTGTCCCGCAGCGGTCGTGTGTTCGGGGATCGGGGGTGGGGAGTTCACCGCGGCGATGGGTTTGACGGGGCGCGGGTCGGGTGAAGGGCCGTCAGGCCCTGACGGGGGTGGTGGGACGGTCCGACAATCGGGCGATGGACTACGCCCTTGGCCCGGGGCCGACGGCGCCGCCGCGGCCGTGGCCGCCGTGGCCGCCTTGGCCCTGGCCGTGGCACTGCCCGTCGCCGTCGCCGTCGGCCCCGCCGCCCTCGCCCTCGCCGACGTCGACGTCGCCTGTTGTGTCGACCGCCGCGCCGACTCCATCCCCGGACCCCTCGCCGGCCCCCTCGCCCTCGCCGCTGTCCACACCCGCTCCGCCTTCGCCGGCGGTGCCGACCTCCCCGACCTCCCCGACCTCCCCGGCCGCCCTGGCCCCCTCACCGCCCCCGCCCCCGCCGCACGCGGTGAAACCGCCCCCGCCCCCACCGCGCGCCCCGATCACCGTGGAAGCGGTCCCGCCCGTCCGGCCACCGGCCCCCGCCCCGGTGCAGGCCTCGCCGAGCTGGACGGCGCAACCCCCGCCCCCGGCGCCGCCGCCCGCCCCCGGCCCGACGGCCACCGTCGCGGTGGTCGCCGCGGCGCCCCCGCCGCCCGCCGCACCGCCCGCCGGCGAGCTCGACCCGACCGCCTGGACGGCCGTGCTCGTCCTCACCGTCCTCCTCCCGGCCGCCCTCGCGGCGGCCCTGGGCCACCACCGCACGACCTCCCGGAGCCGCCGATGAACCCCGCCCCCCTGCTGAGCGCCGCCGCGTGCGTGACCGTCGCCGTCGGCGCCCTCGCCATCGCCCACCGGGTGCGCCCGGCCGTTCCCGAGGGCGAACTCCCGCCCGAACCCCACCCCGTGCTCTCCAGCATCGGCTCCGGTCTGCTGTCCGGCTTCATCCTGCTCACCGGCTTCCTGGTCGCCACCGGCTGGGCCGCCCGCACCACCGGCACCGTCCCACCCCGGGGCCTCTACCTCGCCGACCTCGCCGCCGGCACCGCCGTCCTCCTCTACCCCGCCCTCGCCAGCCTCCCCTTCACCACCCGCTACACCACCGCGGTCGTCTTCTTCGCCGCCCTCGTCGGCTACACCATGTCCCTCGCCGTCCAACTCCGCCCCTGACCCGCTCCCAGCGGCCCGGCGCGGCCCGGAGAGTCAGCTGCGCCGACTTCTCGATCCGGCGCCGCTGTGCGGGGCTCCGGCGCCAGGTGTCGGCGGGCAGGTGCCGGATCGGGCGCTGCGGTTTCCTGACAGGGCGGGGGTGCGGAAGCCGGGGGGGGATGGCACCGGAAGTCGGCCTGGCCGACTTCCGGTGTCGGTGGCCCCGTGACCGGCAGCACCGACCCGGTAGGTGCCCCGGCACTGTACCCATAGCCCGCCCGGGCCCACACGGGGGAAGTCCGACCCGGCGTCCGTCCGAGCGCGGATCCGCTCCCTCACCCACCGTCCCCGCGACCCTGCCAAGGCGACAGCGGCCCGGCGCGGCCCGGAGAGTCAGCCGCGCCGACTTCTCGATCCGGTGATGCGGTCCGCGGTTCTGGCGCCAAAGGTCGGCCGGATCGACCTCCTGCGCCGCTTGCTCCTGTCAGTTCGAGCCGCTGCGGCTTGGTGGCGGGTGGGGTGGCCGGCCTAGCCTGGAGGGGTTCTGGACGGCCCCGGGAGGGGGTACGGGCGGATGGTGAGTGACGTGGTCACCGTGGGTGAGGTGGTGCTCGGGCGGATCCGGGCGCAGGCCGAGGTGCTGGCCGGGCTGGACGAGGCGGTACGGGCGGACGAGCCGGACGCGGTGCACCGGATGCGGGTCGCGTGCCGGCGGTTGCGCAGCGCCTTCCGCACCTACCGGCGGCTGCTCGCGCCCGGGGCCGCGGACGAGTTGGTGGCCGAGTTGCGGTGGCTCGCGGCGGCGCTGGGGCGGGCCCGGGACCGCGAGGTGCTGGGCGAGCGGCTGGCGGCCCGGGCGCGGGAGCTGCCCGCGGAGTGCGGGCCCGAGCGGATCGCGGCGGAGTTGGAGCACTGGGGGCGGGCCGAGTACCGGCGGGTCCGGCCGGAGGTGGTGGCCGCGCTGGACAGCCCGCGCCGCCGCGCCCTGGCGGCCGGCCTGGCGGCGCTGCTGGCCGACCCGCCGCTGCGCCGACGGGCGGACCGGGCGGCCGGTCCGGAGCTGGCCCGGGTGGCCGGGCGCGAGCAGCGGCGGACCGCGGAGCGGGTGCGGTCGGCGCTCACGGACGCCTCGGCACCGGACGCGGCCCTGCACGAGGCCCGGAAGGCGGCCAAGCGCGCCCGGTACGCGGGCGAGACCGCGGTGCCGGTGGCGGGCCGGGCGGCGGAGCGGTACGTGGAGCGGATGAGGGCCGTCCAGGAGGTGCTGGGGGAGCACCAGGACGCGGTGGTGGCGTCGGCCGCGCTGCGGGACCGGGCGGGCGCGACCGGGGAGCCGTTCGCCTACGGCGTGCTCTACGGGCAGCAGCTGGCCGAGGCGGAGCGGGCCCGGCTCGCGCTGCCGGAGGTGTGGGCGCGGGCCGCCCGGCCGAAGCTGGCGCGGTTCGGGTGAGGGCGGGGGCTACTCCTCGGCCGGGTCGAGGCCGGCGGTGCGGGCGGCGGTGCGGAGCAGATCGCGCAGCATGGCGGTGCTGAGGCGGCCGGTGTTGGTGTTGCGCGGGCTCACGTGGTAGCAGCCGAACAGCTCCAGCGGCGGGCCGCCGTCGCGGGCCGGCAGGGTGACGTGGGCGCCGTGGCCGAACCGCGGCCGGGGCCGGGGGAGCGTCCAGCCGGCCGCGTCGAGTGCGGGGAGCAGGGCCTGCCAGGCGAAGCCGCCGAGGGCGACGACGCTGCGCACGGTGGGGCGGCAGAGTTCGAGTTCGCGGGTGATCCAGGGGCGGCAGGTGTCGCGTTCGGCGGTGCTGGGCTTGTTGTCGGGCGGGGCGCAGCGGACCGGGTCGGTGATCCGCACGCCGTGCAGGGCCAGGCCGTCGCCGTGGCGGACGGACTCGGCGCGGTTGGCGAGGCCCAGCCGGTGCAGGGCGGCGTAGAGCAGGTCGCCGGAGGGGTCACCGGTGAAGATCCGGCCGGTGCGGTTGGCGCCGTGCGCGGCGGGGGCGAGGCCGACCAGGAGGAGCGGGGCGTCGGGCGGGCCGAAGCCGGGGACGGGGCGGGCCCAGTAGTCCCAGTCCAGGTAGGCGCGGCGTTTGGTGCGGGCGGTCTCCTCGCGCCACTCGACCAGCCGCGGGCAGGCCCGGCAGCCGGTGACGACCCGGTCGAGGGCGGCCAGGTCCACGGCGCGGACGGCCGCCTCGGCGGGGTGGCGCGGGTGGCCCGGGTCGTCGGCGGGGTCCGGCGGGCCGGCGGGGTCCGACGGGCCTGAGGAGCGCGCCGGGCCTGAGGAGCGCGCCGGGCCGGCGGGGGACTGCGGCATGGCGACGATCCTAGGCCCGTGAATCGGGTTCGTTCTGGCGCCGGCCGGGCAGGCGTAGCGTGGAACCAGTGGTTCCGGTGGCCGTCGGCCGGAGCGGGTCGGCGACGGCCGGGGCTCGCTGCTGCGCGAGGAGGCCGTCATGGTCGTCGATGTGGTGGTCGGGGTCATAGTCGCGGTGCTGTTGCTGGCGGCCGTGGTGGGAGGGATGAGCCTGCGGGTCGTGCAGCAGTTCCAGCGGGGTGTGGTGTTCCGCTTCGGCCGGGTGCGCGACGAGGTGCGCGATCCGGGGCTGGTCGCGCTGGTGCCGGTCGCGGACCGGCTGCGCCGGGTGAACGTGCAGATCGTGACGCTGCCGATCCCGGCGCAGGAGGGCATCACCCGGGACAACGTGACCGTCCGGGTGGACGCGGTGGTGTACTTCCGGGTGGAGGACCCGGTGAAGGCGATCGTCAACGTGCAGGACTACAACTTCGCGATCTCCCAGGTGGCGCAGACCTCGCTGCGGTCGATCATCGGCAAGAGCGAGCTGGACGACCTGCTGGCCAACCGCGAACCGATCAACCAGGGCCTGGAGTTGATGATCGACAGTCCGGCACTGGGCTGGGGGATCGAGATCGACCGGGTGGAGATCAAGGACGTCGCCCTGCCGGAGGCGATGAAGCGCTCGATGTCGCGGCAGGCGGAGGCCGAGCGGGAGCGGCGGGCGCGGATCATCACGGCGGACGGCGAGTACCAGGCGTCCGCGCGGCTGTCGGAGGCGGCCGAGGTGATGAGCGCGACCCCGGCGGCGCTGCAACTGCGGCTGCTGCAGACGGTGGTGGAGGTCGCGGCGGAGAAGAACTCGACGCTGGTGCTGCCGTTCCCGGTGGAGCTGCTGCGGTTCCTGGACAGCGCCACCGAGACGCACCGGCGCGGTGCGGAGCAGGGCGGCTCGGGCGTGGACGGGGTGGAACCGGTGCAGCCCGGGAAGGTCGAGGCCCCGCCGCTGCCCGGCATGGAGCAGCTCGAACTGCCTCCGCTGGAGGAGGTGTTGGACAGCTCGCCGCTGGACCCGCCGGAACGGTACGCCGGAGACGGCAGGAACGGCGGCAAGAACGACGGCGAGAAGAGCGACGGAAGGACGTAGCGGGCCCGGTGGCGGGGCTCCCGGCGCCGGACCACGATGGAGAAGTGGCAGTGGCAGGCACGTCAGGAGGCCGATCATGACCAATGCGGGCGACATCATGCACCGGGGCGCCGAATGCGTGGGCGAGCACGAGACGCTCGCCGCCGCGGCCCGGATCATGAAGGAACGCGGAGTCGGGGCACTGCCGATCTGCGGAGAGCGGCAGAAGCTCCTGGGCATCCTCACCGACCGGGACATCGTGCTCAAGTGCGTGGCCGAGGGCCTCGACGCGGAGCGGGTGACGGCCGGGGACGTGGCCCAGGGGCGGCCGATGACGGTGGAGGCGGACGAGGACGTCGAGCAGGTGCTGCGGGTGATGGAGCAGTACCGGGTGCGCCGGCTGCCGGTGATCAACCACCCCGAGCACGAGCTGGTCGGCATGATCAGCGAGGCGGACATCGCGCGCGGCATGCCCCAGGCCCGGGTGGCGGAGTTCGTGACGGCGGTCTGCGCCGAGGACTCGCCGCGCTCGAAGGAGGTGCTGGAGACGCCGCAGACCGTGTGAGGACCGTCCGGGGACCGAATGAGGAGGCTCAGGCCGGCGCGTGGACCGCGGTGGCGTGGGCCGCCTCGCCCTGCTCGCCCTCCGCCCTCCGCCCTCCGCGCTCTGTGCTCAGGCCGATGCTGAGCGTGGTCGTGCCGTCAGTGTGACGGCTGCGCCGCACGGTGTCAGGGCTTCGCCGTCACCGAGGGGGCCGCCGGTCGCCGGACGTCTGGGCGTGCAGTGCCCGCCGCATCAGCTCCGCCAGGTGCAGGGCCCGGCGGCCCTCGGCGAGCTGGGCGATCTGGGTGCGGCAGCTGAAGCCGTCCGCGAGGACCACGGTGTCCGGCCCGGCGGCGCGCAGCTCGGGCAGCAGGACGCGCTCGGCGATCGCCACCGAGACCTCGTAATGGCCGCGCTCGAAGCCGAAGTTGCCCGCCAGCCCGCAGCATCCCGAGTCCAGCACCCGGTTGTTGACGCCCATCCGCCGCTCCACCCGGCGGTCCGCCGCGCTGCCGAGCACCGCGTGCTGGTGGCAGTGGGTCTGGGTGACGGCGTCCACCGGCAGCTGCGGCAGCGGCGCGTCGGGCGCGTACGCGTCGATGAACTCGGCGAACGTAAGGGTCCGTTCGGCCAGCGGGCGGCCCTCGGCGCCGAGCAGGCGCGGCACCTCCTCGCGCAGCGTCGCGGTGCAGCTCGGGTCGAGCCCGACGACCGGTGTGCCGGCGGGCAGCCCGGTGGCGGCGAGCGCGGCCAGGCTGCGCCGCATCACCCGGCGGGCGCCGGGGAGTTGGCCGGTGGAGTACCAGGTCAGGCCGCAGCAGACCGGGCCGGCCGGCAGCCGGACGTCGAAGCCCAGGTGCTCCAGCACCTCGACGGCGGCGCGCAGCACCTCCGGCTGCAGGTGGTTGGCGAAGGTGTCCGGCCAGAGCAGCACGGGCGGCGCACCCGCCGGGGCGGGGCCGGCGGCGGCGCGGCGGCGCCGGTACCAGCGGGTGAAGGTCTCCGGCGGCAGGACCGGCAGCACCCGGCGCGGGTCGATCCCGGCGAGCCGCTTGAGCGCCCCGGCGGCCGGTGAGCGGGCGAGGGTGTTGGCCAGGGCGGGCGCCAGTGCGGGCGCCAGGGCCGTGCCGCGCAGCCAGAGCGGCAGCCGGCCCAGCGCGTAGTGCGCGGCGGGCCGCGGCCGGTGCCGGTAGTGCTGGTACAGGAACTCGGTCCGGTAGGTGGCCATGTCGACGTGGACCGGGCAGTCGCTCGCGCAGCCCTTGCAGCCGAGGCAGAGGTCCAGTGCCTCGCGGACCTCCGCCGAGCGCCAGCCGTCCGCGATCGCGCCGCCGAACGGGCCGCCGCCGCGCAGCATTTCGGCGAGCAGCCGGGCCCGGCCGCGGGTGGAGTGCCGTTCCTCGCCGGTGGCCATGTAACTGGGGCACATCACCCCAGTGCTCGTATCGATGCACTTGGCGACGCCCACGCAGCGGCGCACCGCCTTGGCGAGGCTGCCGTCGTCCTGCTCGTACGGCAGGGCGAGTGGCAGCGTCGGCGCGGGGCCGGTGAACCGCAGGTCGGCGTCGAGCGAGCGCGGGTCGACCAGGTTGCCGGGGTTGAGCAGTCGCTCCGGGTCCCAGATCCGCTTGAACTCCCCGAACAGGTCGATGACTTCGGGCGGGTACATGCGCGGCAGCAGTTCGGCGCGGGCCTGGCCGTCGCCGTGCTCGCCGGAGAGCGAACCCCCGTGCGAGACCACCAGATCGGCGGCCTGCTCCAGGAACTCCCGGAACACCAGCACCCCGTGGGGCTGGGCGAGCGGGAAGTCGATCCGCAGGTGGACGCAGCCCTCGCCGAAGTGCCCGTACGGGACGCCCCGCAGGCTGTGCCGGCGCAGCAGCACGCGCAGTTCGCGCAGGTAGTCGCCGAGCCGTTCCGGCGGGACGGCGGAGTCCTCCCAGCCGGGCCACGCCTCACCGCCCCCGGGCAGCCGGGTGACGGTGCCGGCGCCCGCCTCCCGCACGCCCCACAGCCGGCGCTGCTCGGCCGGGTCGGTCACCACGGTGGCGGTGGCGGTGCGTTCGCGCCGGACGGCGTCGGCGAGCCGGCGGGCCGCGTCCAGCGCCTCGGCGGGGGTGGCGCCGCCGGTCTCCAGGAACAGCCAGCAGGCGCCGTCGGGCAGCCGGTCCAGGACGGGCGGGCGCGGACCGGCGGCGAGCAGCGCGACGAGCAGGTCGGCGGCCATGCCCTCGACGGTGAGCGGGCCGAGCGGCAGCAGGGCGGGGACGGCGTCGGCGGCGGCCGTCTCGTCCGGGTAGCCGGCCACCACCAGGGCGCGCGCGGGCGGGTCCTCGACCAGCTTGACGGTGGCGCCGAGCAGCAGCGCGCAGGTGCCCTCGGTGCCGGTGAGCGCCCGGGCCAGGTGGTGGCCGCGTTCGGGGAGCAGCGCGTCCAGCGGGTAGCCGGAGACCCGGCGCGGCAGCGCGGGCATGCCCCGGCGGATGACGGACAGGTTCCGGTCGGTGAACTCCTGGAGTCGGTGGTGGAGTTGGCCGACACGTCCGGGCAGGGCGGCGAGCGCGGCGCGTTCCTCCGGGCCGAGCGGGCCGCCGACGGTCAGCTCGGTGCCGTCGGCGAGCAGCAGGTCCAGCGACTCGACGTTGTCGGCGGTCCGGCCCCAGGCCACCGAGTGCGCGCCGCAGGAGTCGTTGCCGATCATGCCGCCGAGGGTGCAGCGGCTGTGCGTGGACGGGTCCGGCCCGAACCGCAGCCCGTACGGTCGCGCGGCGCGCTGCAGGTCGTCCAGCACGGTGCCGGGCTCGACCCGTGCGGTGCGGCGCTCCGGGTCCACGGCGAGGACGGCACCGAGGTGGCGGTGGAAGTCGAGCACCACCGCGCCGGGGCCGATCGCCTGCCCGCCGATGCTCGTCCCGGCGCCGCGCGCCACCACCGGCACCTCGTAACGGCGGCACAGCGCGAGCGCGGTGCGCACGTCGTCCAGGTCGGCGGGCTTGACCACGCCGAGCGGCGGCTGGCGGTAGTTGGAGGCGTCGTGGCTGTAGACGGTGCGCTCGGCGGCGCCGAAGCGGACGTCGCCGCGCAGCACGGCGGACAGCTCGCGGGCCAGGTCGGTGCCGGGCGCGGTGTCGGGGCGGCTCACGGGCGGGTCCTCCCGGGCGGGACGCGGAGCGGTGCGGGGGTGCGGCGGCGCGAAGACGCGGCTGTGCAGGGGGGCGGCTGTGCGGCTGTGCCGATCATCGCAGCCGCGACCGGCGGGCGGTACCGGGAAAGGGCTGGCCGGGTACCCGGGGCGTCTGGCAGTGTCCTTCCCATGATCACCGACCCTCACGACGCCCCCCGCCCCTTCCTCGCCCACCTGCCGGTCGGCGAGCGGCTCCCGATCCCCGAGGACGCCGCGCCGTCCTGGTCGATCTTCCCGTACGAGCCCTCCGAGGGCGGCGGGCTGCGGGTGCGGACGCTGGACGCCCCCGAGCTGCCCGAACCTCCCCGGCACGGCGAGGCGGGCCCGGCCGAGTGCGGGGAGTGCGGTCGCCCGGACGAGGACTACGTCTGGACCGACGAGCACTGGCGCCTGCGCGCCTACGGCGAGCCGCACGGCCTGCCCGCCGTGCTGCTGCTCAACCCGCGCGGCCACCACGACCTGCTCGACCTCCCGCCGGCCCGGGCCGCCGAGCTCGGCCCGGTGCTCCAGCGCACGGAGCGGGCGATCCTCGGGCTCGGCGGCATAGGCAGGGTCCACGTGAGCCGCTGGGGCGACGGCGCGGCCCACCTCCACCTGTGGCTGATCGCCCGTCCCGAGGGCCAGCGGCAGCTGCTCGGCTCCACCCTGCCGCTGTGGATGGACCTCCTGCCGCCGCTGCCGGACGACGTCCGCGCCGACAGCCTGCGCCGGATCGCCGCCGCCCTCGCCGCCGACGGCGGCACCGCGCACCGCTGACCGCCCGGTCACCGGCGCCGTTGTCAGAGGCGTCCGCTGGAATGCGGCCATGAGTGTGCACGATGTCGCCCGACGGCTGCCGGCCGTCCCCGCCCTGCGCGAGCTCTGCCGCGCGTTGGCCGCGGCGGAGGCCCTTCTCGCGCCGGACGACCCGTACCGCCGGCACGGCTTCGCCGCCGACGAGGCGCCGGGCCGCGACGTGGCCTGGATGGACAACGGCGCCGGGGACTCCTACGCGATCGTCTTCACGGCCGACGGCGCGATGGCCCTGGGCTTCGACCACGAGTCGCCGCTGAGCCCGCACGCGGGCGACGGCACGGTGTGGCCGGGCGTGCTCGACGCGGTGCCGGAGGTGTTCCGACCCCTGCCCGGGGAGGCGGCCGGCGACGACGTGCCCGATGTGACGGTCTGTCTGTGGCGGGAGGCCGGCGACGATCGGTGGCGCACCGGGGACGTCCGCTTCGACCCCGCCGACGGCGAGGACCCCGACGGCGCCGACCACCTGTTCCAGCTGCTGGTCGACGGCACCCCGGAGGCCTTCCGCGACTGGGCCGAGGCGTACTACGAGCGGCCGGTGGACCTCGACGCCGTCCGCCTGGAGTACCGCGGGCCGCGCTGACGCCGAGCCGGCGTCAGCGGCGGCGGGCGGCTCCGGTGAGGGTGCCGGCGGCGATGTGGGAGAGCTTGGCGACCTCGAACGCCGGGTAGGCGCCGCCCGCCAGCAGGGAGAACTTGACGCCCTCGCGGCCGGCCGGGCGGCGGTGGCCGGGGGGCTGGAAGCGGCGGTGGTGCTCGGCCGCCCGGTGGAAGAACTGCGGGCGCTCGGCGCGGGCGACGCAGCCGGCCAGCTCGAAGACGAACAGGTAGTGGCGGATCATCCGGGTGAACAGCGCCTCCCGGACGGCGTCCGGGGAGCCCAGGACGTCCAGCAGCGCGAAGGTCCGCTCGTACTGGTCGAAGACGTCGAAGCTGCTGTCGCCCGGGGAGCCGGTCGGGTGGACGGTCTCCCGACGGCGCAGTTGCACGCAGGCGCGCGGCAGGACGGCGATCCGGCCGGCCGTCAGCATCGCCCGGTGCACCGGCGGGATCTCCTCGTAGCGGCCGTCGGGGAAGGTGAGGCCCTGCTGGTGCCAGTGCGCGCGGCCGACCAGGCGGTCCCAGATCAGCGCGGGCGCGCCCAGCAGCTCCGGGCGCTCCAGCGGGCCGAACACCTCGGGTCCGGCCTCGGCGAGCAGCGGCTCGGCGGCGCCGGGCCAGTCCCGCCCGGCGTGCTGCCGGGTGTGGCCGAAGAGCAGCAGGTCGACCGGGCCGGTCACGGCCAGCCGGTCGGCGAAGGACCGCAGGGCGTCGCGGGCGAGCAGGTGGTCGGCGTCGAGGAAGAGCAGGTACTCGCCCCGGGCGTGGCCGGCGCCCGCGTTGCGGCTGACGCCGACGCCGACGGCCGCGTCCAGGCGCAGCACGGAGACCTGGGGGTGGCGGGCGGCGTAGCGCTCGGCGAGCTGCGCCGGGCACTCGGGGGAGCGGTCGACGACCACCAGCACCTCGAAGTCGCGGAAGGACTGGGCGAGCAGCGAGTCCAGGCAGTCCGCCAGCTGTTTCTGCTGGTCATAGGCGGGGATCACGACGCTGATCAGGGGTGAGGGCATGACGCGGGAGCGTAGGAGCACCTGCGGACGGTCGCAAAGCCCTGACGGTCCATAGGTCGGGCAATACCCATCAAATCGTACGGACGTACGCCATATCTTCACCGGCTGCCCCGGGTGCGTCCACGTCACGACGTCCGTTCCGACGCACGCCCCGGCGCGCGCCGCGCCCGGCGGGCGGGCAGGCAGGAGGCGTCACCACGGCGGGACGCGGACGGAGGCAGGCCTTGGAACAGTCGGCGCGGCCGGGGGTCGTTCAGACCGCGTGGGCAGCCGCCGTCCTGGCCCCGGCGGGTATCTCGGCCAGCTCGCGGACGTACCGGTCGAGCGGGATCCCGGGTGGCTCCGGCAGGTGTCCGACGTACCGGAAGCCGGCCCGCCGGGCCACGGCCGCCGAGGCGAGGTTCTCCGGGTCGACCCGGATCACGCCCTCGCGCGCGCCCTCCTGCGCGGCGTACCCGCACACCAGGCGCACCGCCCTGGTCACCAGTCCCCGCCCGCGCCAGGCCGGGTAGAGGCCGTACGCGATGTTGACCTGCCCCGGGCCGAGGCACGGCATCGCGAAGCGCAGGTCTATCGTGCCCGCCAGCACCGGCTCCGGCCCGGTCCTGATCCCGAACACCCGGGCCGGCCCCCGGTACACCCACTGCGCGGTGCACCGCCGCACGTACTCCTCGACGCCCGCGCGGGTGCTCGGCCCGCCGTTCAGCCACCGCACCAGCAGCGCGTCCTCGCCGGCCAGGTGCGCGTCGATGTCCGCCGGCCCGAACGGCGTGAGCGTGACGACCCCGTCGGAGAGCCTCACATGATCCATGGGCTCCACTCTTCCGCCCGGGAGGCGTCCGGGGCCATCAGGATTTCGGCCAGGAACGCCGCCGGCCCGCAGGCCGGTGGCCTGCGGGCCCGGGGGAGTGGAAGGGCGGATCAGTACCAGTGGTGCGACTGCCAGAACGCCCAGGCGCCGCACGGGCTGCCGTAGCGGGAGTTCATGTAGTTCAGGCCCCACTTGATCTGGGTGACCGGGTTGGTGCGCCAGTCGGCGCCGGCCGAGGCCATCTTGGAGCCGGGCAGCGCCTGGACCAGGCCGTACGCGCCCGAGGAGGGGTTGGTGGCGGTGACGTTCCAGCTGCTCTCGCGGGACACGATGTTGTTGAAGCACTGGAGCTGGCCGGCCGGCACGATCTGGGCGGCGATCTCGCGCGGGCTGCCGGAGTAGGACGGCTTGCTGTTCAGGGCGGAGCGCTCCTGCGAGCGGGAGGCGGCGGCCTCGGCGTCGGCCCTGGCCTTCGCGTCCGCCTGGGCCTTCGCCTGGGCCTCGGCCTGCGCCTGCGCGGCGGCCTGTGCCTGGGCGGCGGCGTCCGCCTCGGCCTGGGCCTGCGCGGCAGCGGCGGCGGCCTGGGCGTCGGCCTGGGCCTGGGCGTCCGCCTGTGCCTGCGCCGCGGCGGCCTGCGCGTCCGCCGAGGTGTCGCCGGCGGTGCCGACCACCGCGGCGGCGGGGGCCTCGGCGACCGCGGTCCCGCTGTCCGGGATGGCGAGGGCGGCGGTGGCCGCGCTCGCCACCACCAGCGTGGTGATGCCGGTGATCAGCGAGTTGCGGCGGGCATGGCTGAGCTGCATGGAGCGGACGATCCTTTTCCGTCGGGGTGCCGTCGGGGCTCCGTCGGAGCCCCTCCGGCCGTCGGGGCGTGCCGGCCCCGGGCGGGGCGGTGGCACGGGCGCCGGGCATCGTGCGGGGCCGGCTCGGGGGAGCGGCCCGCGGCGGCGTACGGGACGGCCGTGGTGCGTGCCCCGGTACGGAGGGCGGGGCGGGACGGGAAACGCGGCGGGGGAACCGGCCGCGCTGCCTGGCGACGGGCCATTCTTGGCAGAGCCCGGCACGGGCGGCAAAGCCGTCCGCTACGACGGGCGGTAGTGGAGCGAGCGGCCGGAACGGCGAAGCGCCCGGCCGAGGGCGGGCGCTTCGTAGGGATATGTCCGTTTTTAGGGATGGCGGGGCGGATCGCGGCGATCGTCGGCGAACGGGCGGCCCGAACCGGCCCGCCGCCTGCGTTCTTCCGGCCCGCCGCCGCCCGGCCGGCCGCACCGCCACCTGGCGGAGGGTGCCCCGCGGACCCCCGGCGGCGCCCCGCCGCGCAGGCGTCCACTATCGGCGGCAGTAGACCGCCCGGCCCCTGTGGGGGGCCTCACACGCGGACGGGGCCGGGCCCGACGCAGGGTGACGGTCCGCTCACGCGCCCCGGTACGGGTTGGGCTCCACCGGCCGCGGGGCGCCGGCGTACGGGTTGCCCGCCACGGGCCGCAACGCGTGGTACTCCGGCAGCTCCGGGACGGCCTCCGCCTCCGGCCCCTGCTCGTCGTCCTCGCCCGCCGGCCCGGCCTCCACCGGCACCAGGTCGCGGGCCAGCAGGGTGGCACCGGCCACCGCGCCCGGCATGGCGAGCACCGTCACCAGCGGGACCAGGAACCCCAGCACCAGCGGCACGCCGAAGCCGAGGGCCAGCCCGAGCCGCCCGCGCAGCAGCCGCAGCCGCTCGCGCTGCGGTACCCCGCGCCGCTGCAGCGCGACCGAGGTCAGCTCCAGGGTGAGGAAGAAGCCGGAGACCGCGAAGCCCAGCACCGGCACCACGGTCTGCCCGACCACCGGGATGAACCCGGCCGCGAACAGCAGGACGCCGAAGCCGCCGGCCCGCACCAGGACGAAGAGGCTGTCCCGGGCCGCCACCACCAGCTCGCGCCAGAGCGGCACCTCCGCCGGGGCCGGTGCGCCGCCCTCGGTCTCGTCGACCTTCGCGCACAGCTCCTCGTAGAACGGCTGGCCGACCAGCAGCGTGACCGCGGTGAAGGTGAGCAGGGACAGCAGCAGCCCGCCGACGAAGAGCAGCGCGGCGAGCGTGGTGCGTACCAGGTCCTGCCAGAGGGAGGACCAGGAGTCGGCGAACGGGGTGGCCCACTCGGCGATGGACCCGGCCCAGCCGCCGAGGAGGAACAGCGCCACCGCGTAGCCGGCCAGCGTGATCAGCGCCGGGATCATCCCGAACGCCCACCAGCGGCCGTGCCGCCCCACCCACTTCTGGCCCTTGGCCAGGTACCCCGTCCCCGCCGCAAGATCTCGCATGAGGGGAAAGGGTAGGGGCTGCGGGGTCGCCGGATCATGTCCGGCCCGTCACGGAACGGCACCGGAAGGGGCTGGGGAACAGGGACGGCGGCGGAAGGGGCCGGGGAACGGGGGCGGCACCGGAGACGGGCCGGGCCCGGGAGCCTCCGCAACGGCTCCCGGGCCCGGTCTCCGCGGACGGTACCGCGCGCCGGCTCAGGATGCCGACGCCACCGCCGCGGCCCGCCGCCGGCGGCCCACCACGGCCGACGCCGCCAGCACGATGCCCGCGGCGACCAGCGACAGGTACATCTGCTTCCGACCGTCGGCGTCGGTGAACATGTACGACACCACGAACCCGATCATGCCGATCGCGGTCCAGGTGAGGTACGGGTACAGCCACATCCGGACGGTCAGCCGCTCCGGGCACTCGCGCTCGATGATCCGGCGCATCCGGAGCTGGGAGAAGCAGATCACGAGCCACACGAAGAGCGCCACCGCGCCGGACGAGTTCAGCAGGAAGGCGAAGACGGTGTCGGGCGAGGTGTAGTTGAAGAACACCGCCACGAAGCCGAACACCACCGAGGAGAGGATCGCCACCCGCGGCACGCCGCGCTTGGTCACCGTCGCGAAGGCCTTCGGCGCGTCGCCGCGCTGCCCCAGCGAGAAGGCCATCCGGGAGGCGGTGTACATGCCCGAGTTGAGGCAGGACAGCACGGCCGTCAGCACGATCACATCCATCACCCGGCCGGCGCCCGGGATGCCCACGTGCTCCAGCACCGCGACGTAGGGGCTGCCCTTGACGGCGGCGGAGTCCCACGGCAGCAGCGTCACCACGAGCAGGATCGAGCCGAGGTAGAAGATCCCGATCCGCCAGATGACGCTGTTGGTCGCCTTGCTGACCGCCTTCTCCGGGTCCTCCGACTCACCGGCGGCCAGGGTGACGATCTCGCTGCCCATGAAGGCGAAGACCACGGTCAGCATGCCGGTGAACACCGCGCCCACCCCGTGCGGCAGGAAGCCGCCGTGACCGGTCAGATTGGAGGCGCCGACCGCGTGGGTGCCCGGCAGCACGCCGAACACGGCCAGCGTGCCGATCACCAGGAAGGCGGCGATCGCCACCACCTTGATCCCGGCGAACCAGAACTCGAACTCGCCGTAGGAGGCGACCGAGCCCAGGTTGGTCGCGGTCAGCACGGCCATCACGATCAGCGCGAACGCCCACTGCGGCACGCCCGGCATCCAGCTGTTGAGGATCTTCGCGCCGGCGGTGGCCTCGACGGCCAGCACCACCACCCAGAAGAACCAGTACAGCCAGCCGATGGTGAACCCGGCCCAGCGGCCCAGCGCCCGGTCCGCGTAGGCCGAGAAGGAGCCGCTCTGCGGGTCGGCCGCGGCCATCTCGCCGAGCATCCGCATCACCAGGACGACCAGCACACCGGCCAGCGCGTAGGAGAGCAGGATGCCGGGGCCGGTGGCGGCGATGCCCGCGCCGGAACCGACGAAGAGGCCCGCGCCGATCACGCCGCCGATGGCGATCATCGACAGATGGCGGTTCTTGAGCCCGGCCTTGAGGTGGCCGTCGCCGCCGCGGCCGTGCCCGGAGACGGAGGAGCCGGCCGACGGGGATCCGGCCCGGGTGGTGATGTCCGCACGCATCGTGAGGGTGCCCTGTGCCTTTCCGGCGCGGCCTGACCCTCGGCTCGAACGCCGGAGGGTGGGGGACGGATCCGCGCATTGCGGTGCAACCTAGTCGCTACCTCCGGCTATCGGAACAAGGCGCCGCCAAGTGTTCGGTGAGCGGACGCAAAAGGCCAGGTCAGTGCAGGTGCGACGACCTCGCGGAAAGCTCAAATCTGACGCAGTGGCAGCAAGTTGGGGCCCTCCGGCGGGGTTTGTCAGGCGGCCGTCCATACTTTTCGCGTGATGATCGTCCTTGTGGTGCTCGGCGCCCTCCTCGTCCTGGCCTTACTGGCCGTCGTCCACTGGTACCTCTGGCGCCGGCTGGTGCGCGACGTCTCGGCACCGGGCGGGCTCTGGCGCCGGGCCGGGACGGTGCTCGCCGTCGTCCTGCCGGTGCTCTCGGTCGGCGCGCTGATCGGCGGGAAGGTGTTCCCGATGGCGGTCGAACGCTGGTTCGCCTGGCCGGGCTACCTGTGGCTGCCGGTGCTGCTCTACCTGCTGATCGCGCTCGGCCTCGGCGAACTGCTGCGGCCGCTGCTGCTCCGCCTGCCGACCCGGCGTGCCGTACCGGCCGGCGCGGCCGTGGCGGCCGCCGATGCCCCGAACACCGCCGATGCCCCGAATGCCGCCGACACCACGACGGGCGCGGAGGCTGCCGAAGCGGCTCCGGCGACGGAGGATGACGGTCCGTCAAGGACCGCCGCCCCCTCCCCGGAGCGGCGGCTGTTCGTCGCCCGGGCGGTCGCGATCGGCGCCTCCGGCGCGGCGGCTGCCGTGGTCGGCACCGGCACCTACGGGGTGCTGCGCGGACCCCGGCTCAAGCAGGTCACCGTCCCGCTCGCCAAGCTGCCGGCCCGCGCCCACGGGTACCGGATCGCCGTCGTCAGCGACATCCACCTCGGCCCGATCCTCGGCCGCGCCCACACCCAGCGGATCGTGGACACCATCAACGGCGCGCAGCCCGACCTGATCACCATCGTCGGTGACCTGGTCGACGGCACGGTGCCCGAACTCGGCCGCGACGCCGAACCGTTGGCGCAGCTGCGGGCCCGCGACGGGGCGTACTTCGTGACCGGCAACCACGAGTACATCTCCGGCGCGGCGCCCTGGGTGGACTTCGTCCGCGAGCTGGGCGTCCACCCGCTGCGCAACGCCCGGGTGGAGCTGGGCGGCTTCGACCTCGCCGGCGTCAACGACATCGCCGGGGAGCGGGAGGGCGACGGCCCCGACTTCGGCAGGGCGCTCGGCGACCGCGACCCGGCCCGCACCGCCGTCCTGCTCTCGCACCAGCCGGTCACCATCCACGACGCGGTCCGGCACGGCGTCGACCTCCAGCTCTCCGGTCACACCCACGGCGGGCAGCTCTGGCCGGGCAACCTGATCGCGAAGCTGCCCAACCCCACGGTCGCCGGGCTGGAGCGCTACGGCGACACCCAGCTCTACGTGACGCGCGGCGCCGGGGCCTGGGGGCCGCCGGTCCGGGTCGGCGCGCCGTCCGACATCACCATCGTCACGCTGGCCTCGCTCCAGGCCTGACACGCCCCTGGGTCTCGGCGATCTCCAGCAGGACGATCCGCCGCGCGTCCGTCGGCCGCCCGGTGAGCCGGGCGGCCAGGATCGCCGGGATGTCGTCCTCCTGCGAGTACCCGGGCAGCACGGTGACCTCGGTCTGCCGCACCCCCGCCGTGCCGGCCAGCGCGTACCGCACCCGGTACGTCGTCGCGGCCGGCGGCGGGGCCGCTCCGGTGCTCCGTGCCATGCGCCCACCTCCGCCCCCGCCCCTGCGCCGCTACCCGGGCCCCGCCGTCCATTGTCCGCCGGGCCGGCCCGCGAAGGCCGCCCCGGCGGGCATCCTGTGGCCGAACGGGGCAAACCCGGGCAGAGTGGAATCCTCCGGGGCCGGGCGCCCCGGCCAGCGCGAACCGCCGGGACGGCTCCGGGAAGGAGCGACCCCATGCAGACCACCTGGAAGGGGACGATCAGCTTCGGCCTGGTCTCCATCCCCGTCCACCTGTACTCCGCGACGAAGGAGCACGACGTCCCCCTGCACCAGGTGCACGCCAGGGACGGCGGCCGGGTACGCATGAAGCGGTACTGCGAGCAGGAGGAGAAGGAGGTCCCGTACACGGAGATCGCCAAGGGCTACGAGTCGCCGGACGGCCGGACCGTCACCCTCACCGACGAGGACCTCGCGGACCTCCCGCTGCCCAGCAAGAAGATCATCGACGTGCTGGCCTTCGTCGACGAGCGCGAGATCGACCCGCTGATGTTCTCCAAGGCCTACTACGTCGGCGTCGCCGACAAGGCCGCCGCCAAGCCCTACGCGCTGCTGCGCGACGCCCTCGTCGAGTCCGGGCAGATCGCCGTCACCAAGATCGCGCTGCGCACCCGGGAGTCTCCGGCGGTGTTGCGGGTGCACGACGGCACCCTGGTGCTCCAGACCTGCATCTGGCCCGACGAGGTCCGCCCGGCGGCCGGCATCGCGCCCGAGGAACACGTCACGGTGCGGCCGCAGGAGCTGAAGATGGCGCGCTCGCTGATGGAGACGCTGTCCGAGGACTTCGACCTCGACCAGCTGCACGACGACTACCAGCAGGCGCTCCAGCAGGTGATCGAGGCGCGGCTGCAGGGCGTCGAGGTGCCGCACGAGGAGGAGGCGGGAGCGGCGCCGGACAACGTCATCGACCTCATGGAGGCGCTGCGCAGCAGCCTGCGGCAGGCCAAGGACGCCCACCCGGGCCGCACCCGTGCCGAGGAGGCGGAGGACACCGGGGCGGCGGAGGCGTCGGCGGAGACGGCGCCCGCCCCGCGCAAGCGCGCCACGGCGAAGAAGACCACGGCGGCCGGGAAGACCACCAAGGCCGCCGCGAAGAAGACCACGACCCGGAAGTCCGCCACTCCCCGGAAGGCCTCGTGACCTCGGAAGGCCCCGTGACCTCCCCTGACGCCCCCGGAGGCGATTCCCGATGGATCTCATCACCTACAAGGCCCTGGACACCGGCCCCGGCGCGCCGGAGCACCCGAGCCGGGCGCACCGGGCCCTGCACTGGCTGTGCAGCCTCTCCCCGACGGCCGTCGTCTTCATGGTCGGCCTCTCGCTCGGCCTCGGCGCCGTCGCCTCCCAGGTGGTCTGGCTGCCGATGCTGGTGATCTTCAGCATCGTCTGGGGCGCCACCCTGCTCGCCCTGGCCGGCATGTTCGTGCGCTGGCGGACGTCCCTCCCGGCCCGGCACCGGGTGGCCGTCTGACCCCACCCGCAGCCGTTGTCCCCGGCCGTGCCGAACGGCCGGGGACAACGGCGCGTTCTCAGCCCTTGAACAGGTTGTGGCCGACGTCCGAGGGGACGATCTCCTTGACCGGCGTGCTGTCCTCGCCGGGGACCGCCTCGCCCGGGACCGGCTCGTCGCTCTCGCGGTGCAGCAGTACCACCCCGTCCTCGGCCCAGACCTGCCGGTAGCCGTGGGCGAGCAGCAGCTCGATCCGGTCGGCCTGCTCGTCCGAGGTCTGGAACGGGAAGGTCCGGGTGTCGGAGCGGATCAGGACGTAGTCGCGTCCGCGCGGTGTGGCGTCCACCAGGACGACGTCGGTGCGGCCGACCAGCCGGGGCACCACCTGGTTGTCGGCCTCCACCAGTGCGCCGTCCGGGACCTGCGCGGCGCCCCGGACCAGGGCGGCGTTGCTCGCCGACGGCCGCCAGGAGCTCGGTGTGAGCAGGCTGAGCCCGCCCAGCAGCAGGCTGCACACCAGCGAGCCCGCCACCACCACCGCGCCCAGGCCGTAGGCGGCGCGGCGGTGCGTCCCGCCCCGGGCGTACAGGCGGCCGAGCACCTCCAGGCAGGCGGTGAGCAGCACCGGCCAGAGCAGGGCGTCGTAGTGGTGGGCGATCGACCAGTGGTTGGGGTTGTCGGACAGCACGCGCTCGGCGAGCAGCGGCAGCAGGCAGAGCGTGGTCGCGGAGCGCAGCGGCAGCAGCAGCAGGGTGCCGAACAGCCAGAGCAGCAGCAGCGGCTTGATGGTGGCGTTGGTGGCGACCTCGAAGAGCAGCAGCGGGTCGCGGAGCAGGTTGCCGAACGCGGTTCCGGCGTCCGGGCCGATCGGGCCGTACACCCAGTAGTAGTCCGGCTGTCCGCCCATCGCGGGGATCAGCCAGCCGATCGCCAGCGCGGAGGCCAGCGGGCCGCCGATCAGCAGACCGGCGCCGTAGGCGAGGCCGTGCCGGTCCCCGGCCCGCTCGCCCCGGCGGTCGCCGCGCGGGCGGCTGCGCCAGAGCAGGACGAGGCCGTAGACGCCGACCAGCAGGCCGAGGTCCTCCTTGGTGAGGCAGAGCAGGGCGGCGGCGAGGGCGGCGGTGCCGTAGCGGCGGGCGAGGCCGCGTTCGAGCATCAGCAGGGTCAGCGGGACGGCGAAGGCGACTTCGTGGAAGCCGCCGCGCCCGGCGGCCAGCAGCGGCCAGCCCAGGCCGTAGGCCAGGCCGGCCAGGTCGGCGACCAGGCGGACGGCGCGGGTGTGCGCGGCCTCGCCCTCCCCGGCCTCGTCCGCACCGGCGTCGCCCTCCGTGCTCTCCCCGGTCGCCCCGGTTGCCCCGGTGCCGCCGGCCGGGCGGGGGAAGCAGTGCACCGCGATCCGGCGGATCAGCGGCACGCCGGCGGCGAGCAGTAATGCCTGGCCGAGGATCAGCGTGCGCGGGTCCTCCCAGAGCCAGTACAGCGGGGCGAGCGCGGCCAGGATCGGCGAGAAGTGGTCGCCCAGCAGCGAGAAGCCGGGCGGGAACTCGTGGTGGTAGCTCTTGACCGGGGAGATCGGCAGGCCGAAGTCCGCGTACCCGGCCACGCCCTGGTGGAAGATCCCGAGGTCGAAGCCGCCGAGCAGGACCGCCGACCACTGCTGGAGTCCGCAGGCCGCGGTCACGGCGAAGCAGAGCAGGGTCAGCACGGCGGTCCGGCGCCCGGTGAGCGGGCCGGTGCTGCCGGGCGTGGACGGACGGGCGGCGCGCGGCAGCAGCGGCCGGTTCGCGCGGGTGGACGGGCTGAGCCCGGTTTCGACTGGCACGGGATCCCTGAACTGGTCGGAGACGGGGGCTGGTTCGGAGGCGGGCGGACGGCCCGGGGACCCGCCCCGGGCCGGTGCGTGCCCGGCCCGGGGCGGCGGGTCAGCCGGCTCCGGGCGTACCGGTTTCGGGTGTCCCGGGCGCGGGCGTACCGGGCGTGGGCGTACCGGGCGTGGGCGTACCGGCTTCGGGTGTCCCGGGCGCGGGCGGCTCGGCCGCCACCGCGGCGGCGTCGGGTGTGCGTCGCAGCAGCGTGATGCCGTGGTCGCTGCGGACCACCCGGTAGCCGCTGCGCTTGACGCTGGCGACCTCCTCGCGCTCCTTGTCGGGCGGCAGCGGCCAGCCCATCGGCTGGTCCTCGTCGACCACGATCCACTCGGCGCTCGACCAGTTCTGCGGCCAGCCGAACACGATGACCTCGCAGCGGTTGGTCAGCTGCGGCACCAGCCGGTTGGAGGCGGCGACCCGGGCGTCGTCCGGGATGGTGGCCAGCACCGACCGGGCCGCCTCGACCCGGGCCGGCGTGCGCCACAGCTCGAGGGTGAACAACTGGCTGAACGCGAACCCGGGCAGCAGCGCGAGGGTGATCACCGCGCTGACCGGCGGCGCGGCCCGGGCGAGCCACCTGGGCAGCACGCCGTCCCGCTCCCGCGCCATCACCAGGACGTGCACGAAGGCCGCGAAGACGATCGGCATCAGCACCGCGCTGTAGTGGTAACTGGTGCCCCAGTAGGCCGGGTTGTTGGAGAGCAGCCGCCAGCCGAGGGTGGGCAGCGCGACGATCATCAGCGGTGAACGGGCGGCCAGCAGGAGGGTCGGCGCGAGCAGCAGCAGGACGGTGGTGACCTTCTCGCCCGGGGTGATCAGGTCGAGCGGCAGGGTGAGCAGGTTCCGGCCGCCCGAGCCGCCGCTCAGGTTGTCCCAGTACGCGAAGCTGCCCCCGGGGCTCATCGCCGGCAGCAGCACCAGGAGTTCGAGCAGCGAGGCGCCGATGCCGAACAGCACGGTGGCCGCGCCGACCCGGCGGTCGCCGCGCCACAGGATGTAGGCGCCGACGGCGGCCACGGTGATGCCGAGGTCCTCCTTGACCAGCACCAGCGGCGCGGACCAGAGGGCGGCGGCGAGCCAGCGCCGCTCGCCGAGCGCGCAGACCGCGAAGGCGATCAGCGGCACCGCGAAGGTGATCTCGTGGAAGTCGAAACCGAGCGCCGAGGCGAGCCCCCAGGAGAACCCGTAACCGAGGCCGGCGGCCAGCGCGACGGCCGTCCCGGCGCCGCGTTGCGCCCAGCGGCAGATCGGTACGGCGGCGACGGCCACCAGGGCGGACTGCGCCAGCAGCAGGGTCTTGGCCGAGGGCCAGATCCAGTAGAACGGGGCGAGGGCGGCGAGGACGGGGGAGAAGTGATCACCCAGCAGATTGAAGCCGGGGCCCTTGAGTTCGACGATCGGGCCGCGGCCCTCGGCGTAGCCGCGCACGCCCTGTTCGAAGATTCCGAGGTCGTACCCGCTGGTGAGCAGCAGGTCGTGACGGCGGACGGTGAAGAACGCGTAAACCAGGAACAGTGCGAGGGCGACCGCCCAGGGGATGAACCGCACCCGCCGATCGGCGGGGGATAACAGGACCGACGGTTCGTCACCCTCCGTCCTGCGGTGGAGTGCTGATGTGAGTGTACTAATTGTCACTGAACATCCCCGTCGTTCCGGGTGCGAGTGGTCTTGCGGCCGATTCTGGTCGGCGGCCCGGGGTGGCGGGCCGGTTCGGCCGTGAGCGAACGCCGCCGGGCACAGGCCCCTGGCCCGGCACCGTAGCATGGCGCAGCCCTCCCCGGCGATCGAGGCGCCGGGGAGGGCAGTTCTTGGTCGACGAAGGTGCAGTTCACGGGTGATGAACAGTCACATCATTGACATGAACCGATGATTCTTCGACCTGATGGATGATCAGCGCCACTGCTGGTACGAGCCGCCGTTGCCGCCCAGGGTGTAGACGTTCCCGTTGGCGTTGCTGTCCAGGAACAGGCCGGTGGCCAGGTTCTGGTAGGTGCTGCCGTAGGTGGAGGCCCGCTTCACCCACTTCTGGTAGCTGCCGCCGTTGCCGCCCAGGGCGTAGACGTTGCCGTTGCCGTTGCTGTCCAGGAACAGGCCGGTGGCCTTGTTCTGCAGGGTGAAGGTGTTGTTGCCCAGGTCGTTGGCGTACCAACGCTGGTACGAGCCGCCGTTGCCGGGGAGCGTGTAGACGTTGCCGTTGCCGTTGCTGTCCAGGAGGCGGCCGGTGGCGACGTTCTGGAGGGTGATCTCGGTGGCGGCGGCCGCCGGGGTGGCGTTCAGGACGGTCGTGCCGCCGGCCAGGACGGCCGCCGAGGCGGCGAGGGCAGCGGCGCGCTTGAGGAGCTTCATCGCGTTTCCTTCCCGTGGTGACCGACCCCTCCGGCCGGTCGTCCCAGAAGCTATCCGGAAATGCGCCGCCGTCGAGTTCTCGCCGTTCGGGATGTGCCATCGTTCGGCCATCCGTAATGAATCAGTTCAGCTTTTATTTATATGAGCAGAATTTTTCCGCCGGTTTGTCAACGAAGGGATTTCGTGGAGGGCGTATCCGTGTGATGTGAAGGCCGGTCCGGTCCGTCTCGCGCGCCGGTGGCCGAGGATTCGGACAAAGCGGATCAATCGTCTGTCCGGAAACTTGGCCGGATCCGGCCGGGGCGCACGGCCCCGGCCGGGGGCGCGGACGGCGCGCGTACTACGCCACCCAGACCGTGGTGATGTTGCAGAATTCCCGGATGCCGTGTCCGGACAGCTCGCGGCCGAATCCGGAGCGCTTGACGCCGCCGAACGGCAGGGCCGGGTGCGAGGCCGTCATGCCGTTGAAGAACACCCCGCCCGCCTGGATGTCCCGCACGAACCGGTCCTGCTCGGCCGGGTCCTCCGTCCAGACGTTGGAGCTGAGGCCGAACGGGGTGTCGTTGGCCAGCGCGACCGCGTGGTCCAGATCGTCGGCCCGGTAGACCGTGGCGACCGGGCCGAAGGTCTCCTCGTGGTGGATCCGCATCCCCGGCGTGATGCCGGTGAGCACGGTCGGCTCGTAGAACCACCCGCCGTCCAGGCCCCGCGCGTCCAGGCCCTCCGGGCGGCGCCCGCCGCACTCCACCCCGGCCCCGTGCGCCCGCGCGTCGTCGACCAGCCCGGCCAGGTCGTCCCGCCCCTGCCGGCTGGCCAGCGGACCGACCTGGGTGGCCTCGTCCATCGGGTCGCCGACCCGAAGCGCCCGCATGGCCTCGGTGAACGCGGCGGTGAACCGGTCGTAGACCTCGGTGTGCACGATGAACCGCTTGGCGGCGATGCAGGACTGCCCGTTGTTCTGCGAGCGCGCCGTCACGGCGGTGGCGACGGCGGCGTCCAGGTCCGCGCTCGGCAGGACGACGAACGGGTCGCTGCCGCCCAGCTCCAGGACGGCCTTCTTCACCTCGTCGGCCGCCGTGGCCGCGACCGCCCGGCCGGCCGGCTCGCTGCCGGTGAGCGTCACGGCGGCCACCCGGGGGTCGCGGATCACGCCCTCCACCGCGCCCGAGCCGATCAGCAGGGTCTGGAAGCAGCCCTCCGGGAAGCCGGCCCGGCGGAACAGCTCCTCCAGCGCCACCGCGGTGCGCGGCACGTTGGACGCGTGCTTGAGCAGGCCGACGTTGCCGGCCATCAGCGCGGGCGCGGCGAACCGCACGACCTGCCAGAAGGGGAAGTTCCAGGGCATCACCGCCAGGACCACGCCCAGCGGCCGGTACCGCACGTACGCGCGGGCCGCCCCGGAGTCGGCGACGTCGGCCGGCTCCGGGTGCTCGTCGGCGAGCAGCGCCTCGGCGTTCTCGGCGTACCAGCGCATCGCCCTGGCGCACTTGGCGGCCTCGGCGCGGGCCGCGGTGAGCGGCTTGCCCATCTCCTCGGTCATCGTCCGTGCGACGGTCTCCCGCTCCCGGTCGAGCAGGTCGGCGGCGCGGCGCAGCAGGCCGGCGCGCTGGGCGTAGGACGTGGTGCGGTACGTCCGGAAGGCCGCCTCGGCGCGGGCCAGCCGCTGTTCGAGGCCGGCCGCGTCCAGGGGTTCGAAGGTCTCCAGGGTCTCGCCGGTCGCGGGGTTCACGCTTGCGATGGACATCGGGGCCCTCCCGGGGGTGCGCGGAGTGGGGACGTGTCGGTCCTCCCACCCTCGCCCACCGCCCGCGCCGGGGCACCCCGACACCGCCCGGCGTGTCCCGCCGGGCGGTGGTCCGCGGTCCCTAGTGCGGCAGCGCCTCCGCCCGGACCGCCGCCGCTCGGGCGCGGGCGCCGGCCCTGGTCCGGCCGGCGGTGACCAGGCGGTTGGGGAAGCGGTGCAGGTACTCGGCCTCCAGCTGCCCGGTGCGCAGGGTGTGCCGTTTGAGCGCCTCCTCGGAGCCGTACAGGAAGGTCTCGTGCCTGGTCCGGTGCAGCTGCTCCAGCTCGTGCACCAGGGTGTCGTTGTCCAGGGCGTGCGGGGAGATGCCCTCGGGCCTGGTGTGCGGGGCGTCGGGGTGCCGCATGTCCACTCCCTCCTCGGCGGGAACCGGAAACCCCCCGAGTACCCGGTGCCCCGCCAGCCCCTCCGGTACGCGTCCGGCGGCCTCCGGAATGGACAAGAACTCTCGTACAAGGGCTGTTGCGCAAGGGTTCTTGTGGATACTCTCGCCGCATGACCCGACCCACCGAATCCGGCCCGGACGGCGTCCGGCAGATCGCCGACTCCCGCGTCCTGGCCGCCCTCGCCCACCCCGTCCGCCGCCGCCTGCTGGACCTGCTCGCGGTGGACGGCCCCGCCACCGTCGGCCTGCTCGCCGAACGCACCGGCCAGGCCGTCGGCAGCGTCAGCCACCACCTCAAGGTGCTGGCCGGCGCCGACCTCGTCGAGGAGGCCCCCGAGCGGGCGCGCGACCGCCGCGAACGCTGGTGGCGCCCGACCGCCGGCACCCCGCGCTGGCGGCGCGCCGACTTCGCCGGCGACCCGGTCGGCGAGGCCGTCGCCGACGCGGCCGGCTCGCTCCAGCTGGAGCGCCAGGCCGCCCTGGTGCGCGGCTGGTCCGCGGCGCGGCACGACTACCCCGGGCCCTGGCGGGAGGGCTGCGCCGTGGCCACCGAGACCTGGCTGCGGCTCACCCCGGAGGAGGCCCGCGAGCTGGCCGGCGAACTGGTCGCGGTGCTGGCCCGGTGGGCCGACCGGCCGGTCCCCGAGGACGGCCGCGAACGGGAATCGGTCTTCGCCTTCGCCCACAGCGTCCCGGCCCGGCCATGACGGACACCGAGCTGCGGGACGCCCCCCGGTTACCCGCCGGGCTGTTCGCGAGCCGCGACTTCCGGCTGCTCTGGGCGGGCGAGACGGTCAGCCGCCTCGGCTCCGCCGTCACCGCCGTCGCCCTGCCGCTGGTCGCGGTGGTCGCGCTGGACGCCGGACCGCTCGCGGCCGGGCTGCTGAGCGCCGCCGTCTGGCTGCCCTGGCTGCTGATCGGCCTGCCGGCCGGGGTCTGGATCGACCGGTGGCGCCGGCGCACCGTGCTGGTCCGGGCCAACCTGGTCTCGGCGGCGCTGTACGCCTCGGTGCCGGCCGCCGCCCTGTTCGGCGTGCTGACCCTCGCCCAGCTGATGGTGGTCGCGCTGCTCGCGGGCACCGCGGCGGTCTTCCTGAGCGCGGGCCACCAGGCCTACCTGCCGGATCTGCTGCACCCCGAGCGGCTCACCGAGGGCAACGCCAAGCTCCAGGGCGGTGCCTCGGCCGCCCAGGTCGCCGGGCCGGGCGTGGCCGGGCTCACCGTGCAGGCCTTCGGCGCCGCCACCGGACTGCTGGTCGACGCGGTGAGCTTCCTGGCCGCCGCCGCGGCGCTGCTGCTGATCCGCGACCGGCGGGCCCAGGCCCCGGCGGCCGACCCGGCCCCGCTCGGCCGCCGGGTCCGCGAGGGGCTGGCCTTCGTCCGCCGCGACCCGTACCTGGGCGCGCTGCTGCGCTACGGGGCGGTCGCCAACCTCGCGCTGGCCGGCTACCAGGCGGTGTCGGTGCTCTTCCTGGTCGAGGAGCTGGGCGTGGCCCCCGCGGCGGTCGGCTGGCTGGGCGCCGCCGGCGCGCTGGGCGGGGTGGCCGGCGCCGCGCTCGTCCGCCCGGTCACCCGGCGGTACGGGACGGCGCGCGGCGTGCTGCTCGCCCTGCTCACCGTCACCCCGTTCGGCCTGCTGCTGCCGAGCGCCCGGCCCGGCGCCGGGGTGCTGCTGTACGCGGCGGGGCTGGCGGTGATGGTGGCCGGCGTGGTGCTCGCCAACGTCGTGATCGGCAGCTTCCGCCAGCGCTACGCGCCGCCCGAGCTGCTCGGCCGGGTGGTGGCCACCTCGATGGCGGCCAACCAGGCGACCATCCCGCTCGGTGCGGTGACCGGCGGCGTCCTGGGGGAGGTGCTCGGGCTGCGTCCGGCGATGTGGATCACGATCGCGCTGCTGACGGCCTCGGCCGGGCTGCTGATCGCCTCGCCGCTGCGGCGGGTGCGTGACCTGCCCGATGCGTGGTCGGCGGAGGCGAAAAAGTAGGATGACCACTTCGTATTCGTACCGCTCTCCCGGACAGGCACCGATGCCCCTCCCCAAGGCCGAACTGCACCTGCACATCGAAGGCACCCTGGAGCCCGAGCTCGCCTTCGCGCTCGCCGCCCGCAACGGCGTCACCCTGCCGTACGCGGACACCGAGGAGCTGCGGCGCGCCTACGCCTTCACCGACCTGCAGTCCTTCCTCGACCTGTACTACGCGCTGATGGCCGTGCTGCGGACCGAGCAGGACTTCGCCGAGCTCGCCGAGGCCTACCTGGCCCGGGCGGCCGAGCAGGGGGTGCGGCACGCCGAGATCTTCTTCGACCCGCAGGCGCACACCGCGCGCGGGGTGCCGCTGTCCGTCGTCGTGGACGGCCTCGGCCGGGCGCTGGACCGCAGCGAGGAGCGGCACGGCATCAGCACCCGGCTCATCATGTGCTTCCTGCGGGACGAGTCCGCCGAGTCCGCGCTGGAGACCTTCGAGGCCGCCCGCCCCTGGTTCGGCGGCCGGATCACCGGCATCGGGCTGGACTCCGCCGAGGTCGGCCACCCGCCGGCCGAGTTCCGCGAGGTCTACCGGCTCGCCGCCGAGGCCGGCCTGCACCGGGTCGCCCACGCCGGCGAGGAGGGCCCGGCCGCGTACATCACCGAGGCGCTGGACGTGCTCGGCGTGGAGCGGATCGACCACGGCCTGCGCTGCCTGGAGGACCCGGCGCTGGTCGAGCGGCTGGTCCGCGAGCGGATCCCGCTCACCCTCTGCCCGCTCTCCAACGTCCGGCTGCGCTGCATCGACACCCTCGCCGACCACCCGCTGCCCGCCATCCTCGACGCCGGCCTGCTGGCCACCGTCAACTCCGACGACCCGGCCTACTTCGGCGGCTACGCGGGGGACAACTACGACGCCCTCGCCGACGCGCTCGGCCTGGCGGACGAGACGCTGCGGCTGCTGGCCGCCAACTCCTTCCACGCCTCGTTCCTGGACGAGGACCGCCGTGCCGCGCTGCTGGCCGAGGTCGCCGCCTACGAGTTCGCGCCGCGGGCCGCCGCCCGGGCGTAGCGCAGCAGGACCACCCCGTTGCCGAAGACGCGGGTGGTCAGCAGCTCCAGGTCCTCGGGCGGGCCGTCGGCGGGGAACAGCCGGTGGCCGCGCCCGAGCAGCACGGGGTGGATCAGCAGGTGGTACTCGTCGACCAGGTCGAGGGCGCGGAAGGTCGCGGCCAGGCCGGCGCCGCCGAGGGCGAGGTCCCCGGTGGTGGCCGCCTTGAGCGCGGCGACCGCCTCCGGGGTGACCTCGGGGAGCACGGTGGTGTTCCAGTCGGCCTGCCGCAGGGTGCGGGAGAAGACCGTCTTCGGCATCGCCCGCCAGATCCGGGCGAACTCGGCGATCCAGGGTTCGACGGCCGGGCCGCGGTCGGCGTCGGGCCAGAAGTCGGCCAGCAGCTGGTGGGTGATCCGGCCGGAGACGAAACCGCCCATCCGGCCCAGCTCGGCGTTGAGGTAGCGGTGCACCTCCTCGTCGACGCGGTTCCAGGAGATGTCCCGGTCCAGTCCCTCGAAGCAGCCGTCCAGCGAGACGGACATGAAAAGGACGATCTTCGACATCGGCGCCTCGCCCGGAATCGGGGTGCGCCCGCCCCCGGGCCGAGGTGGCTGCGGAGGCGGGCGGCGGTGGAGGTCAGGGGTCTCAGATCAGTGTGGACCAGTAGTACCAGAACCGCTTGAGGACCAGCAGCACGATCACCGCGTACCAGAGCGCCGGCACCACCCAGTGGTAGCGCGCCGCCTCCCGCACCGCCGGGCGCAGGCCGCGCGGCACCGGGATGATCCCCGAGCGCAGGTTGTGCAGCGTGGTGTACCAGAACAGCGGGATCATCGCCGCCCACACGACCATGCAGTACGGGCAGAGCGCCCCGATCCGGTACAGCGCCTGGTACATCAGCCAGGTCACGAAGCCGATCCCGAACACCGTCCCGGCCTGCAGGCCCAGCCAGAACCAGCGCCGGTAGGACGCGCCGGCCAGCAGCCCGGCGCCGACCGCGAGCACCACCGCGAACCCGACGAGGCCGAGCAGCGAGTTCGGGAAGCCGAAGGCCTCGGCCTGGTCGCTGCGCATGACCGAGCCGCAGCTGATGATCGGATTGATATTGCAGTTCGGGACGTACGACGGGTCCTTCAGCAGCCGGATCTTGTCCAGCGTGAGGACGGCCGAGGCGAACAGCCCCAGCGCGCCGCCGATCACCAGCAGCAGGGCGTACGGGCGGCTCGCGCCGTAGGTGCGGCGGGTGACGGGGGCGGTCATCCGGTCACCTGCTTGACCATCGCGGTGAACTTCTCGGGCGAGGCGGGCACGCCGCCCGCGAAGACGTCCAGCTTCTGGCCGTCCAGGCGGACGGTCGGCGTGCCGGTCACGCCGCTCTTGTCGAAGTCCTTGTTCACCTGCACCGCCCACGGCACGTAGGTGCCCTCCTGGACCGCCTTGACGAAGCCGTCGGTCTTCAGGCCCGGGACCTTGCCGGCCAGGTCGAGCAGGTGGTTGACGTCGGAGAAGGCGTCGTCGCGCTCGTCCGGCTGGTTGGCGTAGAGCACGTCGTGGAACTGCTTGAACTTGTCCACGCCCTCGTTCAGCGCCGCGCCGGCGGCGGCCAGCGCGGTGCGCGAGCCCTTGCCGCCCAGGCCCTGGTCGAGGAAGGTCGCCAGGTGGTACTCGATCTTGTACGTGCCGGCGTCGGCGAGCTGCTGGACGGTCGGGCCGGTGGTGGTCTCCAGCTGCTCGCAGTACGGGCAGCGGAAGTCCTCGTAGACCTCCAGGGTGTGCGGGGCGTCGGCCTTGCCGTAGGTGATCACGGTGCCGTCCGCGCCGCTGGTATTGGCCGGCACGACCAGCGGGCCGGAGGCCGCGGCGTCGCCGGAGCCGGAGGAGCCGCCGACGGCGAAGGCCACGCCCGCCACCAGGGCGAGCACGGCGGCGGAGGCGGCGCCGACCACCACGCGGCGGCGGATCCGGGCGGACCGGTCGGCGCGCTCGCGCTGCTCGCGCATCCGCTCGGTGGCGGCCCGGCGGGCGGCCTTGCGGTCGGCGGCGGCGGTGGCCTTGGTGGTCTTGGGGGTCTTCGGGGACTTCTCGGGGGAGGTGCTCATGGGAAAGGTCGTCCTGGTGCTCGTGGAACGGCGTGCGGGCGCTGGGCGGCACGGCCGGCCGAGGACCTCGCGGCTGATCGCCGCGGCTCTGCTCAGCGGGCCGGCGCGAGAACCGGCGGGCCGCGCCGGACGGCGGGGCGCAGGACGACGGATTCGGCGGGCACCCGCACGCGGCTGGCGCGCGGGAACGGCACCCGGGCCACCGGGCGGGCCGGCAGCGGGGCGGCGAGCAGCAGCAGCCGACGGCCGGCCGAGGCGGCGAAGCGCTGCGCGAAGTCGCCGAGGATCCGCACCGAGCGGGCCAGAGCGCACAGCGCGGCGTCGGCACCGCGCAGCCAGGCGGCGGCGGCCAGCGCGAGCGCGGTGTGCAGGAGCAGCAGCACCACCAGCCCGAGCGGCCGGGAGAGGCCGTGGCCGAGCAGCAGCCCGCCGAGCGAGCCGCCGCCGCAGAGCAGCGGTTCGAGGCCGCGGCCGGTGCCGGGCGGCAGCGAGGGACAGGTCGCCTGGGCGAGGCCGAACAGGGCGCTCAGCCCGAGTTCCAGCGGCAGGAACACCGCCACGACCGAGCGGTAGCCGCGCTCGCGGCCCGCCAGGGCGAAGGCCACCGTGAAGACGGCGGCGCCGGCCAGGGCGAGCGTGCCGAGCGCCAGCGGACGGCCGGTGACCAGGACCTGGCCGAGGCCCGCGAGCAGCACGAGCAGCGCGGCGAAGATCGCCGCGCGCAGCGTCCTGGGGAGCGGGGCCGTGCTCATGGGACCCGAGTGTGCCACAGGTGGAAGGCCGGACGACGGGTCCGGCGGGACTGCTGTGAAGATCCTCACCGCCACCCCTGAGCTGCGCTTATATGCCGTTTACGTCCACGATCCGGGGCGGCTCGACGACCGGCGGGGGCGGCTCGGCGGCGGCCTCCACCCGGGCCTCGACCAGGTCCCGGAACAGCGTCAGGTCGGTGCGGACGGCGCGTTCGACGGCCCCGGCGAGGGCGAATCCGCGCGGGCCGCCGAGCACCTCGTGCAGTTCCTCCGGGTCGTACTCGACGCGGATCTGCACCCGGGTGTGCGCCCGGTCCAGCGGACGCAGCGCGAAGGCGCCGTGCAGCGGCAGGCCGTCCAGGGTGCGCCAGGTCATCACCCGGCCGCGCCCCCGGTCGGTGATCTCGGTCTCGACGTCCCGTTCGGCGCCGGCGATCTCCACTTCGAGATGGGCGAGGTTGCGGCCGTGCGGCTGGGCGCTGCGGACGCCGTCGACGAAGCGCGGGTACTCGTGGACCCGGTGCAGCTGCTGCCAGGCGGCCAGCACCGGGGCGTCGATGTCGATCTGTTCCTCAAGCGTGCTCATGGCGGGCCCGACCTCCTCGGCTGGCGCGCGGTCGCCTCCTCCAGCCTGCGCCGGGGCGCGGTGGACGGCAAAAGGCGGCGGACGACGCGAGGGCGGGCGGGCGGCGGGCGGCTGCGCGAGACTGGGCGCATGCCGGAACTGCCCGAGGTCGAGGCCCTGACCGCCTACCTGTCGCAGCGGCTGACCGGGCGGGTGATCGCCGAGGTCCAGCCGGTGGCGATCAGCGCCCTGAAGACCTACGACCCGCCGGTGACGGCGCTGGCGGGCCGGACGGTCGGCCCGGTCGTACGGCACGGCAAGTTCCTCGACATCGAGGCCGGCGGGCTGCACCTGGTGGTCCACCTGGCCCGGGCGGGCTGGCTGCGCTGGAAGGAGGGCCTGCCCGCGCTGCCGCCGAGGCCGGGCGGACGCAACCCGCTGGCGCTGCGGGTGCGGCTGGAGGGCCCGGACGCGGCCGGCTTCGACCTCACCGAGGCGGGCAGCAGGAAGGGCCTCGCGGTGTACGTGGTGCGGGAGGCGGCGGAGGTCCCGGGCGTGGCCCGGCTCGGCCCGGACCCGCTGGACCCGGGCTTCGACCTGGCGCGCTTCCGGGCGCTGCTGACCGGCGAGCGGCGCCGGATCAAGGGCGTGCTGCGCGACCAGAGCGTGCTCGCCGGGGTCGGCAACGCCTACTCGGACGAGGTGCTGCACGCGGCGCGGATGTCCCCGTACAAACTGGCGGCCGATCTGTCGCCGGAGGAGACGGCGCGGCTGTTCGAGGCGCTCGGCACGACGCTGCGCGAGGCGGTGGAGCGCTCGCGCGGGCTGGCGGCGGGGGAGCTGAAGGCGGAGAAGAAGCTCGGCCTGCGGGTGCACGGGCGGACCGGGCAGCCGTGTCCGGTCTGCGGGGACACCGTGCGGGAGGTGTCCTTCGCGGATTCCTCGCTGCAGTACTGCCCGACCTGCCAGACCGGTGGCCGGCCGCTGGCGGACCGGCGGCTGTCCCGGCTGCTGAAGTGAGCTCCGACGGCGGGCGCGGCCTGCGGGCCGGCCCCGCCCGGTGGGGGTGGGCGGGGCCGGTGGCGGCCGGGTTCCGGGCGGTGGCTCAGGGCTTGCGGGCGACGCCGCCCCAGTAGTACGCCGCGTACGGGTCCTCGGGCTGCTCGCCGTCCGGGTGCCAGGCCATCACCGGGGCGACGCCGGGCTCGATCAGCTCCCAGCCGTCGAAGAACCGGGTGACCTCCTCCTTGCTGCGCGGCACCAGGGTCATTCCGGCGGCGCGGGCGGAGCTGGTCACCTGGGCGACGGCGGCCTCGTTGAAGTCCTGGGTCGGGTGGGTCAGCGCGAGGTAGCTGCCGGAGGGCAGCGCGTCGCGCAGCGCGGCGACCTTGCCCCACGGGTCGTCCTCGTCGGCGATCAGCATCAGCACGGCGATCATCAGCAGGCCGACCGGCTGGGAGAGGTCCAGCGTCGAGTTGAGGGCCGGGTCGCCCAGCAGCTCGGCGGGCTTGCCCAGGTCGGCGTGGATGTAGGTGGTGCGGCTGGCCGGGGTGGAGACCATCAGCGCGCGGGCGTGGGCCAGCACGATCGGGTCGTTGTCCACGTAGACGACCCGGGTGCCGGCGCTGACCGACTCGGCGATCTCATGGGTGTTCGGCGAGGTGGGGATGCCGGTGCCGAGGTCGAGGAACTGGCGGATGCCGTACTGCTCGGCGAGGTGGCGCACGGCGCGCTTCTGGAAGCCGCGGTTCTCCTTGGCCTGCGCCTTCATGGTGGGCACCGCCTGCTCGATGGCCTGACCCATCGCGCGGTCCGGCGGGAAGTTGGTCTTCCCGCCCAGCCAGTAGTCGTAGACGCGGGCGGAGTGCGGAGTGCTGGTGTCGACCCCGTACTTCTCCCACTGACTGAGCTCGGGGTCGTCGTTGTCGGAGCGGTCGGCGAAATCCTGACTTTTCGTCATGGCCACGTCCTCTTAAGACAGATCATCAGACTGGGAGAGGTCAGACTAGCGGGCCCGGCCCGAATCCGGTCAGGGGGTGCGCGAACCGGTCGTGACATGGGCCGTTGGGGTGGTGATCGAGCCCGTCGGGGTAGCCGCCGGGAGGCGGGCCGGTGAACAGGGGAGACATTCGCCATGCTGTCTGATCGTCAGATTACTTCGCGAAGATTGCTGCTGGCCGCGGCGGGGATGTCGTTGCTCGGGCTGGCCGGCTGCGGCCGGGGCTCGGCGGTCGTGGAGGCCGCCCGGGCGCTCGACGCGGCCGGCCCCGACGCCGTCCCGGACCTCCCTTCCGACCCCCCGAGCCCGTCCTGGGCCCCGAGTCCTTCCGCCGCCTTCACCCCGTCCGCGACTCCGACTCCGACTCCGACGCCGACGCCGACCGCCACCGCGACCCCGACGGCCGTCCGCTCCGTGGCCGGGACCCCGTCCGCGACTCCGACGGCGGCCGGGACGCCGTCCGCCGCGGCGAGTCCGTCCGCGGCGCCCTCCGCGTCCGCCCCCGCCTCGGCCGCGCCGTCGCCCGCGCGGGCGCCGTCCTCCTCCGACAGCAAGCCGGTCTACGAGCTGGACCCCGGGCACAAGGTGGTCGCGCTCACCATCGACGACGGCCCCGACCCCCGGCACACCCCGACCGTCCTGGCACTGCTGGAGCAGTACGGCATCCGGGCCACCTTCTTCCTGATCGGCGAGAACGCCGTGGAACACCCCGACCTGGTCCGTGAGATCGCCGCCCGCGGCCACCACATCGCCAACCACACCTGGACCCACCCCGACCTGCGCAGCCTCTCCGAGGGCAAGGTGCGCGACGAACTGGAGCGCACCTCCGACCTGCTGCACCGGACCACCGGCAAGGTGCCGACCTGGTTCCGGGCGCCGGGCGGCGACTGGTCCTCCACCGCCCTGCGGGTGAGTGCGGAGATGGGCATGCGGCCGATGGCCTGGTCGGTCGATCCGCGGGACTGGGCCCGGCCCGGGACGGGCGTGATCACCGACCGGGTCCTCAAGGACGTCCGCCCCGGCTCGATCGTGCTCAACCACGACGGTGGCGGGGACCGCTCGCAGACGGTGGCGGCACTGAAGGCCTATCTGCCGGTGCTGATCGACTCCGGCTACTACTTCACCGCCCCGCCCGGATGAGTGGGTCGGGAGTGGAACAGGGAAACGGAAAAGTCGCGGGAATAGCGCTTAAACCACCCGAAAGGGTGGATTAGCAGAATCGTTTCCCTGGTTTTTGGGCCTCTAGGGTGATCTCGCACCAATTCACCAGGTACCACCGAGTACCGCCTGAAAGGCCACCCGCCATGCGTCTGCGCAACGCCGTGCTCGCCGCCATCAGCGCGATCGCGCTCGTCCTCGCCGTCCCGCTCTCCGCCAACGCCGCCGCCGGGGAATTCCGCTACAAGTACGGCCCCGACTTCACCGGCGCGCTGATCGAGCCGAAGAGCCACGCGTGCGTCGACCTGCCGGAGGCCACCGACGAGGAACCGGCGTTCGCGCCCTCGAACCGGACCGGTTCGACCGCCACCGTCTTCCGCGACTTCGGCTGCGCGGGCGACACCTACTTCGTGCTGCGGCCGGGTGGTCGGGCCGGTGACCGGCTGCTGGTCCGCTCGGTGGTCTTCGCCTGATCCGCCACGGTGGCGGTGCACCGGCGCCGCTGTCGCGCGACAACGAACCGAATTCGTACGAAGCACGGGACAAGACGGCTATTGGTTGAGACCATTCCGGTGAACCGGCCGTGAACAGCGGCCGGTGGAGTGCCTGAAGACACCGGGAGCGGCCGTGCCGATTCGAACAGCCGGGCTCTCCGCCCGGGCCCGCAGAGCGCTGCTCCTCGTCGCCGTCCTGGTGCTCGCCGCGGTCGGCTTCGGGGTGCAGCGGGCGACCGGTGGTGACGACCCCGCCCCGGGCGGGGCCGCCGCGGTACCCGCCGGCCCGCGCACCGCCGACCGGATCATCCCGGTCCCGCTCTCCGTCACCGCCGGCTCCGGTCCCGGCTACCGGCTCACCGGGCGCACCGTCGTCCGGACCGTTCCCGGGGCGGAGGCCGTCGAACGGCAGGCCGGGGAGGTGCGGCGGATCGCCGAACAGCTCGCCGAGGCGCTGCGCCGTCCGACCGGGCTGCCGCTCCCGGTGGTGGCCGACGCCGGTCCGGCCGGAGCGGATCGGACCGCGGCGGATCCGGCCGACGGCATCGGCCTGCTGCTCGACCCCGGGCTGCCCGAGGCCACCGGTACCGAGGGCTACCGGCTGACGGCCGACGCCACCGGCGTACGGATCGCCGCCCGCACCGCCGAGGGGCTCTTCCGGGGCACCCAGACCCTCCGCCAGCTGCTGCCCCCGCAGATCGAGAGCCCGCGCCCGGTCACCGGCGGCCCGGAGTGGACGGTCGCGCCGGTCACCGTCGAGGACCGCCCGCGCTACGGCTACCGGGGCGCGATGCTCGACGTCGCCCGCCACTTCTTCACCCCGGCCGAGGTCAAGGGGTTCATCGACCGTCTCGCCCTCTACAAGATCAACCAGCTGCACCTGCACCTGAGCGACGACCAGGGCTGGCGGATCGAGATCCCGTCCCGGCCCGCGCTGACCTCGGTCGGCGCGGTCAGCGAGGTCGACGGCACCCCCGGCGGCTTCTACACCGCCGCCGACTACCAGGAGATCGTCCGCTACGCGCAGGAGCGCTACCTCACCGTCGTCCCCGAGGTCGACCTGCCCGGCCACAGCAACGCGATCCTCGCCTCCTACCCCGAGCTGGACTGCACCCGGAGCGCCCGCCCCTGGCCGTACACCGGGATCGAGGTCGGCTTCTCCACGCTCTGCCCGACCGGTGACGAGGTCTTCGCCTTCACCCAGGAGGTGATCACCGAGGTGGCCCGGCTCACCCCGGGGCCCTACCTGCACCTCGGCGGCGACGAGGTGAAGAAGATCTCCCCGGCGGAGTACGCGGAGTTCGTGCGGCGGGTCGGCGCCCAGGTGCTCGCCGCCGGGAAGACCCCGGTCGGCTGGAACCAGACCGCGCCGGGCGGGGTCGGGGTGCTGCAGTTCTGGGACGGCCGGGCCGGGCGCGACGTCGAGCTGAAGGAGGCCGCCGAGCGCGGCGCCAAGGTGATCATGTCGCCCTCCGGCCGCACCTACCTGGACATGAAGTACGAGGCCGGCTACCCGCTGGGGCTGGTCTGGGCCGGCACCATCGACGTCCGGTCCGCCTACTCCTGGGACCCGGACACCCTGGTGCCGCTGCCCGCCGGCTCCGTGCTCGGGGTCGAGGCGCCGCTGTGGACGGAGACCCTGGACACCCCGGAGAAGCTCGACCTCATGCTGCTGCCCCGGCTGCCCGCGCTCGCCGAACTGGGCTGGTCGTCGAAGGAGAGCCACTCCTGGGAGCGGTTCAGCACCCGCCTCGCCGAGGAGGGCGCCCGCTGGGAGGCCGCCGGGTACCGCTACGAGAAGCGCGGCGAGGTGCCCTGGCCCGTCGCCCGGTAGCCCGGGTGGGGGATCGCCCGGCGGCGGCGCAGCGTGACGAGGGGAGGGTTCGCGCAGGTCCCGAGGCGGGGGCGGTGCCGGGCTCGGCACCGTCCGGGGTGAGCAGACCGCCCGCCGGATGCCGGCCGAGGCGGGCTTCGGCTCGGTGGAGGTCGAACGGATCGAGGGCGATCCGCTCGACCAGTACTACGTCGCCCGGCTGCCCACCGCGGCGTAGGCCCCGTCGCGGGTCCGGGTGGCCGTCGCGGGGGGTGCGGACGTAGGTTCGAAGAGTCCCCGCGTGAAGGGAGGGCGGCGATGACCGGCGACGGCTACGCACACCCCGAGGCGCTGGTCGGCACGGAGTGGCTGGCCCACCACCTGGACGACGGCACGCTCCGGGTCGTCGAGGTGGACGAGGACACCGGGGCCTACGAGCGCGGGCACCTGCCCGGCGCGATCGGCTGGAGCTGGACCACCGACCTGCACAGCCCGGTCGGCCGCGACTACGTCGACCGGGCGGGCGTCGAGCACCTGCTGCGGGCCGCCGGGGTCGAGGACGACACCACCGTCGTGCTGTACGGCGGCAACGACAACTGGTTCGCCGCCTACGGCTACTGGCTGCTGCGGCTGCGCGGCTTCGGCCCGGTGCGGCTGCTGGACGGCGGGCGCAAGAAGTGGGAGCTGGAGGGGCGCGAGCTGACCGAGGAGGTCATGGACTACCAGCACAGCACCTACCGGCTGGCCGGGCCGGAGCACCCCGAGGTGCGGGCGCTGCGGGACGAGGTGCTGGCGAAGGCGGAGGTCTTCGCCAAGCCGGGCTCGGACGCGGTGCTGGTGGACGTCCGCTCGCCCGCCGAGTACCGGGGCGAGGCGCTGGCCCCGCCGCACCTGCCGCAGGAGCAGGCGCAGGTGCCCGGGCACATCCCCGGCGCGGTGAACATCCCCTGGTCGCGGGCGGCGAACGAGGACGGCACCTTCCGTTCGGCGGAGGAACTGCGGGCGCTGTACGGCGGGGAGGGCGTCGAGCCGGAGCGCGAGGTGATCGCCTACTGCCGGATCGGCGAGCGTTCGGCGCACACCTGGTTCGCGCTGACCGAGCTGCTCGGGTACCCGCACGTGAAGAACTACGACGGCTCGTGGACCGAGTACGGCTCGCTGGTGCGGGCGCCGGTCGCGCTGGGTTCGCAGGGTGCCCGGCCATACGGTGAATGAGTGATCGTCAGCGGTTCATGACATGCCGTCACGGGTGGGAGGCGGCGTGATGTCGGCCTGTGTCTTCTTATGAACATCTCATAATTCAGGCGTACCGCGAGGGCTGTTGGGACAAGGATCGATCCGACCCGCTGTCCCGCATACCCCGTGGAGGACCACTGTGCGCAAGAGGCTGATCGTCTCTGCCGCCGCCGGCGCGCTCGCCCTGCTCCTGTCCGTTCCCGCCTCCGCCGCCCAGGCCGGACCGGGCGCCGCGGGCATCGGTGACCCCTACTACCCGTCTGCCGGCAACGGCGGCTACGACGTCTCGCACTACGACATCCGGCTGAAGTACCAGCCCGCCACCGACGAGCTGGAGGGCACCACCACCATCCTGGCCACCGCCACCCAGGACCTCACCCGCTTCAACCTGGACTTCGTGCTCCAGGTCAAGGAGGTGCAGGTCAACGGGCGCACCGCCGCGTTCACCACCGCCGGCGAGCAGGAGCTGGTGGTCACCCCCGCCCGGACGATCGCCAAGGGCAGCCCGGTCACCGTCGTCGTCCGCTACGCCGACAAGCCCGGAGAGGTCAAGCGCGGCGGCTACTCCGCCTGGCGCCGCACCCCCGACGGCGGTGTGGCCGCCCAGGAGCCCGAGAGCGCCGCCTGGTGGTACCCGAGCAACGACCACCCCACCGACAAGGCGACCTTCGACGTCTCGGTGCTGGTGCCGAACGGCACCCAGGTGGTCAGCAACGGCACCCTGAGCACCAGTCAGCGGCCCGGCTGGATCCGCTACAACTACCGGCAGGCCAAGCCGCAGGCCACCTACCTGGCCACCCTGGCGATCGGCAGGTTCGACATCCGCCAGGACACCACCCCGGGCGGCCTTCCCGTCATCACCGCCTACAGCCCCGACCTCGGCGCCAACGCCGGAGCGGCGCAGGCCAGCGTCGAGCGCACCGGTGAGCTGACCGACTGGCTGAGCACGATCTTCGGGGCCTACCCGTTCGACACGGTCGGCGGCTACGTGCCCAACGTCCCCACCGGGTACGCGCTGGAGACCCAGGGGCAGGTCTTCTACAGCCCCGCGCAGTTCGCCCGCGGCTCCAACACCTCCGTGGTGGTCCACGAGCTGGCCCACCAGTGGTACGGCGACAGCGTCTCCGTGCAGCGCTGGAGCGACATCTGGCTCAACGAGGGCTTCGCCCGGTACTCCCAGTGGCTCTGGTCGGACCACGAGAACGAGGGCACCGCGCAGGAACTGGCCGACTTCTTCTACGACTACTACCCGGCCGGCGACCCGTTCTGGTCGATCAAGCCGGGCGACCCGGGCGCGGACAACCAGTTCGCCGGTGCCGTCTACGACCGGGGCGCGATCACCCTCCAGGCGCTGCGCAACACCATCGGCGACGACAAGTTCTTCGCGATCCTCAAGGGCTGGCCGGCTGAGCACAAGTACGGCAACGCCACGATCCAGCAGTTCCAGGCGTACGCCGAGCGGATCTCCGGCAAGCCGCTGGGCGAGCTCTTCAACACCTGGCTGTTCACCCCGGGGAGGCCGGCGGCGGGCACCAACGGCATCGGGACCGCCCCGGCCGCGGCGAGCCTGGCGCCGGGCGTCGCGACCGGCAAGCACCCGGAGCCGAAGTCCTGGAAGAAGATCCAGGAGACCAACAACGTGCACGATCACCAGCGTTGACGACCGGTCGGAAGTGAGTGGCCGGGGCCCGGCCGTCCGGACGTGAGCGGACGGACGGGCCCCTGCGCTCGCTTCAGGCCTGCAGGGAACGCTCCTCGGTGAGCACCAGCTCCTCGATGCCGTAGAGGAATCGCTCCATCGCGGATCGGGGGAGCACCGCCGGGTCGGCGGTCATGGCGAGTTGCAGGGCGGTGGGGGTGCGCAGGGCGTCCAGGGCGTAAGTGAGCCCGGGGCGCGGGTCGAAGTCGACGGGCCAGGAGAGCGTGCTGCGCCCGTCCTCACCCCCGGCCGGCGTGGTCGGCGCGGCCTGCGCGGCCAGGCCGCTCGGGAGCAGGTCGCGGGTGTCGTTGAAGACGCAGGAGCGGTCGGCGAGCGGCACCTGCTCGGCGGTCAGGCGCTCGATCTCCGCGTCGAGCAGGCGCCGGTCGTAGTAGGCGTGCCGGTAGGCGGCGATCGAGGCGGCGTGGGTGCGGCGCACCGCGGCGCCGAAGCCGCCGTCCGTAGCGCCGTCGACGTCGGCATCGGTGAGATGGAGCAGGGCGTCGCCGGCGACCACGCTGACGGCGTCGGTCAGGCCGGACAGGAAGCGGTTGTTGACCACGACCTGGAGCACCGCGTCCGAGCGGCCGGCCAGCCGGGCCGTCATCGCGGCCGCCGCCGCGACCAGGACGGCGGAGGAGCCGGTCCGGTGCGCCGCGGCGACGTTCTCGACCGCGCGCAGCAGCGCGGGTGAGCTGAGCACGGCGTTCGGGAACCGTTCGGCGGCTCCGGAGGCGGCCCCGGGCGCGGTTTCGGCCCCGTCCCCGGCAGTGGTCGGGGGGAAGAGCCGGGACGGGGCGGTGCGCAGCTTGCGCAGGGTGTGCGCGCGGGCGTTGGCGTCGCGCTTCAGACCGCGCTCGGAGGTCTGGAACTCGGCTTCCTCCAGGGGCTGTTGGGGCGATCGGGCGGCCCGGATGGCGTCCGGGCCGGTGCCTGCGGCGAGTTCGCTGAGGTCGCGGACCAGCAGGCCCATGCCGGTGCCGTCCACCGCGGTGTGGGACAGCACCAGGGAGATGTACCGCACCTGGCCGTCGGCGACCACCAGGCCGACCCGGATCGGCCACTCGGTCGTGCAGTCGAACGGTCGGCCGGCCAGCTCCGCGTGCAACTCGGCACCGGTGGCGGAGAGTTCGTCCGCTTCGGCATCCGCCGCGCAGTCGCGGACGTGCACCGTCAGCAGGCCGGCCGGATCGACGATCTGGCGCAGGCCGGTGCCGTCCGGCCCGGGCCGCAGCCGGGTGTGCAGGGAGTCGTGCAGGTGGAGCAGGTTCCCGAGGGCGTCCAGGACGGCCGGCAGCGGCGGGCCCGGGTCGAGCGGGGCGGCGGTGGCGATGTTGAAGCGGGGGCGGTCGGCGGGGGTGAGGCGGTTGACGATGTCCCAGATGGCCCGCTGGCCCCAGGTGGCGGGTCCGCTGCCGGAGCGGCCGTCGGCGAAGGGGATCTCCAGTTGTCGACTCGTAGTCACCGTGGTGGTTCTCCGATGTGCTGGTTCGGACGCGGCGGTTGGTGCGGGTGGGTGCGGTGGGAGCCGTCGTGCAGAGTCTGCTGCACCGCCCGGACACCCGTCGAGACCCCGGGGCCGCCGCCGGGCCGCCGCGGGGCCGCCCCCGGGCCTCCGGCCGGTCGGAGGACTCAGGCGACGCCGGGCGGGCGGAGCACGCCGGTCCGGGCGACCCGGGCGTACCAGTGGGCGCTGGACCTGGGGGTGCGGGCGAGGGTGCGGTGGTCGACGTGGACCAGGCCGAAGCGCTTGGTGTAGCCGTACGCCCACTCGAAGTTGTCCAGCAGCGACCAGGCGAAGTAGCCGCGCACGTCCGCGCCGTCGGCGACGGCCCGGTGCACGGCCGCGAGGTGCGCGTGCAGGTAGGCGGTGCGCCGCGGGTCGTCGACGCTGCCCCGCGGGCCGGGCCCGTCGGGGTAGGCCGCGCCGTTCTCGGTGACCATGAGCGGCAGCCCGGGGTGGCTGCGGGCGAGCGCGGTGAGCAGCTCGTACAGGCCGGACGGGTCGACCGCCCAGTCCATCGCGGTGCGCTCGCCCGGCGCCTGGTGGAAGCCGACCCGGTCGGCGCCCGGCCAGGGGGAGGCGCTGCCCGCGCCGTGGCCGTCCGCGCGGGCGGGTTCGGCGCCCCCGGGCGTGGCGGAGACCACGGTCGGCGTGTAGTAGTTGACGCCCAGCCGGTCCAGGCGCTGGTGGATCGTGGCCTGGTCCCCGGAGCGGACGAAGGACCAGTCGGTGAGGTGCGCGGTGTCCGCGAGCAGGTCCGCGGGGTAGCCGCCGTCCAGCATCGGGCCGAGAAAGACCCGGTTGCCGACCGCGTCGATCCGGCGTACGGCGTCCCGGTCGGCGGCGGACGCGCTGAGCGGGCGCAGCGCGTGCAGATTGAGCGCCACCGACACCTCGGCCCCGGTGGGCAGCACCGAGCGCAGGGCCGTCACGGCCAGGCCGTGGGCGAGGTTGAGGTGGTGGGCGGCGCGCAGGGCGGCCACCGGGTCCGTGCGGCCGGGGGCGTGCACGCCCGAGCCGTAGCCGAGGAAGGCGCTGCACCAGGGCTCGTTGAGGGTGGTCCACCGGGTGATCCGGTCGCCGAGCGCCGCGCCCGCCAGGGCCGCGTAGGCGGCGAAGTGCTCGGCGGTGCGGCGCTGCGGCCAGCCGCCGGCCTCCTCCAGCTCCTGCGGGAGGTCCCAGTGGTAGAGGGTGGCGACGGGGGTGATCCCGGCGGCGAGCAGTTCGTCGGCGAGGCGGCGGTAGAAGTCCAGGCCGCGCGGGTTGGCGGGGCCGCGGCCGGTGGGCTGGACGCGCGGCCAGGCGATCGAGAACCGGTAGGCGGTGAGGCCGAGTTCGGCCATCAGCCGGACGTCCTCGCGGAGCCGGTGGTAGTGGTCGGCGGCCACGTCGCCGGTGTCGCCGCGGTGGACCTTGCCGGGTGTGCGGCAGAAGGTGTCCCAGATCGACGGGGTGCGGCCGTCCTCGGCGGTCGCGCCCTCGATCTGGTAGGCGGAGGTGGCGGCGCCCCAGTGGAAACCGGGCGGGAAGCGGAGTGCCGCAGTGTCGGGGGCGGGGGCGGGGTCCGGCAGGGTCATGGTGGTGTGCTCCGGGGGGAGGGGGCGGCACGTCCGGCCGGGCGTCAATGCGGCGGCGGAGTCCGAATTCGATTGGGTGGTTGATGTTCTCGTCCGGGTGATGTCGGTTCCGTCGCGTCGAGTGTGCGCCAAGAGTGGTGCGCCATGACCACTCCAGATGTGAACGTTTCCCCCACGAAGACCCCGACCGCCACCGCCACCGCCGGCGCCGGCGACGGGACGCCGGCCGCCCGGCCCTCGCGGCGCTCCGTCGTCACGATGACCGGCGCCTCGGTGCTCGCCGCCGGGCTCACCGCCGCCTCCGCCGCGCCCGCGACCGCGCTCGCCCCCGGCGCGGCGCCGGCCGTCGTACCGGCGGGCACCGATGAGCAGGCCTACACGACGGTGGCCCGCGCGATCGCCGTCCACGACGAGCACGACCGGCCGCTCGTCCCGGGCTACCTGAAGATCGTCCGGGACGGCCTGCCGCCGGCCCGGGCGCGGGCGACCAAGCGTGTGCTGGTCGTCGGCGCCGGACCGGCCGGGCTGCTCGCCGCCGACCTGCTCAACCGGGCCGGCCACGACGTCGTGGTGATCGAGGCCAACGGCAACCGGGCCGGCGGCCGGATCAAGACCTTCCGCAAGGGCGGCCACGAGGACGGCGAGCAGCCGTTCGCCGACCCGAAGCAGTACGCCGAGGGCGGGGCGATGCGGCTGCCCGAGAGCCACCCGCTGGTGATGGCGCTGCTCGACAAGTACGACCTGCCGCGCCAGGAGTTCCTGCTGGTGGACGTGGAGGTGGAGAAGCCGTCGGTGCGGGCCAACCGGGCCTGGATCCACGTCAACGGCCTGCACGTGCGCCGCGCCGACTACGAGGCGGACCCCAGGGAGGTCAACGCGAGCTTCGGCGTCACCGGTCCCGACCTCGCCCGGACCGCCGCCGCCATCTACGCGGTGGCGCTCGAACCCGCGCTCGCGCTGGTCCGCGGCAAGGAGGGCGCGGCGCTCGTCGAGGGCTGGGCCACCGTGCTGCGGCGCTACGGCCACTGGTCGATGTACCGGTACCTCACCGAGGAGGCGGGGCTGGACATCAGGACCGTCGACCTCGTCGGCACCATCCAGAACGTGACCTCGCGGCTGCACCTGTCCTTCGTGCACAGCTTCCTGTCCGCCGCGCTGATCGACCCGAAGACGAAGTTCTGGGAGATCAAGGGCGGCACCGCCCGGCTCGTCGACGCCCTCTACGCCGCCGTGAAGGGCAAGGTGCGGTTCGACCGGCGGGCGGTGCGCATCGACCGGAACGGCGGCAAGGTCCGGGTGCACACCGTCTCCGAGGAGAGCCAGAGCGGCAGGGGCGGGGTCACCGAGGTCTTCGAGGGCGACGAGGCGATCATCACCGTCCCGTTCGCCGGGCTGCGGCACGTGGCCTTCGACCCGCCGCTCGGCTACGGCAAGCGGCGGGCGATCACCGAACTGCACTACGACGCCGCGACCAAGGTGCTGCTGGAGTTCTCCCGCCGCTGGTGGGAGTTCACCGAGGAGCAGTGGAAGGCCTCGCTGGACGGCATCGAGGCCGGGCTCTACGAGCGCTACCGGTCGGGCCGGGTGGCCGACGGCCGCTACCTGGGCGCGGACGCCTCGGTGCGGCAGCTCGGGGTGAGCGTCCCGGAGGAGCTCAGGACGTGCTTCGCGGACTTCCGCCCCGTCGGGGACGACCCGGAGGCCGCCCACCTCCGCGGCGGCGGCTCGGTGAGCGACAACGCCAACCGGTTCGTCTACTTCGAGCACGCCCACCCGCTGGAGGGCAGCGAGGGCGGCGTCGTGCTCGCCACGTACAGCTGGTCCGACGACGCGCTCAAGTGGGACGCGTACGCCGACGAGGAGCGCTACCTGCGGGCGCTCGCGGGCGTGCAGGCGATCTTCGGCCGGCGCTGCGAGGTCTTCTTCACCACCAAGTGCAGGACGCAGTCGTGGGTGCGCGACCACTACGCCTACGGCGAGGCGTCGGTGCTGCTCCCCGGCCAGCACACGGAGCTGTTCCCGGACATCCCGGGCTCCGAGGGGCCGCTGCACTTCGCGGGGGACCACACCTCCACCAAGCCGGCCTGGGTCGAGGGCGCGCTCGAATCGGCCGTCCGGACGGCGCTGCTGGTCCACCAGGGCTGACCCCGGCGGCTCGTCGGGGCGGGGCGGTCCCCGCGGTGTGCGGGGACCGCCCCGGGCGGTCGGCGGCCGGGCAGGCCGGGGCCGGCGGTCAGCGGCGGGTCGCGGTGACGAGGTGGTAGTCGAGCAGGCCGTCGCGCCAGGCGCCGAGGAAGTTGCGGGTCCAGTGACCGGGCGGGACGGTGCCCTCCAGGTAGCGGTCCAGCCCCGGCCACACGTCCGCCCCGATGGACTCGGTGCCGACGTCGGTGAACCCGGCGGCGGCGAGGTCGGCGGTGAAGGCGTCGAGCGGGTGCGCGACGTCCAGGCCGTTGGCGAAGCTGCCGAGCAGGATGCTCAACCGCTCGGCGACGTCCGGCCCCTCGGCGCTGAAGAAGGTGGTGACCACCAGCCGGCCGCCCGGCCGCAGTACCCGGGCCGCCTCGCGGGCGAAGCCGGTCAGCTCGCGGAAGTGCTGGGCGGCCTCGACCGAGTACACGCCGTCCAGCGAGGCGTCCGCGAAGGGCAGGTCCTCCGCCGAGCCCAGCGCGTAGCCCAGCCGGTCCGGGAAGGTGGCCAGCGCCTTGGCGTTGACGGTGCGGGCGCGTTCGATCTGGTCCGGGTGGATGTCGACGCCCGTCACCGCGGCGAAGCGGAACTCGCAGAGCGCGAGCGCCGCGCCGAGCCCGCGCCCGCAGCCGACCTCGGCCAGCCGCAGCGGCTCCCTGGGCCCCGGGAAGGCCCGCAGCGCGCGGCGGTAGAGGTCCTCCTGGCTGCGGACGCGGTCCTCGGGAGTGGGCACGGTGGTGCGGATGCCGCTCCAGTCACCGAAGTTGATGTATCCGCCGGCAAAACCGGCGGTCCGTGACAGGTCGTCGGCGCCGTACGTCTGGCGTACCGGTCCGGGGATGCGGTCCTGGCTCATGGCTCGCTTGGGCTCCTCGTATGTAGTGGCGGCGGCCGGTGGGCGGCGGCGTCGGACGGGAGGGCCGGTGCTCCGGGTCTCCCGCGGGCGGCGCGCGCCGCAGTACGTACCCAAACACGCGCAGGGCGGAACTACCCGAAGGAAGTGGTTTCGCGGGACAACACGCAGGCCAATCGTCCTGTGTGTCATACGAGATGATGAGCTTGCTTGCTGTCGTCGCGCTTGTCCTCGCGCCGGCTCCGTCGCCTCCGAACCCTACCGTTCGGCAGGGGTGGAGGAGTGGACCGGCAGAGGGGCGCGCGGTACCGGTCCGGCGGGCGGAAAAGATCGGCGGGGTGGCCGCCCGCCCTGCGAGACTGGCCGGCGGATCATCGGCACACCAGCGGAAGTGGGCGGCGTCATGGGCACGGACACGGGGGACGGGCGGGTCGCCCCGCCGCTGACCGGCGGTGAGCGGGAGACGCTGCGGGCGTTCCTGGACTTCCACCGCGGCACGCTGGCCAAGAAGTGCGCCGGTCTGACGGACGAACAGCTGCGGCTGCGGTCGAGCCCGCCGTCGACCGTCACCCTGCTCGGCCTGGTCCGCCACATGGCGGAGGTCGAGCGGACGTGGTTCCGGCGGGTGATCGACGGGGAGGACGTCCCGCTGGTCTGGTCCCCGGAGGGCGACTTCCAGGCCGCCTACGACACGACCGGCGCCGACCGGGCCGAGGCGTTCGCGGCCTGGGAGGCGGAGGTGGAGCACGCCCGGCGGATCGAGCTGGCGGCGGAGTCGCTGGACGTCACCGGCTACCAGCCGCGTTGGCAGGCGGAGGTCTCGCTGCGGCTGGTGATGCTGCACCTGATCCACGAGTACGCGCGGCACAACGGGCACGCCGACTTCCTGCGCGAGGCGATCGACGGCGAGGTCGGCCCGTAGGCGTACGCGGCGGTCTGCGGTCTGCGGTCTGCGGTCTGCGGTCTGCGGTCGGCGTGCCGGTGGTCGGCGTGCCGGCGGTCGGCGTGCCGGTGAAAACCGGTGGCCGGGCGCGGCCGGCCGTCGCTACCCTCCGCGCATGCGCCTGTACCTCTCCTCGTTCCGCCTGGGGGACCACCCGGACCGGCTGCTCGCGCTGCTCGGCGGACCGGGCCCGGCCCCGGTCGCGGTGATCGCCAACGCCATGGACGCCGAGCCGCGGGAGGCCAGACTCGCCGGTGTGCGGCGCGAGTTCGACGCCCTCGGCGGGCTCGGGCTGCGCCCCGTCGAACTCGACCTGCGGGAGTTCTTCGACCGCCCGCCGGAGGAGGTCGGGCAGACGCTCGCCCGCTTCCCGGCGGTCTGGCTCCGGGGCGGCAACGTGTTCATGCTGCGCTACGCCCTCGCCCGCTCCGGTGCGGACACGGCGCTGCTCGACCTGCTGCGCCGCGACGCACTCGTGTACGCCGGCTACAGCGCCGCCCCGTGCGTGCTCGCCCCGAGTCTGCGCGGCTTCGATCACTGCGACGACCCGCGCGTGGTCCCCGACACCTACGGGGAGCCCGCGGTCCGGGAGGGCCTCGGTGTGCTCGACCACGCGGTCGTGCCTCACGTCGACTCGCCCGACCACCCCGGGACGGCGGCCCTGGGCCGGGTCGCCGCGGGCTACCGGGCCGACGGCACCCCGCACCTCGTGCTGCGCGACGGGCAGGTGCTGGTGATCGATGGTCAGGACGTCCGGGTGTACTGAGCGGTGGCCGGACCGGGCCGGGCCGGGCCGGGCCGGACCGGACCGGGAAGGAGCGGTCGCCGGGGAGCCCGGCTGAGCACCACCGAACCGGCGGCGCGCGGGCCACGGCTTCTTCCGTGCCACGGGGCTGAGCCCGGAGACCTCCTGAACGGTCGCCCCCGCGGGAGGGGCCGTCGGCCGAGTGAGGGCTGGTGCGACGGTTCGTCATGGTCCGTGAAAGGACGCTTGGTTCGGGACAACCGGCGCTCACCAGGAAAGGTGTGGACCAATCCAGACATTCCCTATGCTCTCACCCTGATCGACTGATCGGAACGCGGTGGGGAGCGGCAGTGCGCATCAATCTGCTCGGACGGTTCGAGCTGCAGGACGACCACGGCAGGGCCCTGCCGCAGCCCGGCCCCAAGCGGCGCGCGCTGCTCGCCGCACTCGCCCTGGACCTCGGCCGGACCGTCCCCGCCGAGCGGCTGGCCGGCCTGCTCTGGGGCGGCGCCCCGCCGGCCACCGCCCGCTCCGCCCTCCAGGGCCACGTCACCGGCGTGCGCCGACTGCTCGTGGCCGCCGCCGACGGCGCACCCCCGGCCGGCTCCATACCCGAGGACCCGGACGGGCTCCACCTGGTCACCCGCGACGTCGGCTACGCGCTGCTCGGCCACCCCGACGCCGTCGACGTCCACCGCTTCGAGCGGCTGTGCGCCGCCGCCCAGGGCGAACCGGCCGCCGACGCCGGGGGCCTGCTGCGCACCGCCCTCGCGCTCTGGCGCGGACCCGCGCTCGACGGGTGCGGCTCCGCGCGGCTCGCCGCCGAGGCCGGGCCGCGGCTGACCGCCGCCCGGTGGCGGGCCGTCGAGCGCCTCGCGGTCGAAGCGCTCGCGAGGCGGGGCGAGGGGAACGGGCTGATGCCTGACGCGGTGGGCGAGTTGAGGACGCTGGTCGCCGCCGAGCCGTGGCGCGGGAGCGCCGTCACCCTCCTGGCCCGCTGCCTCGAACGGGCGTTGGCGAGCGGCGAACTGTTGCCCGGCACAGTCGAGTTCACCGCGTGCGCCGGTGAACTCGCCCGCCTCGACGCGGCCGCCGCCACCGCCGACGGCCGCCCGCTGCTGCTCACCGGCCCCGCCGGCGTCGGCAAGACCGGCCTCGCCCGCGCCTGGGCGGACCGCCGCGCCGACCGCTTCCCCGACGGCCGCCACACCGTCGACCTCCGCGGCGAGGACGGGGCCGCCGCCGTCACCCCCGCCGCGGCCCTGGCCGTGCTGTTGCGCGGCCTCGGCGCGGACGAGGGCGTCCCGGACGGCACCGCCGAACGCGCCGCCCTGCTCGGCAGGTTGACCTCCGGTCGCCGTCTGCTGCTCCTGCTCGACGACGCCGGCTCCGCCGAGCAGGTCGAACCGCTGCTGCCCGGCCACCCCGAGGTACTGGTCCTGGTCACCGGCCGTGCCGAGCGGCTCACCGCCGACCTGGTCGCCCGGCAGGGCGCCGTCCCGCTGCCGCTCGGCGCGCCGGCCCCCACCGAGGCGGTCCGCCTGCTCGCGGCGGTGGCCGGCTCCGGCCGGGGCGTCGGGGGCCGGGGCGTCGACCGGGAGCCGGAGGCCGCCGCGCGACTGGTCGCGCTCTGCGATCAACTGCCGCTCGCGGTAGGGCTGATGGGTGCCCGGCTGGCGAACGGCGGTGGGAGCGTCGCCGCGCTGGCGGAGGAGTTGGCCCGGGCGCGCACCGCGGGGTCCGACGGGGTGGCGGCAGCCGTGGAGGTCGGGTGGCGGGCCCTTCCGGAGGAGGCCGGGCGGGTCCTCGCGCTGACCGGACTGGTGCCGGGGGCGGTCCTCGACGCACACGATGTCGCCGCGCTCGGCGGGGTCCCGGTGCCCCGGGCGTGCGAACTGCTCGCGGCCCTCGTTTCCGCGCGACTCGTCGAGCGGACCGGGCCCGGACGGTTCGACCGTCCGGGCCCGGTGCGCCGGTACGCGGCCGAACGCGCCGCCGGTCTCCCGGCCGGTGAACGGGCCGCCGCGTTGGGCCGGTTGCTCGGCCGGTGGGCGGAGACCGCCGAGGCCGCCGCCGGCGCGACGGCCTGGTTCCGCCGTGCGCGGCCCTCCCTGGCCGCCCTGGCCGGCGCCGGCGCCGCGCACGCCCTCGACGCGGAGGTGTGGCGGCTCGCCCACGCCTGCGGGCCCCTGCACTACCTCGACGGCGCCCACCTGGAGGAGTGGGAGCAACTGGCCCGGGACGGCCTGGCCGCGGCCGAACGCCTCGGGGACCGGGCCGCCCGGCTCCGGCTGCGGACCGACCTGGGCCTCGCCCTGGTCTCCCGGAAGCGCTTCACCGAGGCCGCCGCCGTCGCCGCCCGGGCCGTCGCCGAGGCGGAGGGCGTCGACGACACCGCCGTCCGCGACCAGTGCCTCACCGCACTCGCCGGCACCCTCGCCGCGTCCGGCCGGGGCTACGCGGCCATCGCCGTGCTGGAACGCGTCGTCGCCTCCTGCGAGGCCCGTGGCGACGCCGCGTCGACCGCCCGCGCGCTGGACCGTCTCGCCCACTGCCTGCACCGGGTGGGCGAGGCCGAGCGCGGCCTCGCCCACACCGACCGCGCCCTCGCCCTCGTCCACGACCGCCCCGACGACCCGCTGCAGGGAACCCTCCGCTTCAGCCGGGCCGAGGCCCTGCGCGTCCTCGGCCGGACGGAGGAGGCGCTCACGGCGTCCCGCGCGGCACTCGCCGCCGCCGAGCAGCACGGTGACACCCGGCTCACCCTGCTCACCCTCGACTTCAACGGCGCCCTCCTCGCCGAACTCGGCCGCCCCGAGGACGCCGCCCACTGCCGGCGCCGCGCCCTCGCCCTGCACACCGCCGAGGGCCGCCCCGACCCGGCCCTGGAGGAATGAGGGGAGCGTCGCCGCGCAGGCCGGGGAGTGTGGTCGGTTCGGTGGCCCCGGTCCGGCGGTCGACCGGGGCCGGTTCGGTGAGGGTGTCAGCGGCGGCGGCCGGGGGTGGTGAGGAGGGCGAGGGCGAGGGTGAGGACGGCGAGGCCGGACCAGGAGGCGGCGGGGAGGCGTTCGCCGAGGGCGGCGACGCCCAGGACGGCGGCGACCGCGGGTTCGGCCAGGGTGAGGGCGGTGGCGGTCTGGGCGGAGGTGTGGCGCAGGCCGCGGCCGAACAGGCGGTAGGCGAGGAAGGTGGTGACCACGCCCAGGTGCAGCACCACGAGGGCTCCGCGCGGTGCGGTCAGCCAGTCGGCGGCGTCGCCGATCAGCGGCACCGGCAGGACCAGGACGGCCGCCGCGCCGAACATCGACCCCATCACCCCGGCGGACGGGTGGCCGTGGGCGATGAGCCGGCCGCCGACCAGTGAGTAGACCGCGTAGGAGAGCCCGGCGAGGGCGGCCAGCAGCACGCCGGGGAGGTCCATCGCGGTGCCGGCGCCGCCGAGTTGCGGGCCGAGCACCAGCAGGGTGCAGCCGAGGACGGCGGTTGACGTGGCGCAGGCCCAGCGGGCGGTGGGCCGGGAGCCGCCGGTGATCCAGGCCAGCAGGCCGGTGAAGACCGGTGCGCTGCCGAGGGCGATCACCGTGGCCACCGCCACCCCCGTGCGGGCCACGGCGGGGTAGAAGGTGACCGGGTACCCGGCCACCGCGAGCGCGCCGAGCAGCAGCAGCCGCCGTTCGCGGGGCGTGCACGTCCTGGGCAGGGAACGGGCGGTGCGGTCGGAGAGCAGGAGCAGCAGCCCGCCGAGGGCCAGTCCGGCGCAGCCGATGCCGGCCGCCGGGGCGGCGGCGGGGGCGAGCGAGCCGGCCGTGCCGGTGGTGCCCCAGAGCACGGCGGCGGCGAGGACGGGCAGCGGACCGGCGAGGGCGCCGGGGCGCCGGGCCGTCGGGGGCAGGGGTGCGGAGACGGGCGTGGAGGTACGGGTCGGCACAGTCGTGGACTTCCGTTGTCGAATTCCTGGATCCGGATTCGGAACGGGCGCACGGCACGGACCCCCGGCGCCCTTGCGGGCCGGCCGGGGCCGTGGGATCGGTCTTGCCGGTGTGTGCGCCCGGTCAGGCGGACAGCGGTGGCAGCACGACGTGCCAGTACGAGGTCATGCGGCGATGCTACCGCCCGCCTCCGTCGGCCCGGCCGGGGCCCGGTCCCGCGGCCGGCGGTGAACGCCGGGCGGGGCGGCAGCCGTACTCGTCAGCGTGACGGTGATGACCACGGGACGTGGTGCTGGCAGGCTGGCCGCCATGGCGGAAGCGGTGGGTGAGACGGGGGTCCGGGAACTGGTCGCGGGGTGGCTCGCGGCCGAGCGGCCCGGCGAGGACGGGTGGGCCGACGGTGACCGGGGCGGCGGCGGGTGGGCGGTGCCCCCGGCCGACGGTGCGGTGGTCGTCGCGGCGGCCCGGCGGCTGGCCGTGGACGGACTGGGACGGCGCGGGCCCCGGACGCCGGTGCCGGACGGGCTGCGGATCATCGCCGAGGCGCTGGTGGTCGACGAGCATCCCTCGGCGGCGCGGTGGACGTCGCTGGAGCGGGCGCAGGCGGTGGAGTGGGTGGCGCTGCTGCTGCACCGCGTCGGGGAGGACGGCGTGACGGCGTTGACGGCGGAGCTGGTGCGGCAATCCGAGTCGGGGGACTCCGGGGTGGGGGACCCGGAACCCGAACCCGGGCGGTCCTCAGCCCGCTAACGTCGCCAGCCGTTCGTCCAGCTCGCGGACGACGGCGGTGTCGCCGAGCCGCCCGTACAGGCCGCGTGCCGAGCGCAGGGTGCCGACGGCCTCCGGGGCGCGGCCGGCCGCCAGCAGGAAGTCGGCGAAGTGGCGTTCGGCCACCGCGTGCAGATGGACGGCGCCGGCGAGCCGGCAGCGTTCCAGCGTCTGCCGCCAGGCCGTCTCCGCCTCCGCGGACCGGCCGAGCAGTTGGAGGGCGTGCGCCTCGTTGATCATCGCGGAGAGGTGGAAGACGGCCATCGGGTGCTCGGCGAGTAGCGCGCGGGCCTCCCGGGCGCGCCGCAGCGCCCGCTCCGGCTCGCCCGCGAGGCCGTAGAGGCCGGCGGTGTTGCTGAGCGCGTAGGGGGCGTGCTCGGCATGGCCGTGTGCCTCCGCGAGGGCGATGGCCTGCTCGCCCAGCCGGACCGCCTCGGCCGGCCGCCCGCCGGCCGCCGTGGTCACGGCGAGCACGGTGAGGGCCTGCACCCGGACGGTGTCCTCGCTCCCGGAGGTGCGCTCGACGGCGCGGCGGGCCAGCCGGTGGGCCTCCGCCGTCCGGCCCCGGCCGCTCAGGGCGCGGGCCGTCACGGCCTCCATCGCGGCGACGGCCGCCGGGTCGCCGGTGCGGCCGGCCGCGTCGAGCCCGGTCCGCAGGCAGGCCAGCCGGTCGGCGGGGCGGCCGACGCTGTAGTAGAGCCCGTCGGCACGGTAGGCGAGCTGCCAGGCGCGATCGGCGTCGCCGTCCTCGGCGGCGGCGGCGACCAGGCCGCGGACGGTGGGCTCCTCGGCCTGGAACCAGTCCAGGGTCGAGCGCACGGAGGAGAATCGCGGCCGCCCGGCGCGCCCGCTCCGGGGCGTGGGGACGGACCCGGTGCCGGGGACGGCTCCGACGCCCGGGGCGGGCTGGAGCAGGGCGGCGCCGTGGACCACCGTCGTGAGGTAGTGGTCGGCCAGGGCCGCGGTGGCGGCGGTCCGCTCCGTCGCGGGCCGTGCGTCGAGGAGTTCGGTGCCGTACAGCCGGATCAGGTCGCAACGGCGGTAGCGGCCGGGGGAGATCTCGGTGAGCAGGTGGTGCGCGGCGAGGGCGGCGAGCGCGCCGCCCGCCTCGGCGGGGCCGGCGCCGAGCAGCGCGGCGGCTGCCGGGACGTCCGTCTCGGTGCCCGGGTGGACGGCGAGCAGGGCGAGCAGCTGGGTGGCGGCGTCCGGCATGTGGCGGACCGTCAGATCGAGGGCGGACCGCAGACTGGTGCTTCCCCGGGTGTCCAGGGCGTTCAGCCTGGTCCGCTCGTCGGCGAGTTCGGGCACCAGATCGGCGATCGCCCAGCCGGGACGGGTCGCCAGCCGGGCGGCGGCGATCCGCAGGGTGAGCGGCAGCCGTCCGCAGAGCTCCGCCAGCCGGTCGGCGGCCTCGGGCTCGGAGTCCACCCGGGCGCGGCCGAGCAGGTGCTCCAGCAGGCGGCGGGCGTCCTCGGCGGGCAGCGGGCCGAGTCGCAGCGGGGCGGCGCCCTCGGTGGCCACCAGGTCCTCCAGGCTGCTGCGGCTGGTGATCATGGCGGCGCCGTGCGGGCCGGAGGGCAGCAGGTCGGTGAGGTTCCGGGCGTCGCGGACATTGTCCAGCACCACCAGCAGGCGGCGCTCGCGGGTGAGTGACCGGTAGAGCGCGGCGCGGGCCGCCCGCTCGGCCGGCAGCTCGGCCTCCGGCACCCCGAGGGCGCGCAGGAACCGGCCGAGCACGGCGGCCGGTTCGACCGGCCGGCCGGGGCCGAAGCCGTTGAGGTCGGCGAACAGCCGCCCGTCCGGGAAGGCGGCGGACGCGTCGTGCGCCCACCGCACGGCGGTGGCGGTCTTCCCGGTGCCGGGCGGGCCGACCAGGACGGCGAGGCCTCCGGGGGATCCGCCGCTGCTGTCCGCACGCAACTGCTCGCCCAGCCAGCGGAGTTCGGCGGAACGGCCGACAAATCCGGCGGTCGGGCGCGGGAGTTGGTCGGGGCCGGGGACCGGAGCGGTCGACGGCGTGCGCCCCGGCCGGACCGCGAACACGGCGGCGGGTCGCGGGAGTTGCCGGGACTCGGCGGAGGCGCCGCGCGCGGTGGCTGGCTGCGGGGCGGGCTTGCAGCTCGGGAACAGCGTCGACGCGGCGCGCTGCGGTCGAACGGCGGCGGGCGCGGCGGGCGCTGCGGGTGCTGCGGCCGTGGCGGGCGCTGCGGGCGCGGTGCCGACTGCGCCGCCCCCGGTGCTCCCGCCGGGCCGGGGGAGCCCGATGATGCGGGTGGGGGCCGTGGCGGTGGCGCCGGTCGGGCGTCGCGCGGGCTCGTCGGCGAGGAGCCCGGACACCGCCGACCGCAGGGCGACGCCCGGGCCGACGCCCAGGTCCGCGGCGAGCCGGCGGCGGGTCCGGTGGTAGGCGTTCAGCGCGTCCCAGGGGCGCCCGGCCTGGTTCAGACAGAGCACCAGCAGGGCGGCGAGCGCCTCGTTCCAGGGGTCGGACTCCAGCGCCCGGTCGAGGTCGGACACCGCGTCCGCGCCGAGGCCGAGCCGCAGCAGCCGGTCGGCCCAGGACTGCAGCGCGAGCGCCCGGTCCTTGCGGAGGCGGTCGGCGAGCGCGTCCCGGAGGTCGCTCTCGGGCAGGTCGGCCAGGGCGTCGGGCCCGTGCCACAGGTCGAGCGCCCGGCGCAGCAGACCGGCCGCCGCCCGGTCGCCCTCCGGGGCGCTCTCCGCCGCGGCACGGGCCGTCAGCCGCTCGAACAGCGACGCGTCGACGGCGTCCGCCGGGCCGTCCAGCCGGTATCCCGGTGGACGGGTGGACAGGACGAGTTCGGAGCCGGCGATCAGCTTCCGCAGCGCCGCGATGTGGCCCTGCAGCGCCGCGCGGGCCCGGGCCGGAGGCTCGTCCCCCCAGAGCAGTTCGAAGAACCGCCCGACCGGAACGGTGCGGCCGAGTTCGAGCGCCAGCAGGGCCAGCGCGGCGCGCCGCTTGGCGGCGGCGGGCTCGACGGACCGGCCGTCGGCGGTCCGGAGTTCCACCGGGCCCAGCAGTCGGACGAACACGGATTCTCCCTGGTGAGCGTGGGTGGATGTGGGCCTCCACCCGATGCGGGGCGCAGTCTAACCACGCTGGACGTACGGTTTGTGACGGTTGGTGTGCGGTGCGGGGAAGGCGGGGAACCGCCGCTCCGCGCGGGCGACGGGCCCGGTCCGCCGCCACGGTGGTGGTGGGCGGGCGCGGCTCCGTCGTCTGCCATGGACAGACCAGGGGCGCCGTCCGGTTGCGGTGCGGGCGGCAGTGCCGCCGCCGGGCAGGGGTTTTCCGGGTGCGGACCAGAACGGTTCCCGGGCCGGGTGCCGACGGGCCGCGCGGCCGGGCGCGGTGACCGGGACACGTGGTGCGGCCGGGCCCGGCCGTGGCGCGTGGTGCGCCGGGGGGCTCGCCGGGCCGGGCGGGCCGCTGCGCGACGGGTCGGCGGGTGCGCCCGGCGGTGCGGGAGGTGTGCGCGATCGGGAGCGCGGTGCTGCCCGGACAGACATGCGCGCGGAACCACCGGCGCGCGGCGTCGGAGCCCGGGTGCCGTGCGCGCAGGCCGTGTGCGCCCCCGGCGGGAACCGCCCGCCACCGATGGTCAACGGCTACGCCGCCGGGGACGGTTCACCGGCCGCCGTGCTCCGGCGGACACGGCGGGCACCGGGGTGGGAACCCGTGAACCCGGCCGTCCGGACGCCCCGTGGAGCAGGACGCGGGGCCGTGTCGGTTCCGCGTGCTTCGACCGCCGGGAAGGGCGATCATGCTGCGAATGAACGGGCCGCTGCAGATCACGGTCCTCGACAAGGACGCCTACTACGAGCAGCGCGCGGTGGTCCGGACCCCGTACGGCACCTTCGTGCTGGAGGGGCGGATCGGAGCCTCGCTGGACGTGCGGGCGGACGAATGGGAGCTGGAGCTGCAGCACTGCGTCCCCGGCGTCGGCTGGCGGCCCAATGTCCGGGTGCTGCCGTTCCCGTGGCAGACCTCGTCGGGCGGCGTGCGCAGCCGGATCGTGCGCAGCAAGGACTGCGACTGGCCGAACGGCGACCCCACCGAGCGCAACTTCGTCCTGCGCCTGTCCGCGACGGTGGCCGAGCGCCCGGTCCGGGCGCCGTCCCCCGTGGAGGGCGTGGGCCCGGCCACGCGCGGAGGGATGCGGACCAGTTCGGGGACGGTGGGCGGTGCGATCCCCGCCGTGCAGGGGACCGTGCCGGGGCCGGACGCACAGCCCCGGACGGCCCGCCTGGCGATGGGCCGGGTGCTGCCGGCGGAGTCGGCGGTGCCGGCGGTGCCCGTCGCCCCGGTGGCCCCGCCCGCGACGGCGGCCTCCGAGGCGTGGGGCCGTTAGGGCGTGCTCAGAGCTCCCAGGACCGGGGCCGCTCCAGCGCCTCCCACTCCGGGCGGAGCAGGGAGAGCATCGCGACATCGTGCCGTCGCCCCCGGTGGAGGCAGGCGTCGCGGCGGACGCCTTCGCGGGTGAAGCCGGCGTGGGCGAGGACGGCGAGTGCCGGGGCGTTGCCGGTGTGGGGGAGCGCTTCGAGGCGGTGCAGCGGGAGTTCGCCGAACGCGAGGTCGGCCAGGGCGTCCAGGGCAGCGCGACCGTAGCCGCGGCCGCGGTGGTCCGGGTCGACGAGGAGGCGGACGGTGGCGGTGCCGTCGGACATGTTCTGCTCGGTCAGGGCCGCCGCGCCGACCGGAGTGCGGTCCGGGAGCAGGACGAGGAAGCCGTCGTGGTCGGCGTCGTCGACGTCGCGTTCGATCTGCTCGCGCACCGCCGAGAGCGGACGCGGCCAGTGGCCCAGCTCGTGCGCGGCCACCGGTTCGGACCGCCACGCGTGCAGCAGCTCGGCGTCGTCCACGTCGAGCGGGGCGAGGGTGACGGTCGGGGCGGCGTTCTTGCTGGTCATGGGCGGATGGTAGATCATCGTCGGCCCGGGGCGGGGCCTCAGGGGTGACCGGGGGCCTCCCCGGGCCCGGGCGGGTCGAGGGCGACACCCGGGGTGAGGTGGAAGCGGTCGGGGGAGTCGGCCCGGGGGCGTTCGGCCGGGGGCATGGCGGCACGGCGCTCCAGCCAGGCGCGCAGCCGGGTGAGGGCGTTGCGGTTGCGCTCGGAGGGGTCGCCGCCCGATTCGCGCAGCAGGACGCAGGCCGGGCGGTCGCCGTCGGACGGGACCACGCCGACGACGGTGAACGCCGTGCCCGGCGGGAAGACCGCCTGTGCCGGGCCGTCGGCGGAGTCGAAGACGGAGGTGCGCCGACCGGTGGCCGACCAGACGAGGAACTCCACCGAGGAGCCGGGGAGTTCGGCGCCCGGTGCGGTCAGGCCGGAGAGCGGGGCGGGCTCGCGGAAGTGCCGGCCGGTCGGGTAGTGGGCGAGGACGGCGTCCGGATCCGGACCGGCGGCGGCACCGAGCAGCACGGCGCCGTGGTGGCTCGGCAGGCGGCGCAGACCGGCACCGAGGCAGCGCAGGAACGGTTGCAGCGCCGGGTCGCCGGAACGCGCGGCGGCCACCAGGGCGCCGCGGGTCGTCGGCACGCCGGTGTCGGTGTGGTGGAGCAGGACGGCGGCCAGGTCGGGCTTGAAGTCGTCCTGGGAGGTGGACCGAAGGCCCGGGAGCCGGGTGGCGAGCTGTTCGAGACGGCCGGTGCAGCGGTGGTAGTGGTCGCCGAGCAGCGTGCGGACGGCGTCGCGCTCGGCGGGGCTGGTCGCGGTCACCGGTGCCGGGGAGTCGTCGAGGCCGAAGTGGCGGGCGGCCGTCGGGCCGGGGCTCGGCGGGCGGGGGGACGGGGCGGAGGCCTCGGCCGGTTCGTTCGTCGGCTCGCTCGCCGGCCCGGGTCCGGGGTCCGGTGCCGTCGGCGCGGCGGTCGGGGGCGGCGCCTCGTGGTCGGGCTCGGCGGGCGGCTCGACCGGCTCGACCGGCGGGACCGAGGGGACCGAGGGGACAGCGGGGACCGGGGGGACCTCGGGAGTGCGGAACGGAAGGGCCGCGCCGCTGGTGGCGGTCCGGGTCGGCGGGCCGGCCGGGTCGCCACCGGCAACGGTGGTGCCTCCGAGGGTGGGCGTCGGGGCGGGCGACTCCTCGGCGGCGAGCGGCGCCCGACGGGACGGCACGGCGGCCCCGGCGGAGCTGCCGGTGGCGGGGGCGGCGGTGGCCCGGACGGGGGTGGGCGGCGGGACCGGCAGCGGGCCCGGCTCGGGTACCGGGGGCACCTGGTGACGTGCCGCCGGTGCGGTCCCGTCCGCCGGAACCTCCGATGCCGCCGGAACCTCCGAGGCGGCCGGAACCGCCGGAACCTCCGGCACCCGCTGAGCGGCCGGGAGTTCGGCCCGCGCCTCGGCCCGGGCGGCCCGTCCGAGTGCGGCCGACCGGGGGGCGGACGGCGCAGCCGTCGCCGGGCGCGGTGCGGCCGTCGGGCGCCCGATGCCGTACGACACCGGGGCCACGGCGGGCGGGCCGTTCAACGGCTGTTCGGCGCCGAGCCATTCCAGCTCGTGCATCCGGGCGACGAACCGGCCGACCCGTTCGGCGGTGGGTTCCAGCAGCCCGTGGACCAGCAGGCCGAACCCCTCGGCCCCGGCGGCCGGGAGCCGGTCCAGGAGGGTTCCGAGCTCCTCGAAGGCGTCGGCCGGCACCGGGCGGTCGCGCTCCCCGACGATCAGCAGCGGGCGGGCCGCCTCGGGGCGCCGGAAGCGCGGGGTGAGCACGTGCGGCGGTTCGGGGCGCAGCCAGAGCCCGGCGGGGACGGCCTCCAGGGCCCAGTACGGGAAGGCCCGGAACACCGCGGGCCCGTCGGTGCGCCAGTCGGCGCCGCCGTTGCGCCAGGCGGCGGGGGTGGCGGGGGCGCCGGGCGAGGTGGCCAGGCGCAGCAGGAACGGCTCCCAGCCGGCCCGGCCGTCGCGGTCCAGGACCCGCGAGGTGGGGCCGCCGGGGCCGAGGACGGGCAGCCCGATCGCGGCCTGCACCGGCCGGGCCGTGCGGGCGGCCAGTGCGCCGGTGAGCGCGGCGAGTTGGTCGGGGGCCGCCCACGGGGCGCTGACCAGCGGACGGTCGGTGCCGAGCGGCAGGGAGAGCACGGCCTCGGCGAAGTCCTCGGGCAGCAGGACCGGCCGGGCCGGGGTGCCGATGATCACCACGGCGTTGCCGGGCGGGGCGGCGGCCAGCCGGAGGTCGGGCAGCGGGGCGGTGGACGGGTCGGCCGGGTCGGTGAGCCAGAAGCCGGCGGGCAGCCGCAGGACGCGTACGGCGTCGGCCCGGCCGCCGACGGCCGGCGCGCCCGCGGAGGGCGATCCGGGTCCGGGCACGGGCGCGGTGACGGGCGCGGTGACGGGCGCGGTGACGGATGCGGCGGCGCCGATCGTGTCGTTGAGCCGGCGGGGCGCCTGGCCCGGTTCGCAGCGCCACCAGGAGGACGCCTCGACCGCGCCCGCCGGGTCGGTGACCTTGAGGTTGCCGCCCGGGGTGATCTCCACCAGGCCGTCCGGGGCGACCACGGGCACCCCGGCGCGTTCGGCGACGACCTCGGCCGGCCGCCGTCCGTTGGGCGCGAGCGCGGCCAGCCCGGAGGCGGCCAGCACCAGATGGGCGGCGCCCCGGGCGCGGGCGATCACACCGAGGTCGGCCATCCGGTCGCGCAGGATCTTCGCCGAGTCGGGCGCGGCGGCGACCACCACCACGGCGTCCGGGACGGGCCGCAGGGCGCCGATCGCCGCCGTCAGGTCGCCCTCGCGGGCGGTGGACGGCGCGATCACGAAGTGCGGGCCGACCGCGCGGAGCACCGACGAGCCCGGTGCCGCCGCCGAGCCCGCCGCCGGTGCGGGCGCCGGGGCCGGGGCCGGCACGGTGGCCGGCAGCGCGGCGCGGACCGGCTCGGTGACGGGCGCGGGCACCGCGGCGGGCGCGGTCGCGGCGGGCAGGGCGCGCTGCGGCCCGCGCCGGAAGCCGAAGCGGCGGCGGGGCTCGGCCGGGGGTGCGGGTTCGTCGGAGCGCGCACCGGTGCGGGAGAGGCTCATCGTCCTGGACTACGGCCCCCGCCGCGTCCCCGGTTCACCGGTGTCCGGCCGGAGGCGCCCACCGCCGACGCCCGCCTACGCCCGTGCCGCCCGCTCGGGCTCGGATCCCGGTCCGGCCTCCGGCTCGGGCTCCGGCATCAGCCCTGTCTGCACCTGCACCGTCCGGCGCCGGGTGATGTGCAGCGCGCGGCCGGGCGGCAGCACCCGCGGCTTGACGCTGCCGAACAGCGTCCCCTCGCTCGGCGGGCAGGACAGCAGCGTGACCGGGGTGTTGACGTCCTGGAGCCGGCGCAGCAGCTGGTCGCTGTACGCCCGGCCGATCCCGTTGGCCGAGCGGGCGACGATCAGGTGCAGGCCGAGCTCGGTGCCCTGCGCCAGGTGTTCGAGGAGCGGGCCGAACGGGCTGCCGCTCGACTGTCCGGGGACGAGGTCGTAGTCGTCGACGACGACGAACAGCTCCGGCCCCGTCCACCAGTCGCGCAGCCGCATCCGGGCCGGGCTGATCTCCTCACCGGGCAGCCTGGCCTCCATGGCGCGGGCCGCGCCCGTGACGACCTGCCGGAGCACGTCCACCGAGACGGCGTAACCGAGCCGGTACTCCTCCGGGACGCTCTCGTAGAGCCCGCGCCGGAAGTCCACGAGCATGATCCGGGCCTCCGCGGGGGTGTAGGCGGAGGTGATCCCGGCGACCAGCAGGCGCAGCAGGTTGGTCTTGCCGCTCTCGCTGTCGCCGACCACCAGCAGGTGCGGCGACTCCTCGAAGTCGTGCCAGAGCGGCGCGATCGCGGTGTCCTCCAGACCGATGGCGACCCGCAGCCGGCCCTCGGGCGCGGGCAGTGCGGCGGAGTCCAGCAGCAGCGGCAGCATCCGCACCTCCGGCGCGCGCGGGCCGCTCCAGTGCTCGTTGACGGCGTCGACGAGGTCCGCGACGCCGTCGGCGAGGTCCTCGGCGCCGCCCTGTCCGTCGATCCGGGGGAGGGCGCCGAGGAAGTGCAGCCGCTCCTTGGTGAGGCCGCGGCCGGGGCTGTGCGGGACGGTCTCGGCGGCCCGCATGTTGATCATGGAGTCGATGGGGTCGCCGAGCCGCAGCTCGAAGCGGGTGCCGAACTGGTCGCGCACATTGCTGGAGAGCTCGCCCCAGCGGGCCGTGGCGACGACGAGGTGCACGCCGTAGTTGAGGCCGCGGGAGGCGATCGGGGTCAGCGCGGCCACCAGGTCCATGAACTCCTGGCGCAGGGTGCTCCAGCCGTCGATGACCAGGAACACGTCGCCGTGCCGGTCGTCGGCGAGCTCCGGGTCGTCGGCCGCCTTGCGGCGCCGGAAGGCCGTCATGGACTCCACGCCCAGCTGGGCGAAGCGCAGTTCGCGCCGCGCGATGATGCCGTTGACCTCGGCGATCGTCCGGCCGACCCGCTCCGGGTCGTGGCGCCCGGTGACGCCGCCGACGTGCGGCAGCCCGCGCAGCGAGGAGAGCGTGCCGCCGCCGAAGTCCAGGCAGTAGAACTGGACCTCCTGCGGCGTGTGGGTGAGCGCCAGCGCGGTGATCAGGGTGCGTAGCAGGGTGCTCTTGCCGCTCTGCGGGCCGCCCGCGACGGCTACGTGGCCGCCGGCGGCCGACAGGTCGGCGGTCAGCAGCTCGCGCAGCTGCTGGAACGGGCGGTCCACCACGCCCGCCGGGACGGTCAGCGGGCCGGCCGCCGGGCGGCCGTCGGGTGCCAGGCCGTGCCGGGCGGTGGGGGTGAGCGGCGGCAGCAGCTCGTCCAGGGTGGGCGGGACGTCCAGCGGGGGCAGCCAGACCCGGTGGGCGGGCGGGCCGGCGTCGAGCATCCGCGCGGCCGCCAGGTCCAGCAGGTTCGGGGCGTCCTCCTCGGCCGCCTCCCGGGCCTCCTCGGCGGCCAGCACCTCCGGGTCGGGATCGCGCGGCGCGATGTACGTGGTGCCGTAGGCCACGATCTGGCCGGCCACGGCGGCCTGCTGGACGGCGCCGCGCCGGCGCCGGTAGGGCCCGGAGACGTAGGCGGCCTTGAACCGGGTGAGGGTGGCGATGTCGCTGCGCAGGATGCCGTTGCCGGGCTGGGAGGGCAGCTGGTAGGCGTCGGGCACGCCCAGCACGCCCCGGCTCTCCATGGCGGAGAAGGTGCGCAGGCCGACCCGGTAGGACAGGTGGGACTCCAGGGCGTGCATCCGGCCCTCGTCGAGCCGCTGGGAGGCGAGCAGCAGGTGCACGCCCAGCGAGCGGCCGAGCCGGCCGATCATGATGAACAGCTCCATGAAGTCCCGGTGCGCGGAGAGCAGTTCGCTGAACTCGTCGACCACCACGAAGAGCGTCGGCAGCGGGTCGAGCTGGGCGCCGCCGGCCCGCGCGGTCTCGTAGTCCAGCAGCGAGCTGTAGTTGCCGGCCGAGCGGAGCAGCTCCTGGCGGCGGTTCAGCTCGCCGTGCAGGGCGTCGCGCATCCGGTCCACCAGGGCGGCCTCGTCGGCGAGGTTGGTGATCACGGCCGAGGTGTGCGGGAGCTGGTCCAGGCCGAGGAAGGTCGCCCCGCCCTTGAAGTCGACGAGGACGAAGTTCAGCGTCTCCGAGGAGTGGGTGAGCGCGAGCGCGAGCACCAGGGTGCGCAGCAGCTCGGACTTGCCGGAGCCGGTGGCGCCGATCAGCATGCCGTGCGGGCCCATGCCGCCCTGCGCCGACTCCTTGAGGTCGAGCTCCACCGGCTTGCCGTCCGCGCCGACGCCGATCGGCACCCGCAGCCGCCGTCCGCGCGGGCGCTCGGCCCAGCTGCGGGCGACGTCGTGCTGGTGGAGGTCGTTGATGCCCAGCAGCGAGGTGAGGTCGAAGTCGGTGCTGAGCGGCTCGGAGACGTCCACCGCGTCGCCCAGCCGGTACGGGGCGAGCGTGGTGGCGTAGCGGCGGGCGGCCGGCAGGCCCAGCGCGTCCGGGCGGCCGAGCGGGGTGGTCTCGTCGCGCCGGTTGCGGTCGGCGGTGACCAGGTCCAGCCGGTCGCCGGTGATCCGCAGCCGCAGCCGGAACGGCGCGTGCTGCCACTCCACCGCCCCGGAGACGTCCAGCAGCACGGCGTTGCGGTACCCGGCGAGCAGGGCGCGGCTGCCGCCGGGCAGCTTCACCCCGTCCAGGACGATCACGGTGAACGGCTCGTCCCGGCCGGGCTGGGTCTCCGGCTCGAACGGCGGCCGGTCGGTGAACTCCGGGCCCAGCAGCTGTTCCAGCTCCACCAGGGAGTCGGCGACCAGGCGCACCGGGCCGGCGCCGTCCGTCTCGGTGGGGTGCAGGGCGTGCGGCAGCCACTTCAGCCAGGCCCACTCCTCGCGCAGTCCGGGGGAGACGGCGGCCGCGACGCGCAGCTCGTCCGGGGCGTGGAAGAAGGCGAGCTGGGCGATCATCGCCCGGGCCAGCGCGCGGGCCGGTCCGGGGTCGGCCGCCTCGGCCGGCTCCACCGCGGGCGGGGCGGTCTCCGCCGGGTCGGCGTCCGGCGCGGGGTGCTCGCAGCGCAGCAGCACATGGGCGTAGCCGCGCACATGGACGGCGATCGGCTGGTCGGCGATCGAGCCGTAGGCGTGGATGAAGCGGCGCAGCGCGTGCGCGCACAGCGGTTCCAGGTCCTCGACGGGCTGGGTGGCCAGCGGGGCCAGCTTGACCGCCAGCCGCTGGGAGCCGGTCGCGATCCGGACGTCGCCGAAGTCCGGGTGGGCCGCCCGCCGCTCCCAGAGCCGCGAGGTCCGCACCAGCGAGCCGAGCGAGTCCGGCGCGGGGTGGCGCCAGGCGAGCGCCAGCCGCTGGTCCACGATGTGGCGGCGGACCTGGCGGCGCACCTGGGACAGGTAGCGCAGGTAGTCGCGGCGCTCGCCGCGCAGCTGGCGCTTGCGGTCGCTGGCGCTGCGGAACAGCTGGGTCACCAGCATGCCGACGGCGGACAGGCCCATCATGCCCATCGCCACATAGGTGAGCGGCCCGCCGCCGCCCTGCGGATTGAGGAAGATCATCACCATCGAGAGCGAGCTCAGCGCCATCGGCGCCATGGCGATCATGTTGGACATGCCGCTCTGCGCCTCCGGAAGCACCGGCGGCTCCTGCAACTGCAGTTCACCGTCCGGCATCGCCGGTCCGGGGCGCCGGGGCGGACGATCGACCAGGACCACGCTCAACGGGGGCTCTCCTCTCACGGCGCCGGCGCCGACGCCGGTGGCGGCGGGCCCGACGGCCCGGGCCGCACCGCACTCGGGCCTACGGCCCGCGGGGCTCCGGCGGTTCACCGCGCGCCTGCGCCGCGGCGGGTGAACCGTCCGCCCGGCGCGGTCCGTACCTGTGTGACGGGAGCACGGGCAGACGGGAGACGCGACAGGTGAGCACCAGCACGGCGGCGACAGGACTGGTACGGCTGAGGTTCCGCGCCCCCGGCACCGCCTTCGAACTCGTCCTGCCCGGCGACGTGGTCCTCGCCGACCTGCTGCCGGCCGTCCTCGGCTACGCCGGCCCCGACGTCGCGGAGAGCGGCACCGAGCACTCGGGCTGGGTCCTGCAGCGCCTCGGCGGTCCGCCCCTCGACGAGGAGCGGACCCTGGAGGAGATCGGGCTGGCCGACGGCGAGGAGCTGTTCCTGCGCCCCGTTCGGGACACGCTGCCCGAGGTGCACTTCGACGACCTGGTGGACGGCATCCGCACCGGCACCACCGCCCGCGGCGACTCCTGGCGGCCCGGGGTCACCCACCACCTCGCACTGGTCCTCGCCGTGCTCACGCTGGCCGGCGGCCTGCTGCTGCTCGCCCGGCCCGGCCCGGACGGCCCGCGCTGCGCCGCCGCCGCGGTCGTCGCGGTGCTGCTGCTGGCCGGCGGCGCCGTGGCGGCCCGGCTGGTCGGCGACTCCCCGGCCGGGACGGCGCTGGCCGCCGCCGGGGTCTGCCACGCCGCGGCGGCGGCCGCGCTGGTCCCCGGGGTCACCGGCCCGGCCCGGCTGCTCGCGGGCGGCTCGGCGGCGGTCGGCGCCACCGCCGTGGCGCTGGCCCTGGTCGGTTCGGGGCCGTTCTTCGCCGGGCTGCTGACGAGCGCCGTGTTCGCCCTCGCCGCCGGCGCGCTCGCCGCGTACGGGCTGACGGCCACCCATGTCGCCGCGGGGGTCGCCGCCGTGGCCGTACTGTTCGGCGCGTTCGTCCCCGCGCTGTCGTTCAAGCTGGCCGGGCTGCGGCTGCCCGCCCTGCCGCGCAACGCCGACGAGCTCCAGGAGGAGATCGAGCCGTTCCCGGCCGACGACGTGCTCGCCCGCAGCCTGGTCGCGGACAGCTACCTGGTCGGGTTCTTCATCGCGGTCGGCTCGGCCTGCGCGATCGCGCTCACGGTGCTGGCGCTGGCCCAGGACGACGGGTGGGGCACCACGGTGATGGCCGCCGACCTGTCGGTGCTGGTGCTGCTGCACGCCCGCGACATCGGCGGGCTGCGCCAGCGGCTCGCGCTGCTGCTGCCCGGGGCGCTGGGGCTCGGCCTGCTGGCCGTGCGGGCGGGCTGGGACGCCGCGCCGGGCGGGCGGCTCGGGGTGTTCACCGTGCTGGCCGTCGTCGCGGGCGGGCTCTGCGCCGCCGCCTGGACGCTGCCCGGCCGGCGGCTGCTGCCCTACTGGGGCCGGGCCGGTGACCTGCTGCACTCGCTCGCCGCGCTCGCCCTGCTGCCGCTCGCGCTCCAGGTCTTCGGCTTCTACGGGGCGATGCGCGGTCTGGCGGGCTGAACCCGCCCGGCCCCCGCAGGACCGACCCGACCCCAGGCATCCGACCCGAGGCATCCGACCCGAGGTGTCCCGCAGCGAGGAGGACCACCGCGATGCAGTCCCGACGCGACCAGGTGCAGGCCCACCTGTTCGTGATGAGCCGGGTCGCCGCCGGCGTCCTGCGCGCCGAGCCGGACGCCCCCGACACCCCCGTCGGCCGGACCAACCGCGGCGCCGCGATCGGCCTCGCCGTCGCCCTGCTGATCGGTGCCGGAGCCGGCGTCTACGGCCTGGTCAAACCCGGCGGCGCGAGCGGCTGGAAGCAGCCCGGCACCCTGGTGGTGGTCAAGGAGAGCGGTGCCCGCTACGTCTACGCCGGCGGCCTGCTCCACCCCGTGCTGAACGAGGCCAGCGCGCGGCTGCTGGCGGGCGACCAGCTGAAGGTCGACCAGGTCTCGGCCCGCTCGCTGGAGGGCACCGGGCGCGGCACCCCGGTCGGCATCGTCGGCGCCCCCGACGGCCTGCCCGCCGCGAACGCCGTGGGCGGCGCCGACTGGCTGCTCTGCAGCATGCGGACGGTGGCCGCCGGGACCGGGGCCCCGGCGGCCAGGCCCGCCCCGCAGCTCTCGGTCGCGATCGGCACCCGGCAGAGCGGCCGGCCGGCCGGCGAGCAGGGTGTCCTGGTCGCCGGGCCGGACGGCGCCGTCCACCTGCTCTGGCACGGCCGCCGGTTCGCGGTGGACGCGGCGGGCGGCGCGGTGCGGGCGCTCGGCTACGGCTCCGTCACCCCGGTGCCGGTCACCGCCTCCTTCCTGGCCGCCTTCCCCGCCGGACCGGATCTGCGCGCCCCCGACGTGCCGGGGCGGGGCAAGGACGGCCCGGCGCTCTCCGGCCGGCCGACCCGGGTCGGCCAGCTGTTCACCGGCACCGGCGAGGAGCGCTACCTGCTGGCCGAGCAGGGCCTGGTGGCCGTCACCCCGACCCAGTTCGCCCTGCTGCTGGGCGATCCGCGCACCCAGCAGGAGGCCTACGGCAACGGCCCGGTGACGCCCGCGCCGGCCGGCGCCGCCGACCTCGCCGCGCACACCGCGCCGGCCTCCGCCGCGGCGGCCTTCACCCCCGAGGGCCTGCCCAGCCGGCCCCCGGCGCCGCTGGCGCCCCGGGGCGAGCAGGCCCTGTGCGCGGCGCTGCGGCCGGCCGACGCCGGCGGGGAGCTGGACGTGTCCGTCCTGGACGCCGCCCCGGTGCTCGGCCTGCCGCCGGTGCTCCAGCCCGGGGTGCTGCCCAGCTGCACCCCGGCCGACCGGATCGCGGTGCGCCCCGGCGGCGGCGCGCTGGTCCGGGCGCTGTCCGGGGCGGGCTACGGCGGCACGCTGTACCTGGTCACCGACGCGGGCGTGAAGTACCCGCTCGCCTCGCCGGCGGTGGCCGAACGGCTCGGCTACCCGAAGGCCGCGCCGACGGCGGTGCCCGGGCGGGTGCTGTCCCTGCTGCCGACCGGCCCCAGCCTGGACCCGGCACCGCTGGCGGGCGGCGTCGTCCAGCCGGCGGTGACCGGCGAGGGCCACTGCACGCGCTGATCCGGGACGGCGCGGGGCGGGGTGAACCGCCGCACCGGGCCGTCCCGTTCACCCTGGCGGGCCGGCCCGACCGGCCCGCGGCGAATCCCGCCGGCCGGGAGCGGCCGACGGCACCGGAGGAGGTACGCACGTGGCGCAGCAGACGACGGTCAGCCAGCAGGTCCTGCAGGACATCAGGACCCAGGTCGAGCAGAAGTACGCGGCGATGAGGACCACCGCCACCTACATCGAGGACATCAACACCGCCATCCGGGAGAGCTTCGAGGGCGCGGCCAGCACCACCTTCCAGAACAACATCAACGCCTGGCTGGAGCAGTACGCGAAGGTCAGCCGGGACTACGACGCCTTCCACGGGAAGTTCGGCGACACCAGCCAGATCTTCTCCACGACCGGTGACCACACCCTGACGGTCGCGACCAACAGCCTCGGCGGCGAGCCGGGTCCCGCGGCCTACGTCGAGGGCGTCCTGAACCCCGGCTCGGCCCGCTGACCTCCGTACCCACCCACCGACCGCTCGATCAGAAGGGGACCCACCATGGCCGAAGGCCACATGTCGCTGCACTACGCCGGCATCGACTCCGCGATCAACGATCTGGAGACGCACGCCAAGACCATGCACGACCAGATGGAGGACCTCAGGTCCTACCTCGCCAGCAAGATCAACGTCGAGCTGGTGGGTGACTTCTCGGTCGCCGCAGGCACCCTCGCGACGACGCTCCACGACGCCGACGTGGCGATGGGCGGAAAGATCGTCAACGCCCACAACGCGCTCACCGAGATCCGCAACGCCATCAAGGACGCGGACATGCGCGCGAGCACCCACTTCGACCACGTCCAGGGCTGACCGGCGTGGCGGACGAGGGGAACGGGGACAACGACGGCGGGACCGTCACGATCACCGACGGCTTCCTGGCGAAGTTCTCCGGCACGACCATCAAGGCGTTCCTCGACGACGTCAAGACGTCCCTGCCGGTGCGGGAGCTCAGGGCCTACGCCGACGGCACCACGCCGTTCCTGACGGGCAACAACTCCGGCAACTTCACGGCTCCGGGCACGCTGGCCACCACGCTCAAGGCCTATGACGACTCGGTCGCCAAGATGCTCGGGACGGTCGTCGGCCAGTTCGAGACGCTGATCATCGATCTCCAGCTCGCCGACCGCTACCTGAACAACGCGCTGGACGACTCCCTGGACTACGCGCAGTTCATGAAGCTGGCCGGGCGGACGCTGAACCCCGGCACCAAGTAATCCGGCGGGGGATCCCCCGCCACCACCGCGGAGTCGGCCCGGGAACGGGCCGGCCCCGCGCCACGTCCGGTCGGGCTCGGCCGCGAGAGGGGATGCCATGGGGCACATCTGGGAGGACGCGCTGACCTTCCTCGGGTCGACGGCCGACGCGAAGCCGGCCACCCGCGAGTCGGTGCGCGACGACGAGAAGCCGTGGCTCAAGCCGGGCGACCGGAAGCACGAGGCCGTCGACGGCTGGCAGGGCGTCAAGGGTGACGGCAGCCAGCTGTCCCTCGACAGCTGGGTGGCCTGGTACTTCACCTACACCATGAGTACGTCGAAGGTGTACCACGCCAGCTATGTCGTCGGCACCAACATCCACTACCCGAACCTCGACGGCGCGGGGGCCAAGTTCGCGGCGTGGACGGGCAGCAGGGCGCCGCTGGAACGCTTCATCGACGGCACGATCAAGGCCAACGACCGGCTCGACCCGGCCGGCTTCACCAAGGCGGCGGACAACCTCCGGGACTTCACCTACTTCCTCGACGGCTGGATCACCAAGATCGGGACGGACTGGGTGAAGGGCATCGGGGAGGAGGGCGGCGACTGGCAGGGCAGCGCGGCGAACGCCCTGCGCGCCCTGCTGCTGGCGTTCCGCAACGAGATCGACGCCGACAACCGGATCATCCGGATGGCGGACGTCGGCTCCTACCTGACGCCGTGCAAGACCGCGGTCGAAACACAGATCGCGGCGCTGTGGACGGGCTTCCAGAACTGGTGGGCGTCGCCCCTGGCCTGGCCCACGAACGCGGTGACCCAGGCGATCCTGGACGGGCTCAAGGGCGGGACGGTGACGGTCGACCTGAAGGACCCCAAGTCCCCGGCGTGGCAGCACTGGGACGAGAAGACCAAGGGCACGGGCGACGACATGGGCAGTATCGGAAGCGTCGACAGCCTGACGTTCACCCTGAAGGGCGCGGCGTTCGGCGACCCCGCGACGGTCGAATTCTGGACCCAGGTGGACAAGCGGGCCCGGGAGGTGTGGGTCGCCAACGTCGTGACCCACCTCGACAAGGCGGCCGACGACGCGCTGAGCGCGATCGGCGTGGCCTACGGCTCCGCCTCGGGCGCCGCCGCGCCGCTGAAGCCGTTCCCGCTCATCATGCCCGACCCCAAGCAGCCGGCGAAGGACGATCCGACGAAGGACCCCACGAAGGACGGGGCTCCCGACATCAAGGACATCGGCGGCGGTCCGGACACCAAGGACGGGGGCCCCGACGTCAAGGACCTCGGCGGCGGCCCCGACATCAAGGACATCAAGGGTGTCGGCGGCGGCAGCGGCGGCAGCGGAGGCAACAGCGGCAACAGCGGTACCACTCCGCCGAACCTCAACCTCGGCAACAGCGGCACCACTCCGCCCAACCTCAACCTCGGCAACAGCGGCACCACTCCGCCCAACCTCAACCTCGGCACCAACGGCACCACCCCGCCCAACCTCAACCTCGGCACCAACGGGACCGGCAGCAACGGTCCCAACCTCATCGGCAATCCCTTCCCCGACCTCAACACCGGTCCGCTGCCCGACAGCCTCCTGCCGGGCAGCACCGGCTCGAACCGGCCCGTGGTCGTGCCCCCCAACTCCGTGATCACCAAGGACGGGCGGATCGTCGACGAGAGCGGCAACCCCGTCCTGGACGCCAACGGCAACCCGATGGTCGCCGGCCCGGGTTACACCATCGGCCCGGACGGCATCCTGCGCGACGGCCAGGGCAACACCGTCTCGCAGTACCGGCAGCTGCTGGCCGACCGCTACTCCGCGGGCGGCGACGACAGCGGCGGCGGTGACAACCTGCTGACGCCCAACAGCTTCGGCAGCGGCGGCTTCTCCTACAACACGATGGGCCTCGGCACCGGCGGCCCGGGCGGCGGAAGCTCGCTCGGCCTCGGCGGCGGCCCGATGCTCGCCGGGATGGGCGGCGGCCTCAGCAACCGGGCGCTGGCCGCGGGCGGCGACCCGTCCGCGACCAAGGCCGCGGTCGACCAGGCCAACGCCGAGCGCGTCGCCGCGGAGCGGGCCGCCCGCGCCGCGGCCCAGGAGCAGGCCGCCCTGACCGGCCGGGGGACCGCCACCACGTCCGGCGGGATGCCGATGATGCCGGGCGGCGGCATGGGCGGCGCCGGCGCGGGCGGCGCCGGCAACGACAAGGACCGCCGCCGCACGACCTGGCTGGCCGAGGACGAAGAGGTCTGGGGCACCGACTCCGGTGCCGTGCACGGCGTCATCGGACGCTGACCGCAGCCGGGTGCCGCCCCGTCCGGCGGACCGGGCCGAACGGGGGCGGCACCCACCACGAGGAGAGACGAGGAACAGCGCATGAGCAATCCGTTCGCGGACCAGATCGCCCAGGCGATGGCGGACATGCAGACCGAGCTGGCCAGGGCCGAGGCCATGCAGCAGGAGATGAACGAGCTCACCGGCTCGGTCACCTCCAAGGACCGGATGGTCACCGTCAAGGTCGGCTCGCAGGGACAGGTCGTCTCGATGACCTTCCACACCAACGACTACCGCGACATGGCCCCCGCCGAGCTCGCCAAGGTGCTCACCGACGTCCTCAACGAGGCCCGGGCCGACGTCGGCCAGCAGGTCGCCGAGCGCATCTCGCGCTTCGACGGGATCGGCGAGACGCTGCGGCTCTCGATGACCGGCGGCACCGAACTCGACGAGATCCTCGAACCGCTCTGGGCGATGCGTCCGGGCCACGACGCCGAGGAGCGCAGGAAGAAGACGGACCGCCAGGAGGAGTTCCGTGGCTAGCCAGAACACCACCGAGAAGACGGCGATGCTCAGGAAGAGCTTCGCCGAGTTCTTCGAGCTCAAGGGCTTCGTCGCCCAGCTCACCACCGAGGCCGAGCACATCAACGAGATCAACCTGAGCGTCGGCGGCAACGACGACATCGGCATGCAGTACCACGCCCAGGTCGACGACGGCACCAAGAACCTCTACGAGCTGCTCCTGAGGATCGGTTCCACCGTGGGCTCGGTCGGCGAGAACGGGGAGCTCCTCGCCGTCACCCTCGACCGGGCCGGCGACCACGCGAACGACCTCGCCAACGGCTTCTGATCCACCCGTAGCCGACGGCCCGACCCTACGCACAACCGGAAACGGCAGGCAGTTCCCGTGGCGCACTCCTCGATCGAGGTCAACGAATCGACCGCACGGTTCTTCACGATCATCACCGGCATGCCCTGGCCGGAGATCAAGGAGGGGGACCTGCGTGAGGTGCGGGACGCCTACGAGCAGCTGCACAAGGAGCTGCCGGAGCTGCGGGCGCTGATCGAGAAGGTGGCGATCGCCTGTGCCCGGCAGTTCAAGGGCCAGGCCGCCACCACGTTCGCGTACCAGATGAACGCGTTCATCGGCCGCTCCGGCACCGGCGGGAAGGCCGGGGAGGACTACGTCTCGGCGGCGGCCAAGACCGCCAAGGCGCTGGCGGACTGCGCCGGCGACGTGGCCAACGCGGTCGAGTACACCAAGTGGATGGCGATCGCCCAGCTGGTGCAGCTGCTGGTCGAGATCGCACTGGCGATCTTCTGGGCGCCGTTCAGCTTCGGCACCAGCCTGTCCGGACTGGTGCTCAAGAAGCTGCTCACCAAGGTCGCGCTGACGGCCCTGATGAAGTACCTGCTCAAGACCATCGCGATGCACACCTTCTCGGGCATCGTGGGCGGTCTGCTGATGGACGGCATCATCCAGAACCTCCAGATCGGCCAGGGCAACCGCAAGGAGATCGACAAGGAGTACACCAAGCAGGCGGTGCTCTTCGGCGTCATCGGCGGTGTCCTCGGCGGCCCGCTCGACCTGCTGGGCCTGGGCCTGGGCAAGCTGCTGGGACGGCTGCTCGGCAAGAGCGGCGGCCGGCTGATCGCGGACCAGCTCGCCGACTACCTGGTCGACGGCGAGCTGAAGAGCCTCAAGGGGACGCTGAAGACCGCCGCCGAGGCGGCCGCCGCGTCCGGCGAGAAGGGCGCGCTCGGCACGATCGGCAAGGAGACCTCGAAGGGGCTCGCCGACGAGGCCCTGAAGAAGGCGCAGGCCACGGCGTTCGCCCGGGACCTCGGCAGCCTCATGGAGGCGTCCGCCGAGCAGCTGCAGGCGGGTTTCGGGAAGACCGGCAAGGGCACGCTCGGCGCCACCTTCGTCAAGGAGATGGAGAAGACCTTCGTCAAGCACCTCGGCGAGCAGCTGGGGAAGAAGGAGGCCGCGGCGCTCGGCCGCGAGCTGGGCGAGAAGTTCGCCGAGAAGTGGGTGGGCAAGGCCCAGCAGAGCGTGCTGTCCCGGGGCGCGGCCAGCGAGGGCCTCAAGGAGGCGCTCGGCGATGTCCTCGCCCAGGAGCGCAACGCCGGAAAGGCGTTGACGGAACATCAGATCGCCGCGCTGGGCAAGCACCTGCCGGACCTCGCCGACGGCCTGACGCAGGGCAACAAGATGTTCCAGCTCGGACTGGCGCTCGGCAACTACATCCAGTCCGGCACCCAGAACGTGCTCAGCGAGGGCTTCTACAACCTCATCTTCGGCGAGAACCACGAGTTCACCGTCACCGCGGGCAGCTTCGTCGGCGGCATGATGACCGCGATGATGGGCCACGTCCTGCACCTCGGCACCTCGCCGCTGATGCACGGCTACGCCGACCTGGTCCAGCGCACCCAGTTCCAGGCCGTCAAGGAGGGCGCGGGCAAGCACTTCCCGCTCTACCACCCGATCAGCTTCGCCGCGCTCGCGAGTATGGCGTCCGGCAAGATCGTGCCCTTCCCGGTGCCGCGGATGGGCCACCCGGAGGCCTTCGAGTTCGCCAAGAGCTTCCGGATCGACTCGCTGGAGGACGTCGCGAAGGGCCTGTCGCACGTCTCGGGCGTGGACATCAAGACCCCGCCCGCCGACCACGAGGTGGCCGAGTGGATGCAGCAACTGCTGCCCTACGTCGACTTCCTGGCCGAGGAGCGCGGCGGCGACCACCTGTCGTTGGCCGAGACGCTCACCCGCACCGTCGGCGGGAGCACCGACACCCTGGTGCCGGCCGACCACGAGACCTCCAGCGGGGCGCCCAAGAAGGGCGGGGCGAAGGCCGGGGACGGGATCGCCCCCGCGACGCCGGCCAAGGTCGAGTCGGAGGGCACCGCGGCCGCCGCGCCGAAGCCCCGGCCGCAGGACTCCGAGCAGAAGGCTCCGGACCAGAAGCCGCCGGAGCGGAGGCCCGCGGAGGCGCCGGGCCAGGAGGCGCCCCGGAAGAGCACCCCGGGCCGGCAGCGTCCGACGCCGCCCGTGCCGACCGAGTCCGGCGGCGACGGGCTGGGCGCCCCCCGGAACCGGGGCGACAGCACCACCACGACCACCGTCACTCATGCGACGGCCACCGCGACCGCGACGGCCCATGCCGGTGGCGACCGCGGCCGACCGGCACCGGTCACCACCACCTCCGGCGACCACACCGTCCCCCAGCCGGACCCGAAGCCGCCCGTCGCACCGCGCCCGCCAGCCGGGGCCGACGACGCCGGCCGGCACGTGGTGCAGGAGCCCGCCCCCCGGACCCCGCGGCAGACCGGCAGTATCGCCTCGGTGCTGCTCGGCCGGGACACGCCCGTCGTCCACCCGGCCGACGAGACCGTGACACCGCCCCGGACCCCCGACGACGAGGTCCTCCCGCAGGCACCCCCGGGCTCCGACACCCCCGTGCCGCCGCCGGCCGCCGCCACCACGACGGCCCCGGCGAACGCCGCCGCGCCGCTCGCCCGGCACAACGCCTGGCAGCCCACCGAGACCGACGGCACGCTCAAGGGCGGCCCGCGGCGCCCGCCCGCCCTCCAGGACGGCGAGCGGCAGGAGACCCTGCCCAACGGCACGGTCCGCGTCTTCAAGGCGCAGCTGGACCCCTCGGTCGAGTCGGGCGCGCCGCTCGCGGCCTTCCCCTCGCGCTGGAGCCGGTCGCTGCTCGACCCCGGAACCGTCTACTACCCGAAGGGCTGGACCGAGGCCCACCTCGCCGCCCGGGTCGACGAGGCGCTCGGGAGCACCCAGCTGGTGCGCGTCGAGAACGGCGTCACCTTCAAGCTGGGCTACGTCGACGGTGTGTGGATCGAGGGCATGTACCTGGCGGACGGCAGCCTCATGGGCCACCGCCCGTCTCCGTACCAGTCGGTCCGGGACCCGAGGTACGACGTCGGCACGGCGGCGACGGTCGGCCGGGGAGCCGAGGTGCAACTGGCCGGTTTCGGACCGGTCTCGGTTCACCGCGACCTGATGTCCGACGGCACGGAGGTCGTCCGGCTCACCGCCCGGGTCCGGCCGAGGGGCACCGAGAACCTCTCCCAGCCCGATTTCACGCGGGCCCAGATCGAGCTGCACCGGGCCGCCGGCCGGTTGCTGGCCGGCCATCAGGACGGCACCACCCGGGTGGAACTCGGGCTGAGGTTCACCCGGGACGACGACGCCACCGAGGTCCACTACGTCCCCGGCCAGGGCTTCGCCCTCCAGCAGGCCGTGCCGCGGCTGCACGAGGCCGTGACCGCAACGGGCCTGGACGAGGTCCTGGCCGCAGTGCGGCAGCAGGCGCCGCCGCAGACCGTGTCCGGCGAGACGATGCTGCACGGGGTGCGGGCGCTCTTCACGGCCGACGCGTGGGACCGCCCGACCGAGGGCCGCCACCTGCCGCGCGAGTGGACCGCCGACGAGGCCCGGTACGCCGCGAGCGTGGTCGCGCGCTTCGCGGCCCGCGTCCCGGTCGGCCCGGTGCCGGACGGCGGCACGGCCGCGCCCACGCTGCGCCACGGCGCGTTCGCCGGGGTGAAGCTCACCGTGCGGGTGGAGGACGGCCGGATCACCGACTTCTGGGCCCAGCCGGACCAGCGCCTCCCCGAGCAGCTGACCAAGCCCGCGCCGGAGCAGCACCGGGTGCTCGCGACCCGTGAGGTCGTTCCGCCGACGGACCCCTTCGAGCGCAGCCTGGAGGAGCGGTGGCTCCAGCGCTTCTCGGTGAGCCGGGTCAGGCTCGCCGACGGTGACACCGAGTCACTGGTGACCGTCAAGGTCTACCTGGACACCGGCGACCTGGACATGGCGAAGCGGGCCACCAAGGACGGTCTCAAGGACCTGGCCAAGAACGCCCGCGCCGGGATGGCGGAGATCTACGACCTCGGCCAGCGGCTGCCGAGCGGCGACCGGCTGCGGGTGAAGCTCGCGTTCGTGCGCACCCCCGGCGAAGCGCACCACACCGTGCAGGTCCACCCGACGCAGCCGCGGCCCAACGCCCTCAACTGGGGCCTGGACACCCCGGCCAAGGCCGTCGTCCACGAGGTCGGCCACCTGCTCGGGCTGCCGGACGAGTACCGCGAGCTCTCCCGCCCCGGCCGGGTCCGGGCGGTCCACGACGACGGCGGGATGATGGGCGCCACCACCCGTGACCGCTTCGGCCGGACCAAGCTCGACACCGACAATCCGCCCGGCACCGAGAACCACGAGGACCCGCGGCCGGTCCTGAAGGCGCGGAACCTGCGCCAGCTGGGCGCCGTGATCGACACCGCGTTCGGCGCCGACCGCGGGCCCGCCCCGGGCGGTACCCACCCGCCGCGGCCGCAGGTGAACGAGGACGCCCGCCGCGGCGCGCTGTACGGCACCGGGCGCGACGGCGGCGGCCACCTGTTCCCGCCGCCGGGTTCGGACCGGCCGCGGCCGGAGCGGATCGCGGGGTCGGAGAACCGCAACGGCACCTTCCGGGTGCTCGACGGCCGGGCCCCCGAGGCGACGACGGTCCACCACCGGCTGGCCGGCGATCTCGCGCTCGGGCCGGCCGGCCGGCCCGTGGACCGCGGTCGCACGATGTTCCCGGAGCACTGGTCGTCCGACGACGCGGTCTACGCGGCGGAGCAGGCCTACCAGCACGCCCGCCGCCAGAAGACCCCCGCCTTCACCGAACTGCGCCCCGGCAGCTGGACGTTCACCGGCGAGTACGGCGGGGTGCGGATCGAGGGCCGGGTCGAGGTCCGCACCGAGCAGCGGCCGGACGGCCCGGTCGAGGTGTCGGAGATCGTCTCCTTCCGGCCGGCCGACGACCAGGGCGGGCTCGGTCCGGCCCCGCACCTGCCGTGGCACCCGTTCCCGGACGCCTTCGGGCAGCGGGTGGTGGACCTGGTGCGCTACGGCGACCGGCAGACCCTCACCGGGTTCCACCACCAACCGGACCTCGGCGGGCCCCAGGAAGGGGGCTTCACCAAGGTGGAGCGCGCCGGTGCCCGGGCGGGCGTCAGGATCGGGAACCGCTCGTTCCACTCCAACCCCAACGGGACCTACCGCGCCACCGCCTGGTTCCTCGACCCGTTCGTCGCCCCGAGGGCGCACCTGGCGCAGTTCCCCTCCCGCTGGTTCCGGCGGGCCGACCACCCGTCGACCATGTTCTACCCGTCGCACTGGCGGGCCGGGCGGATCCAGGACGCCGTCCAGACGGCGTACGCGACCCGCAACCAGGCCGACGACCGGGTCGTGAACGGCGCCGTCCACTGGACCGGCACCGGCGACGGCGTCACGATCGAGGGCATCACCCGGGACGGCCGGCACGTGATCCACCGCCCGGCGGACACCCAGCCCGGCGGCCGGGTGCGGGGCAACTCCGCCCCGCTCACCGAGCCCGTGGCCCCCGGAGCCGGCCGGCGCCCGGCCGTCGTCGCCGACCTCACCACGATCACGGTGCCCCCGGGTGAGGTCGGCCCGCTGCGGACCGAGGCCGGCCGGGGCCTGCCCGAGGAGTGGACGGCCGGGGAGAGGCTCTACGCGGCCTACGCGGGCCGCCCGCTGGGGAACGAGACCGCGCTCGACGACGGCGGCTCGCAGGTCCGGGTGAAGTTCGCCGGCGTCGAGATCACGGTGGTGCGCGACTGGAGCCGCCGGATCGTCGACTTCACGGTCGCGGACGGCCACGTTCCGCCGCCCCAGCGCGCCGTCCCGATCCCCGAGCGCGGCGCCGGCCGGTCGGCCCACCGCACCGGCGAGACCGAGGTGCTGCCGCACTTCCCCGGATCGGACGAGGGCTCCGGGAGCGACGGTTCGCAGAACGGCCGCCTCCGCTCCGACGAGGACGAGGACATGGACCTGTACTCGGACGCCGACGAGTCCATGTCCTCCACCGACTCGCTGGACCTCATGCTGTCCTCCGACGACGAGGACATGGGCTGGGAGGACGGCTCCGAGGACGGCTCCGGCAGCCGCTCCGGGGACCAGGACACGCAGTCCGAGCTCCTCATGGACCTGGACGAGGCACCGGCGGGGCCGCGCCCGGCCCACGAGGCGCCGGCGCCCGACCTGAGGTTCGCGATGGTCCTCGACCCGGTCGAGATCACCGCGCCCACCGATCCGGCGCTGCACAGCAGCACCTCCACCCACCACCGGCGCTTCCAGGCCGCCCGCGGCTTCCTGCTCGACGGCACCCCGGCGGTCGAGGCCGTGGTGCGCATCCACCTCGACACCTCGCAGCTGCCGGCCGGCCAGGACCACACCGAGGCACTGGGCAACCTGCGCGAACGTGCCCGGCGGAGCGTGGACGAGTACTACAACACCGGGCACCGGCTGCCCGACGGCGACGTCCTGGTGGTGCGGGTCGAGTTCGTCGAGGACCCGGCCCGGGCCCACCACGAGGTCCGCGTCCTGGACGGCGACGTCCGCGAGCACAACGACCTCTGGGGCCTGGACTCGGAGGGCCCCGTCCTGGGTCACGAGATCGGCCACCTGTTCGGCCTCCCCGACGAGTACCGGGAGCGGCGCCTCCACGAGGAGGTGCCCGACCAGGACGGCAACCCCGTGCCCGTCTCCTACGAGGTCCGCCCCCGGCCGGTCCACACCGACGCCGGACTGATGGCCGGCACCCTGGCCGCCCAGGACCGGGCCCGCGTCGACATGGACGCCGGCGTTACCCCGGACGGCACCCCGATGCACTTCGCGCTCACGCCACGGAACCTGCGCGAGCTGGGCGCGGCCATCGAGCAGGCGCTCGGCCCCGTGCAGACGCTGCCGAACACCCACGAACTGCCGCGCCGGGCCGCCTTCGACCTGGACGCCCGGCAGTCCTCGCTGTTCGGCGACACCCGCAACCCGGGCGGCCACCTGCTGCCCCCCGCCGGTTCCGACCGGACGGCGCCCGAGCGGGTGGTCCGGGTGGAGCGCAACGGCGTCGTGGTCGCCGACTTCTCCGCGTCCCCCGCCGTCCCCCGGGCCCGGCAGGTGGACACCCTCTCCGCCGCCGGCGACCTGCTGACCACCGCACCGGTCCACCGCCGGATGTTCCCGCGCAACTGGACCGGCGACGACGCGGTGTACGCGGCCGAACAGGCCTACCTGAACGCGCTGGCCCACGACACCGTGGTGCCGCTCGACGGCGGCCGCCACCGCTGGACCGGCGAGTACAACGGGGTGCGGATCGAGGGCGAGGTCCACGGCGACCGGTTCCTGTCGTTCCGTCCGGCGGACCGGCAACCGGACGTCGACCCCCCGCTGAGCGCCCCCCACCGTCCGGCCCCCGACGACCCGGGACGGGGCTCCGGATCGTTCGGCCAGCGCGCCGAGGACATCGTCCGCTACGGTGACCGGCAGAACCTCACCGGCCTGCACCACGAGCTGGACCCGGGCCACGTGGCGGACCCGGCGAACACCCTCCGGGCGCACGGCGTGCGGGTCGTCGAGACCACCCCGCCGATCCACAACGGCACCTACCGCGCCCGGGTGGCCTTCCTCGACCCGACCGTCGCCCCGAACTCCCCGCTCGCCGAGCTCCCGACCCGCTGGCGCTTCCGCGGCAACGCCGACGGCGGAAGCGGACGCACCATGTACCCGCGTCACTGGCGGGCCGAGGAACTGCTGACCCGCGTCGACGAGGCGCACGACGGCGTGCCGCCCGAGCAGCGGGTCTACCTGGAGGACGGCCGGACGTACTACTGGGTGGGCGAGGCCGACGGGGTCCGCATCGAGGGCCTCGCCCGCGACGGCGCCCACCTGGCCCACCGCCCGACCGACACCCAGCCCATGACGGAGTGGGACCAGCGGCGGGTGCTGCGCACCTCCCCGGACACCGTGACCTGGATGGGCGACCGCCCGCTCGCCGTCTCCCGGGTCCTGTTCGACTCCGGGCAGGAGGGCCTGCGGATCACCGTCCCCGTACGCACGGTCGCCGAGGGCCGACTGACACCCCGTCAGCTCGCGTTCGCCGAGAACGCGATCCAGAGCCGGGTGAACGACTACGTCCAGCAGCGGGTGCTGGAGACCGCGGACGCGAACGGGCTGCCGCCGAGGCTGATCGCCGTCGTCCTGGACTTCGCCCCCGGCCGTCCGGACGTCTTCTCCGAGGCGGTTGTCCGCCCCGACGCGGTGTCGGGTGCCACGGACGTCCTCGGCCCGCTGGCCGTCCAGGCCGGTGAGCACGTGTTCCACGGGATCACCGACGCCCTGAACGACTTCACCACCCCGCTCGCGGACCTGGTCGCCCAGCAGGGCGCCCCCCGCGTCCCCGCCGACCTGCGCGAACCCGGCCCGCTGCGGCCGGACGAGCGCCCGCCCGCCGTGCTGGCCGGCTGGGACCAGCAGACCGCGCTGCAACTGCGCCGCCTGGACGAGCGGTTCACCCCCGAGGCCCTCGCCGTCGATCCGCGTCACCTGCCCGTCGAGCACAGCCTGCCCCGGGAGTGGACGGCCCGCGACGCGCGGTGGGCCGCGGTCCAGCTCCTCGACGCGCACGACGCCCGCCACGGCGCCACCGTGACCGACGTCGTCCGGGGCTCCTTCGGCGGCGTCGAGCTCGCCGTCCACGTGGTGGACGGGAGGATCGTCCTGGTCAGCGGCGTCGGCGACCAGCGGGACCTGCCGCAGCTGCACGTCCCGCCGATCGCGGTGGACACCGCCCCGTCTCCCGCCATCACCCCCGCCCCGGCCGCGCCCCACCTCACGCCGCCGGACGGCCACCCGCTGCTGGACGCCGTCGCGGACGCCGCGCCCGAACTGGTCGGGGCCCTGCTGGCGCACCACGGCCTCCCGCCGGGCACCGGGCGCCCGGAGGCGCTCCGGCTGATGGCCGCCGAGGCGGCCGGGTACCTCCAGCGGACCCGCCCCGAGGACCTGCCCGCCGAGGTGCTGACCGCCTTCCGCCCCGGGCTCGCGTCGCACCCGGCGACCGCCCAGGAGCTGCGCGCCCTGCGGCACGCCCTGGCGGCCTCGGACGGCACCCACGACGCCGGGCTCGGCGACGCGCTCGCCCCAGTGCTGGCGCACGCCCTGCACGTCCGGCTGGAGGTGACCGACCAGCAGGGGAACACCACGCACCACGGCCCGGACAGCGAGACCGTCGTGCGCATCGCCGACGAGGGCGCGGAGCGGCACGACACCGCGAGCCACGACACCGCGAGCCACGACACCGACATGCTGTCCGAGCGGGAGTCCTCCCCGGCCGGGACCGACCACGGCGAGGACCTCACCATGCTGGTGGACCCCGCCGAGACCGAGCTGGCCCAGGTCACCGCGGCGCGCGAGGTCCGGGCCCCGCTCGACCTCTTCCGGCGATCCGTCTCCGCCTCCTACCTGCGCGGCTACGAGGTGCGGCGCGGCTTCCTGGAGAACGGCGACCCCGCCACCGAGATCGTGGTGCGCATCCACATCCGCCGGGAACCGGCCGAGGAGGGCATCGAGGAGGGCTACGGCTACGACGCCCCCGTCGAGCAGTTCACCGACGAGCAGATCGGCCAGGTGATCGACCGGGTCTGGGAGGGCGTCAACCAGGCGTACAACACCGGCCACCGGCTGCCCAACGGCGACGTGCTGCGGGTGCGGCCCGAGTTCGTCGACCACTCGGCCGACGTGAACCACCACGTCCACATCGTCGACCTGTTCAGCCGCAGGCTCCACGAGGACAACGAGACCTGGTCCCTCGAATCGACCCCGGACACCCTGGCCCACGAACTCGGCCACCTGCTCGGGCTCGACGACGAGTACCGCCGCCACCAGAACCGGCACACCGTCTACACCGACGCCGGGATGATGGGCTCCGACCGGGTCGAACACGGCCGGATCTCCGCCGACCAGCTCGCCGGCATCGGCCCCCAGCGGGTCGACGCCGTCCCGACCCTGGCCCCGCGCAACCTGCGCGAGCTGGGTGCCGCCATCGACGAGGTGTTCGGCACCCAGCCGTCCCGGCTCCCCTCCACCCACCTCGCCCCCGACGGCCGGCCACTGCCGCCCCGGGCCTCCTTCGACCTGGACGCCCGGCAGTCCTCGCTGTACGGCGACCGCCGCACCGAGGGCGGCCACCTGCTGCCGCCGGCCGGCTCCGACCGCCGCCGGCCGTCGGCGCTCGTCGAGCAGCACCCGAACGGCGTGCTGCACGTCGAGTACGAGGCCGCACCGCCCGGCCCGCGCCGCTCGGCCGACGTCCGCACCAGCAGCGCCGCCGGCGACCTGCTCACCACCGACACCGCCCAGCGGCGGCGGCTGTTCCCGCGCAACTGGACCGAGGACGACGCCGTCTACGCCGCCGAACAGGCCTACCTCGACGCGCTGCGGCACAACGCGGTGGTCCCGGCCGGCGGCGGACGCCACCGCTGGACCGGTGAGTACGCCGGCGTGCGCATCGAGGGCGAGCTCCACGGCGACCGCTTCCTGTCCTTCCGGCCCTCCGACACCCAGCCGGAACCGGCCGGGCCGCCGGCCCCGACCGCCCCGCCGACCCGCCCCCGGCGGACGGCCACGCCCTGGGACGGCCTGTCCGACCTGGACCCGCTGCCGCCGCGCGATCCGGACCTCGACTACGCGCCCGCGCGGCCCGACAGCCTGCTGCGCTACGGGCAGCGGGCGCAGGACGTCTCCCGCTACGGCGACCGGCAGTCCCTCACCGGTCTGCACCAGGAGTTCGCGCCGCGCTCGACCGTGGACCTCGCCACCTGGCACCGGCTGCGCGGCGTCGAGGTGATCGAGCGCGGCGCCCCCCACGTCAACGGCACCTACCGGGCCCGGGTGCGCTTCCTCGACGCGACCGTCGCCCCCGACGCGCCGCTCTCGGAGTTCCGCAACCACTGGTTCGAACCGCAGGGCAGCTCGGTGCGCACGATGTTCCCGCGCGAGTGGGGCCGCACGGGCGTGCTCCAGGCCGTCGAGTCCGCGCACGCCTCGGCCTTCCACCGGGTCCGGATCGACGAGCGGACCTACCGCTGGATCGGCGAGGCGGACGGCGTCCGCATCGAGGGCATCAGTCGCGACGGCCGGCACCTCGCCTACCGGCCCACTGACCTCCAGCCCGGCGCCCACACGGAGGCGTGGGACCAGCAGCAGGTGATCGCCACCGGCGCCACCCGGCAGATCGCCGCCGGTACGGGCCGGTTGATCGTCCGGCGGGTGCTCTTCAACTCCGGGCAGCACGGCGTGGACATCGCCGTCCCGCTGCACGTGAGCCCGCAGGAGGGGGTGACGGAGCAGCAGGTGCGCGCCTTCACCGACCGGGTGAACCAGGACGTCCAGCAGGCCTGGGCCCAGGGCAACCGCGGCCGGCAGCCGCTGCTGGTCAACGTCACGGTGGTGCCGGTGGCCGAGCCCGCGGGCGCCTTCCGGAGCCTCACCGCGCAGGAGGCCGCCGGGTCCACCGTCTCGACGCTGGTGGGCCAGCTGCTGCCCGGGTTCGGCTGGAACCGGCCCGGCGGCGCGCTGCGGCAGCTGTTCGACCTGGCGGGACCGGTGACCAGCTACTCCGACCGGGTGCTGCCGACCACCGGCCCCGCGGCGCTGCGCGAGCCCGGTCCGCGCCAGCCCGGGGAGCAACTTCCGCCCGTCGTGCCGCAGTTCGATGTCAGGACGCTCCGGCCGCACTTCACCGAGAGCGCCTGGAACGATCCGCGCGGGCCCGGACTGCCGCGCGAGTGGGCGGCCGACGACGTCCGCTACGCGGCGGGCGTCGTGCTCGACCGGGCCGGACGGACCGGTCAGCTGCCGGCCGACGGCGTGCTGCACGGCACCGCCGGCGGCGTCACCGTGCACGTCCGGCGGGAGGGCGGCCGGATCGCCGAGGTCTGGGGCGAGCCGGGTCAGGAGGGATCCCGGCAGCACTCCACCCCGGCCGACAACGGCGCCCCCGGCGGGCGCAACGCGGTCCGGCCGGAGGAGGAGCCGGCCGGCGCGCCGATGCTGCGCGCGCTCGTCGAGGACGATCCGCGGCTGCTGACCGGGCTGCTCGGCGCGGACGAGGCCGCGCGGCTGGCCGCCGACCCGGCCGGCGCCGAGCGGGCCCTGCGCGAGCTGGTCGAGCAGCGGTTCCGGGAGAACCCCGAGCTGGGCAGGGAGGCCTATGAGCTGTACGCGGCGTGGGCCGGCCGGCTGGGCGAGGAGGTGGCGGACTGGCCGGTCTTCGTGGAGGACCTCCACCGGGAGATCGCCGCCTGGCGGGAGCAGGGCTGGGACTCCGTGCGCGACCCGCGCGCCGTGCGTGACGCCTTCGCCGTGCTCACGGCCGCCGCGCTGGACCTGCGGGTCACCCTGGTGGACGTCCGCAACGACCGTACGACCGTCTCCGAGTTCGGCCCCGCGAACGGCCGCCGGATCACGCTCGACCACACCGAGCAGGAGGGCTACTCGACCGTCGCCGCCGCGGAGCACCGGCAGGAGCAGCAGCGGCTCGACCGGCTCCGCAGGGAGCAGGCCGAGCGGGAGTCCGAGCGGCTGGAGGCGGAGCGGCTGGAGGCGGAACGACGCGAGTCCGAGCGGCTGGAGGCGGAGCGGCTGGAGGCGGAACGACGCGAGTCCGAGCGGCTGGAGGCGGAGCGGCTGGAGGTGCAACGACGCGAGTCCGAGCGGCTGGAGGCCGAGGAGCGGGAGCGGCTCCGCCGGCGGGACGAGGAGGACTCGTCGGAGGAGGAGCCGACCGAGGAGGAGCGGCAGCGGCTCCAGGAGAAGACGGCGGGCAAGCGCAAGGCCCCGCGGCCGGCCGGCGACGGCGAGGACGTGCGCGAGCACCCGGTGCGCGACAAGCGCGCGTCCACGACGCGGGTGTCCGACGAGGACATGCCGGAGATCCTGCGGCAGATCAAGGAGATGGAGAACGCCGAGTCCGGCAAGCAGGGGCAGGGCTCCGGCACCCGGGCGCCGCTGGTCCGCTCCGAGGAGGAGAACACCGGGCCGGTGACCAAGGGCGGCGACGACACGGAGCTCGTGGTCAAGCCCAAGGAGGAGTCGGAGATCCAGGAGATCCCGGCCCCGCCCAAGGGTGAGGACGTCGTGCTGCCGGTCCTGCCCAAGGCCGAGGAGCGGGCGCCACTGCTGCCCCCGCGCGCCGTCACCGAGTCCGGCATGCTCTCCGGCTCGCACATGGTGACCAGCCTCGGTGAGCCGAACTCCGTACTGGTCGGCAACCTCGCCGCCCGGATCGGCGAGGTCCTCCCGCCGGAGACCGTCAACCGGCAGGCGCTCGCCCGCACGCTCGCCGAGAGCCTGTTCAGCGACTCCGGCCTGCGGGCCCAGGTGTCGGCCCTCTCCCGCGGGGAGGTCCTGCACATCCCGGTCGGCACCGACGCCCGGCACGGCACCGTCACCGTCCGCGGCGAGGTGGCGGACCTGGTGCACCGGGCGAAGGAGAAGGCGAAGGCGAAGTTCGAGTACGAGGGCGGCAGCGACCGCATCGTGACGCTCGGCACGACCCGCGGCGGACGCAAGCGGCTCGGCCTCGGCCTCCAGGGGCGGTTCGACTTCTTCAAGCTCTTCCGGATCCAGGGCTCCGGCGGGGTCCAGGGCGACCTGATGTCCTGGGAGGGGCTGACGACCCGGGCGCGGTTCTTCTCCCGCTCCAAGACCACCGAGGTCACCGAGATGTTCGACGGGAGGCTGCTCCTGGAGGTGGGGTACCAGCCGACCGGCCGGCGCGGAACCGAGGACCTCTCCCGCCGGCTGGACCCGACGGCCGGGAACGTCCTGGCGACGCCGGTCCAGGTGGGCATCCCGCAGCGCGAGACCCGGGCCTCCGCCGGGGACGCCGATCCCGGCCACCAGGCCTGGCCGGAGAACTTCGCCGAGGGCCACCGGACCCAGGCCAGGCTGCACCTGTCCCACGTCATGCTGGACGTGCACGCCAAGGGCCTGCCGCGGCTGCGCCCGGCGCCGGGGGAGGACGCGGGCGGGAGCGTGGAGCTGCAGGAACTGAACACCCCGCCCGGCCGGCCCGTCCAGCGGCAGGTCATGGCGGGCGTCGTCGACCTGCTGGCCCGGCACGCCGACGTCCGGGCGGCGTTCAAGGGCGACGCCGCGACGCTGTCCGACCGGCTGGTGGCCGAGTTCGGCTACCAGCGCCTCCAGCAGGACTTCAAGGGCATGACCAACGGCGAGTCCGTCGTCCTGCGGATCCCCGGGAGCGACCTGCGGATCGAGGTGAAGGCCGCCAGCCGCGAGCTGAACCTGCTGGCCCTCACCAAGGAGACCGAGTTCAACACCGGCGCGGGCTCCGTGACGACCAGGCTCAAGCGGAAGGTCCTGAGCGGGCTCTGGCAGCTCCAGGGCGGCGGCCGGCTCGGCGTCGACGACCGCAACGTCGGCGGTGCCTACGGCATCCGGAAGGGCTCGGACTCGATCCACATCTCGGGCCGGACGCTGGAGACCGCGGTCACCACCAAGACCAAGGAGCCGGGGGCGATGCTCGACGGCGACGGCTACCTGGAAGTGGTGGTCCACGACGGTGACCGGCAGCTGGGCGACGTCGTCGAGGTACCGGTCGGGTTCCGCACGCTGATGCCCCAGTCGGACCTGGCGACGCCGCCGGCGGTACCGCCGGGGACGACACCGCGGACCGACGCGCAGGCGCGGCCGGCGTCGGAGCACGAGCTCACGGGCACCCTCCTGCCGGAGTCCACCGTCGTCCGTGACCTCGGCTCCGTCGGGGAGCTGCGGGCCGACCTGGAGCGGGCCGGAAAGAACTACTACGGGCGCCTGTGGCCGGACGTCCGGGACGAGGTGATGCAGCTCGTCACCCAGCCCGCGCTGGCGTCCCGGCTCAGCGCGATGACCCGCGGGGAGGGGTTCGAGCTGAACTCCTTCGACCAGAGCAAGCCGGGCGTGCTCAAGGACGCGGCGCTGGGACGCAACCTCAAGGTGACCATCCGGGCCACCCTCACGGACTCGGAGTTCGTGCGGCAGAGCAACAACGCCGACCTCAGCCGCCAGAACGAGACCAGCACGTTCAGCTCCGAGCGCCGGCAGAGCGGGAAGCACAAGGTCAAGCAGGGTGGTGTCACCTTCCCGGTGGCCGACAACCCGCCCTACGGCAACACCGGCCTCGGCCTCCAGGAGCGGGCCCGCGTCGGCTCCCGCGACTCCGCCGCGGACAAGCTCTACGGGAACAGCAAGATCCGTGACGCGCAGAACGTCCACCGCGGGACGGTGAGGTTCACGGTGACCCTGGAGGGCCGCGGCGCGTCGCACGAGGTCGTCGGGGACGTCGGCACCGAGTTCAGCGTGCGGTCCCCGAAGGCCGCCGCAGTGACGGAGACGCGGACCGTCCTGCCGCGCAACGAGCTCGGCGCCTCCAGCGTGGTCTCGTTCAAGGAACTGGAGGACGGGCGCAGCGGCGGTGGACAGCTGCTCAGCGAGGTCCGCGACGCGTTGCAGAAGCGCTTCGTCGTGCGCGGCGGTGTGACCCGGGAACTGGAGCGGACCCTCGCCGAGGAGCTCGGGCCGAAGACGCTCCAGGCCAACCTCTCCCAGCTCACCCGGGGCGGGGTGCTCAAGGTGCCGGTCGGGGGGCCGGGCTGGTCGGCCGAGGTCCTCGTCCGGGCCAGGCTGAACGACGCCCCCCTGCTGCGCCGCGAGGTGAACGACGCCGAGATCGAGGTCGGTACGCAGAACCGGACCGGCCACGGCGTGTCGTACGACGAGCGGGAACGCACCACCGGCACCGTCGGGCTGACCGGCAAGCCGGGCACGGACGGCAAGACCACGCTGACCGTCGACTACTCCTACCGCCGGGACTCCGCGACCGGGATCGCCCTGGAGACCGCCGGCAGCGTCGTCAACCGGGCGAAGAACGTCTCGCGGGCCGCCGTGTCCGACGCCGACGCCGTGTTCGAGGTGGAGATCCGCGGCTGGACGGGCGGCCTGATCCCCAGCACGACGAAACTCGGACCGATCACGATGAAGACGGAGGTCGTCACCCCGCAGTACGGCACCGTCGAGGCACCCCGCGCCGTCCCGGACCGCATCTGGCAGACGCACCTGCTCGGCTCCTCCGACGTCATCACCAACGTGTTCGTGCCGGACGGCGCGCGGACCGGCCCGAAGCCGCTCGACTTCGGCAAGGCCGTCCTGCGCGGGGCCGGCGACCCGGGGGAGTTCGGCGGGCGCAACCTCGTCAAGTGGCTGGACGGACTGGGCCGGTCGGACCTGCGGCACAAGCTCTACGACGTGCTCACCCCGAACACCCTGCACGACCAGCTCAAGGCCATGATGTCCGGCCGCGAACTGGTGGTCTCCGACGGCGGCGTGACCATCCGGATCGGCGCGTCCGTCAGGAGGCTCGCCCACACCGGCACCACCACGACCACCGAGTTCAACACCGGCACGCAGACCGAGCACACCCACTCGGCGGCCGACGGCGCGACCGGCGGCGGCACGGGCTCCGGCCACCAGCTGCGTGCGACGGTCGGGGTCTCCGGCGGCCCCTGGTACGCGGGCGGCTCGCTGACCGGGTCCACCGGCCACGACACCCAGGAGACCTGGTCCAACCGCGCGGGCTCCGGCAACACCACCAAGGTGAAGCCCAAGAACGCGAGCATCTTCACCGGACTCGCGGACCTGCACTTCCGGGTCGAGTGGAAGGAGCCGATCGGTACCGAACCCCCCTTCGTGATGGCCACCAAGCACGCCTACTTCCGGCGCCCGGTCGGCATGGAGACGGTCATCGACATCGCCGAGACCAGGACGCAGGCGCCGGCCGGGAACACACCCAACGCGGGCAACGTCTTCGACTCCGCGACCGCGCCGCGCGGGGCCGCCCTGCGCGCGCTGGCCGATCACGGGCCGGGGAGCGGCGTCGTCCGGATCCCGCCGGACCGGGTGTGGACGCACGGGCTGGTCGACACCGACGTGGTGCGCGCGGTCGGCATGGGGCCGGACGCGCGGCGGCAACTGACGGAGGGCGCGGAGGAGTTCCTGGGACCGGACACCTGGGACCGGGTCCGGGGCATGGTGAACCGGATGATCGACCCGGTGGCGCTGGCGAGCCGCCTCAGCACCCCGCTCACCCCCCTGGCTCCGCTCACCCCGGTCTCCCCGGTCACCCCGGCGACTCCGGCCACTCGGCCCGAGGGCGCCGGTCAGGCCCCGAAGGCCGGGGAGCCGACGCTCCTGAACGGCCCGGGGAACTCCACGCTCCTGATCGGGCCGACCGACCTGGCCGGCGACGTCCGGGTGGAGGTCAGGGTGAAGATCAAGCAGCTGGACTTCCTGAGGACCGACGCCGAGTCGGAGTCCAACCCGACCAATACGACCGCGGTCACCGACGGCGTCAACGCCCAGCGCACGGTCCAGCTGGCGGGCCGGGTCACCGGTGGGGCCAAGGGCGACCTCCACGAGTTCGTCGGCGGCCGCGGCGGCGGCTACCTCGACGGCGCCTACCAGCACCGGACCGACCTCGCGACCGGCGAGGGCGGCCAGCTGGTGAACAACGCCAAGATCAAGACCGACACGGCGCGCTACCAGGGCTTCGCCGAGGTGGAGGTGACCTACCACCGGGGTGAGCAGAAGCTGGCCCGCAAGGAGCTCATGGCGATCGAGATCGACATCCCGGTCGACAGCGTCAAGGGCGACACGGAGGTGCCGTCCGGCGGCTACCTGCGCTTCCACGACGACGCGCGCGACGGTGAACTGCGCCTGCACGGTGCGCCGGAGACGGCGGTGGTGACGGTGGCGGACGCGCTGGGGCTGGACCCGGACGTCCCGGCCGACCGAGCCCGGATCCTGGGCGTCGGCCACGCCGCCCGGGAGCTGCTCGCCGGCTCGCTCACCGTCGGCGGGGACCGGGCCGTGCGATGGCTGCGGGGCCTCGACCGGCTGCTCCACCTCGCCGAGGACGAGTCCTCCGGCGGCGCCTTCGACCACCTCCGCAGGGTGCTCGACGGCCGGCCGGTGCCGGCGGAGGACCGGCGCCGCCTCCAGGAGCTGGCCGAGCACGTCGGTGAGGACCTCGACCTGTCGGCGGCCGACGTGAACGCGCGGTGGGACGCCCCGGGCCCTCACCAGCCCGTGGACCTGAGCCTGCACGAGCCGGCCGCCGGGGAGGACCCGACGATCCGTCTGGCGGTCGACGCCCACAGTGCCGGCGACATGAACCGGCTGCTCGCCGACGTCCGGCGGCAGCTCCTCCAGGCCGAGGGCGACGGGCCGCGGAGGGTCGAGATCGTCCTGGAGGTGTCGGCGGAGCGGGCCGGGCGGGAGACCGACCGGCTGGAGCGGAGGCTGCGCGAGGTGCTCCGCACGTCGCCGCACGAGGTGGAGGTGGTCATCCAGGCCACCGCGGCCCCGGTGGCGCGGGCGGAGGGGTCCGAGCCGGTCCACTCCTCGGGCGGCATCCGCAGGTTCCGGGTCGGACCGCCGTCGCGCGACGCGGGGGAGGACCTGCCGGTGGGGACTCGGCCGGTGGAGATCCCGCCGGTGCAGACCCCGCCGGTGCGGCGGGTACCGGTGAAGAACGAGCCGGAAGAACAGCACACGACCACGGAGCAGGCCGGTCCGCCGAAGCAGGTCCCGCCGCAGGTGCGGACGGTGGAGGACGTGCCGACGTCGGAGCGGTGGCAGATCTCGGAGGACGAGACCACGACGTCGGAGTCGTTGTCGTCGCGGAACGGGTTGTCCGACGACACGCCGGACCTGCTCCAGGAGACCGACGGCTGGCTGCCGGGCATCGGGCCGTCGCTACGCGCCCCGCGCCGACGGCCGGTCCTGCCGGTCGAGGAGTCGTCCGTCACCGTGGCGGAGGACCTGTCGGGCGAGCACCCGCAGGAGGTGTCGTACGAGTCGTGGGTGACGGCCCCGTCGTACCGGGGCGGGTACGACTCGGAGCTGCTGGAAGTGCCGGAGGTCCTGCACCCGCACGATGCGTCGGGCGTCTCCTGGTGGACGGCGCGGCTCTACGACGGCGAGGAGGAGGAGTTCCACCGGTTCCCGGGCCCACGGCCGGGGGACGACTCGGACAACGATTCGGTCGACTCGGACCTGCTGGGCCCGCCGGACCCCGAGCTGAACCGGAAGCCGCTGCCGGACGTCCCGGAGACCCCGGAGAGTACGGAGAACCCGGAGAACCTGGAGAACGACATCTTCGCCGCCCTGACGCCGACCGGGTCCGGGTCCGGGTCCGAACAGGACGGGTGAACCGTACGGCCGGGCCCGGCCGTAGCTACGGATTGGGAGCACCCGACGTCCTGTCGGCCGGGTGGTCCCGTCGACCGGGGACGGCATGCGAGGCCGAGGAGCTGTGGTGAGCACGAGTACGGGCGGGAACAGGACTCGGGGTGGGGCGGCGGGTATCCAGCTGCCGTCGATGGACTGGGAGATGGAGGAGGGGCCGGCCGAGTCCGGTGGCCCGCAGGCCTCCGTCGCCGCCGCCTCCGGAACCGGGACCGGGACGGCGGAGGCCCCGACCGAGCAGGTCGCCGTGCCGGAGTACGGACCGGTGACCCCGGCGGACCCGGGCTCCGCCGCCGCGCCCGACCCCGGCTACGGGCCGGGTGCCGAACCCGGGGGCCTGGAACCGCTGTCCGGGGAGGCCGACTACCCCGAGGCCGTCGAGCCCGTCGAGCCGTCCGGCCGCCGGCGGTTCAAGCGGCCCGCACTGGTCGCGGCGGCCACGGCCGGCGTGGTGCTGATGGGCCTGCCGTTCCTGCTCACCGACGGCCCCGACCGCACCGAGGACAAGAAGGGCGACGGCCGCGGGGTGAACCAGGCGGACCACCAGCTCGTCGACGGTCCGGAGATCGGCGAACTCCCGGTGCCGCCCGCGCCCACCGACCCGCCGGTGACCGGAGCCCCGACCCCGGCGCCCACCGACCCGGCCGCGACGGGGGAGAACCCGGCCACCGCCGCCACCCCGCCGGCGAACACGACGGGCACCGTCCCCGGCCTCGCCCCGGGCGGCGGCACGGCCGGAGTCCCGGTGAACCCGGGCGCCCAGCCGGGCGGCGGGACGGCCCCGGCGGGCAAGTCGCCCGCGAACGGGACGACGCAGCAGCCGAACGGGGGCGGCAAGCCGGTGCAGCAGCCCGCCGCCGGTCAGCAGCCCGCGCCGCAGCAGCCCGCTCCGAACCAGCCCGCGCCGCAGCAGCCGGCCCCCCAGCAGCCGCAGCAGCCCGCGCCGCAGCAGCCGGCGCCCCAGCAACCCGCCCCGCAGCAGCCGGCGCCCCAGCAGCCCGCCCCCCAGCCCTCGGCCCCGCAGCAGCCGGCCCCGCCGCCCGCCGCCGCGAAGGCGACCTACAGCGCCATCGGCGGCTCCAACTGCGGCACCTCCTCCGTCGCCTACGCCCAGCACGGCTGGTGGGAGCAGGGCACCACCGGCTGGGTCACCAACTCCGCCGGTGGGTACAGCGGTTCGGGCTGCAACGGCAAGTACGTGTCGATGCCGATGTCCGGCTCGGCGACCAAGGACGACGGCAGCAACGCGGTGGTCTGGACGTTCTCCACCGCCCCGGTCGCGACGGGTACCTGCAGGATCTCCGTCTACGTCCCGAACAACTCCGACCTCAAGGCGGTCGGCGGCGCTCCCGCCTACTACACCGTCCAGAACAGCTCCACGCCGAACAGCGGCACCATCGGCGATTTCTCGGTCAACCAGACTGCCAGCCGGGGGAGTTGGGTGACCGCCGACAAGACCTTCGCGGTCACCGGCGGCAAGATCTCCGTGATGCTGCACTCGCGCGGCCTCGACTGGGCGGGCACCGCCACGGACAAGGCGCACCTCGCGGCCTCCGCCGTCCGCGCCGACTGCACCGCCTCCTGACGCGCCTCCGCCTCCGCTCCACCCCTGCCCCGCCCCGTCCGTGCCCGTCCCCCGACGACCGATGAAGACCCCCAGGAGAGGAAGGCCATGTCGCGCCATGTGCTGACGGTGTGCCCGGAGCAGCGGGGCGGCCCGTACCGCACGATCGGCGACGCACTCGCGGCGGCCCGCAGCGGGGCGGTGATCTCCGTCCGCCCCGGCCGCTACGAGGAGAACCTGGTCATCACCAAGATGGTCACCATCACCGCCGAGGAGCCGCGCGGCAGCGTCCGGATCACCGCCCGGCGCGGCTGCGTCGTCCAGGTGGTGGCCGAGGCCGTCCAGCTCACCGGCCTGGTCGTGCAGGGCCAGGACGAGGAACTGCCCGCCGTCGACGTGCCGCGCGGGCAGGCCGCGCTCTCCGACTGCGAGGTGGTCGGCAGCTCCTGGACGGCCGTCCTCACCCGCCAGCAGGGCTCGCTCGCCATGCGCGACTGCCGGGTCACCAACCCGGCCGGCGCCGGCATCGTCGAGACCTCCACCGGCACCAGCGTGATCGAGGACTGCGTGATCGAGCACCTCGGCAGCTCGGCCGTGGTGGTCGGGGAGCGGGCCAACCCGCTGCTGCGCAACTGCGTGCTGCGCGACGCCCGGGGCAACGGCGTGTGCGCCAACGGCGAGGCCCGCGGCACCTTCGAGGACTGCGAGATCTCGGTCACCGACAAGCCCGCCGTCGCGCTGGAGGAACGGTCCACCACCCGGCTGCTGCGCACCGCCGTCCGCGACACCACCATCGGCGTCTACATCAGCTCCGCCGCGCGGGTCGTGCTGGAGGACTGCACGGTCAGCGCCACCACCGGGCACGGCATCGCGCTGGCCGGCGGCACCGACCCCGAGCTGCTGCGCTGCACCACCGCCCGCACGGCCGGCCACGGCATCCACATCACCGGCCGCTCGCGCGGGAAGTTCGAGCAGTGCGAGGTGTCCGGCGCCGAGGGCACCGGCATCTGGGTCGGGGAGTCCGCCGGACCGGTGTTCACCCGCACCGTCGTCCGGGACTGCGGTGCGGCCGGCGTCGAACTCGCGGAGGAGAGCGCCGCCGACATCGACCGGCTGGAGGTCCGGGACGTCACCGGCCCCGGCCTGTCGATCGGCGGCGGCGCCAACCCGAGGGTGCGGCACCTGACCGTCACCGGCGCGGGCGCCGACGGCGTCGAGGCGCTGCGCGACGGCCGGGGCCGGCTGGAGGGCGTCGAGGTGGTGGACGCCGGACGCGCCGGGGTGCGGATCGCCGACGGCGCGGACACCTTCCTCGGCGCGGCCGTGGTGCGCGGCGCCAAGGGCACCGGGGTGCTGGTCGGCAAGGTGGGGCGGGCCGCGCTGCGCGACTGCGAGGTCATCGGCTCCGGGGAGGACGGCCTCGCGGTCGACGACGGCGGCGAGCTGACCTGCACCCGGGTCCGGACCCACGGCAACCGCCGGCACGGCGTGCGGATCGGCGCCGGCGGCCGGGCCGTCCTGGCCCAGGTCGACGCGGTCGAGAACATCGGCGACGGCGTGCGCCTCGACTCCACCGACGCGGTCCGGCTCACCGGCTGCACCCTGGCCCGCAACCGCGGCTCCGGCCTGCGGCAGACGGCGCCCAACGAACGGCTCGCCGTCGAGCAGCTGACCAGCGAGGAGAACGGTCTGCCCGACGCGCACGGCACCGCCACCGCCGCCACCGGCAACGGCACCGGGCGCACCGACGGTCCGCCCGCCCCCGCCGGGGACGCCGGGCCCGGCGCCGGACCCGGCGCGGAAGCCGCCCGCCCGCCCGTTCCGGCGGCGCCGCCCGGCCCGCTGGAGGTGCTGGAGTCGCTGGTCGGCCTGGCCGGCGTCAAGGAGCAGGTGGCCACCCTGGTCAACCTCAACAAGCTGGCCCGCCGCCGCGAACTGGCCGGCATGCCGGCCCTCCCGATGGGCCGCCACCTGGTCTTCGCCGGCCCGCCCGGCACCGGCAAGACCACCGTCGCCCGGCTCTACGGCGCCATCCTCGCCGAGCTGGGCGTGCTGCGCAGCGGGCACCTGACCGAGGTGGCCCGGGCCGACCTGGTCTCCTCGATCATCGGCGGCACGGCCATCAAGACCACCGAGGTGTTCCAGCAGGCGCTCGGCGGCGTGCTGTTCATCGACGAGGCGTACACCCTCTCGGCCGGGTCCGGCTCCGGTTCCGGCCCGGACTTCGGCCGCGAGGCGATCGACACCCTGGTCAAGCTGATGGAGGACCACCGCGACGACATCGTGGTGATCGTGGCCGGCTACTCCGCCGAGATCGGCGACTTCCTGGCCTCCAACCCCGGCCTCGCCTCCCGGTTCAGCCGGACCGTCGAGTTCGCCAACTACGAGGTCGACGAGCTGGTCACCATCGTCGAACGCGCCGCCGGCGGGCACGGCTACGAACTGGCCGAGGGCACCGGCGCGGCGCTCACCGTGCTCTTCGAACGGATGCCGCGCGGCGAGGACTTCGGCAACGGCCGGTCGGCCCGCAAGGTCTTCGAGGAGATGGTCGACCGGCAGGCCACCCGGCTCGCCGAGCAGGCCGAGATCAGCGACGAGGACCTCGCGCTGCTCGTCCCCGAGGACGTCGGCGTGGAGCTCGAACCGCCCGTCAAGGAGGCCGACGGCACCGAACCGCTCGCCGAGCTGCGGGCACTGGTCGGCCTGCCCGCCGCCAAGGCCCAGGTCGAGGACCTGGTCAACCTGATCCGCCAGGTCCGCCGCCGCGAGGAGGCCGGGCTGCCGACCGCCACCATCAGCCACCACCTGGTCTTCGCCGGCCCGCCCGGCACCGGCAAGACGACGGTCGCCCGGCTCTACGGGCGGCTGCTCGCCGAACTGGGCGTGCTGCCCGGCGGCCAGCTCGTCGAGACCGCCCGCGCCGACCTGGTCGGCCGCTACGTCGGCCACACCGCCCAGCTCACCAAGGAGGCGTTCGACCGGGCCCGCGGCGGCGTGCTGTTCATCGACGAGGCGTACACCCTGACACCCCGGCACGGGGGCGGCGGCGACTTCGGCCAGGAGGCCGTGGACACCCTGATGAAGCTGATGGAGGACCACCGCGACGAGGTGGTGGTGATCGTCGCCGGCTACGACGACGAGATGCGGCACTTCCTGTCCTCCAACCCCGGCCTCGCCTCCCGGTTCTCCCGCCAGATCGACTTCGGCCACTACGCCGACGCCGAGCTGGTCACCATCGTCCGCAACCACGCCGAGTCCGCCGGGTACACGTGCGCCCCGGAGACCCTGGCCACCCTGGAGCACCTGTTCGCCGCCGTCCCGCGCGACCGCACCTTCGGCAACGGCCGCTTCGCCCGGCAGACCCTGGAAGGCATGATCACCCGCCAGGCCGGCCGTCTCAGCCGCCTGGACGTCGCGGACCTGTCGGAGCTGAGCCTCCTGCTGCCCGAGGACATCGCCCTGGACCGCCCCGGCAGCCCCACGTGACCACCACCCGCACCCGCCCCGGCGCCGCCGCGGCGGCAGCCGGCCTCGCGGCCCTGACCGCCCTTGCCCCGGCCGTGGGGCGCATGGCCGTGCCCGCGCCCTCGGCGGCGGCCGTGCGGGTTGCCGGTGGCGCGCCCGTGTTCTCGGCGTCCGCCGGGCCGGTCGTGCCGGAGCCCTCGGCGTCGTCCGTGCGGTCGGCCGACGGGACGGCCCCGCCCGCGCCGTCCACGGCCGCCGGGCCAGTGGCTGACGGGGCGCGTTCTTCTGCTGTGGCGGGACGGGTTCGGCCGGTGGCGGCCGGGCTCGTCTCCTCGGCGCGGTCCCTGCCGGCCGCCGCCGACGGGTCGGTCGTTTCCGCCGCAGCGGGTCCCTCGGTGGCTTCGGGGCCGGTGCGGGCGGTGGGGTCGCCGGCGCCGGCCGGCGGGGCGGCGGAGATTCCCGCGATGGGGCAGACCCTGTCCGATGTGCGGCAGAACGGGTGCCGGAAGCCGTCGGGGCGGGTGGCGGAGCGGGCGGGGTGGGCACAGGCGTATCTGCGGCCGGAGGCGGTGTGGCCGTCGAGCCGGGGGGAGGGGGTGACGGTGGCGGTGATCGGGTCCGGGGTGGAGGCCTCGGCCGGGGCCGGGACCGGGGCGCTGGCCGGGCGGCTGACGCTCGGGCCGCGCCTGCACGGCGAGGGCGACGCGGGCCGGGACTGCGTCGGACACGGCACCTTCCTGGCGAGCCTGATCGCCGGCCGCCGGACGGCCGACGGCGGTCCGGCGGGCATCGCGCCCGGGGCGAAGGTGCTGTCCGTGGCCGTCACCGACGACGCCGGGAGCACCAATGCCGACCTGCTCGCCCGCGGCATCCGCGCGGCGGCGGACGGCGGTGCGCGGATCGCGGTGGTCGCGGCGCCGATCGCGGAGGCGGCGCCGGCGCTGGCCGAGGCGGTCGGCTACGCCACCGCCAAGGGCATGCTGCTGGTCGCGCCGGCGGGCCCGGACGGCCAGTCGGTGGCGGCCCCGGTGTATCCGGCCGGGTATCCGGGCGTGCTCGCGGTGGCCGCGCTGGGAGCCGACGGTGCCCCGGCGGACCGTTCGGCGTCCGCCGCCCCCGAGGCCCCGTCGTCCGGCGCCGCCGGCGGGCGGGCCTCGCGGGTGGACCTGGTGGCCCCCGGCGAGGGGCTGGTGGCCGCGGGACCGGGCGGCGGCTCGTTCATCGCCTCGGGACCGAGCTACGCCGCCGCGCTGGTGGCCGGGTCGGCGGCGCTGGTGCTCGGCCGGTCGCCGTCGCTGACCGTGGACCAGTTGGCCGAGCGGCTGCGGACCACCGCCTACCGGCCCGGTACGGAGTTGCCCGATCAGACCGTCGGCTGGGGCACGGTGGACCCGGTGACGGCGGTGGCCGCCGGAGGTCCGTCCGGGGCCGGGCCGGCCGGTGCCGGCACACCGCCGTCCCCCGAGCCGGTCGTCGTTCCGCCGCCGGCGGACCCCTCGGCCCGGCGGCTGGCGTCGGCGCTGGCCGGGGTGAGCCTGGGCGGTGCGGCGCTGGTGGGACTGGCCGCGGCCGCGGTGCGCGCCGGGCGGAACCGCGCCGGCCGGGACCGGGACGGCCGCCGCCCGGAGTGACGGCCCCCCGCGGCGGCTCGCCGACGCCCGCGAGCGCCCGTCGGCGCCCCCGAACGCGCCCCCAACGTCACGCCAACGTCGTCGGCGGCCCCGCGTTGGCCCGCCGTTGGCGGCGGCTGCAAGCGTGGCAGCGCCCGGGAGAGCGGCTCGCCCGCCGTGGCCCGCCCCCGCGCCGAGACAGCGATCGCCCCAGGTCCCGCAGCACGACCGGGGTGCCGACGAATGACGAATGTCGTAAGGGGCTCAACAGCCGTGGCCATCGACGCTACCGCCCACGCCGGGACGACCACCGAGGACGCCCGGGGGCCCGTCGCCCCGGCGGCCACCCGGCCCGACCGGTCCGCCCGGCCCACCCTGGACCAGGACACCCTCGCCGAGCTGTACCGGCTGCACGGCGGCTACCTGCTGCGCGCGATGCTCCGGGTGACCAGCGGCGACCGCGGCAAGGCCGAGGACATCGTCCAGGAGACCCTGCTGCGCGCCTGGCAGAACCCGGCGGCCATGCACCGGGGTCCCGAGCACAGCCGCCCGTGGCTGTTCACGGTGGCGCGTCGGATCGCCATCGACCACTACCGGATGCAGACCGCCCGCGCCCAGGAGGTCGCCGACGAGGCCCCGGAGGACCACGCCGGTACCCACGACCCGTACGACGAGGTGCTGGTCGCCCAGGACGTGGCGGCGGCGATGGCCGAGCTCCAGCCCCACCACCGGGACGTCCTGGTCGAGTTGCACATGAACGGCCGGTCGATGGTGGAGGCGGCCCGGGTGCTGCGGGTGCCGGTCGGCACGGTCAAGTCCCGCAACTTCTACGCCGTCCGCGCCCTGCGGCCGATCCTGGAGGCCCACGGCATGGCCGGCGCCGGGTGACGGCCCGCCCGCGAGGGCGCCCCGAGAGCGCGGAAGCGGAACGGCGTGAACCGTTCCCGCCCCGCCACCCGTAGTCCAGGGTGGCGGCACCGCCACCGGCGCTCGTCCCCCGGGCGAGCGCCGGGCCAACGGCCGCCCGGGTCTCCGCCCTTGTGGGAGCGGCGGACACCGGGGCGACCGGCCGCAGCGGCGGCCCGCCGGTCACCCCCGGACCGGCGGGCCGCCTTTCGCGTTCCGCGTTCGACGCCGGGTCACCACCCCAGCAGGTAGGCCCCCCGCCGCAGTCCGGCCAGCACCGTGTCGGCCGTGGCCTCGGCGTCGTCGCCGCCCGCGCCGTCCGCCTCCGCGACCGCGCCCCCGGCGACCGCGCCCCCGTTGAGCACCACGTAGTGCAGCGCCGCCCCCGTCGCCCGGCTCTCCCGGCGGAAGGCGTCCAGCGCCGTCGGCGCGACCGAGCCCTCCACCACCACCTGGTAGCCGCCCGAGGCGAACGCGAACGCGGCCTGCGCGGTGGCCGCCAGCGCGGTCACGTTCTGCCGCCGCGCCTCCGGGCGGTCCGCCTCCACGTAGCCCTGCCGGACCGCCCGCCGGAAGTCCTCCGCGCGCAGGTGGACGCTCGGGAAGAGCGCGTCCGCGACCAGCGGGGCGACCGCGCCGCTCCCGGCACCGGCGGCCGGGTCGGAGAGGACGACCACACTGCCCGCCCCCCGTCCGCCCCCGAGCTCCGGCCCACCTACGGTCGTACGGTTCACAGCTGCTGATCCCTTCACGGGCCGGGGACGGACGGGGGGCCGGGGCGGGACGGCCGGAGCGCGCGGGCAAATCCGGCCATACGACGGACAGCCGACCGTCTCGTCATATCGACTGACTGCTGTCGGAGATCAACCTAGTCCACCGCACACCCCGGAGTCCTCCCCTCCCCGGACCTCCCGCCGTCCCCTCGCCGTCCCCCCGCTTCCCGGCCGCCTCCCCGCTACCTCCGGGTCCGCAGCACGATCGGATTGGTCAGCGCCGCCATCGGCCCCCACGGCAGGTCCGGGCCCATGGAGTTGCCCCGGCCCGGGGTCCCGTCCGCCTTCGGGTGCCGCACCTCGGCCCGGACGAACGCGGCGAGCGAGGCCGTGGTCCGCCACACCACCGTGCCCGCGCCGTCGGCCGGCAGCGACTCCTGGTGCAGCTGGCCCTCGTCGGTCAGGAACCGCACCGTGCCGTTCGGCACCCCGGAGACGGCGAGCCGCACATCCACCGGCGCGTCCGCCGGAACGGCCAGCTCCTCGCCGATCCCGGCCTGCCGGCCGTTGCCGGTCGCGGTGAAGTCCAGCTGGACCGCCGCCGATTCGGCGAGCCAGCTGCGGCCGGCGCGCAGGCCCGCCAGCACGGCGTCCCGGTTCAGGTCCTCCGCGAGGACCACGGTGTGCGGCGAGCCGATCACCTGCGGGACACTGTGCGCGTCGCTGTTGCCGATCGCCGGCAGCCAGGACCGCCCGTCGCGCAGCGCCACCGCCAGCTGGGCGTCCCAGGTGTCCACGGCCGACTCGTCGTCGTACGTCCACGGGCCGTTCCACACCTCGACGGCGTCCGCGTCCTCGTACCCGAACTTCCACTGGCAGGCGACGTACGGGCAGTACGGGTGGGCCGGCACCACCAGGCCGCCCTGCCGCCGCACCTGGCGGGCGAACCGGGGGAAGGCCTCGTCGCGCGAGCGGTAGCGCCAGTCGACGAACTGGCCCGGCTGCAGGCCCAGCGCCAGCCAGTGGCCGTTGCGGGTGGTCACCTCCTCGCCGAGCACGATCAGCAGGTCCGGTCCGGCCAGCGGGCCCCACACGCCGTGCGAGGAGGTGGTGTTGTGGTCGGTCGACACGATGAAGTCCAGCTTCGCCTCGCGCGCGCCGGCGGCCACCTCGGCGGGCTGGCGGCGCCCGTCGGAGTGCACCGTGTGCAGGTGGCAGTCGCCCCGGTACCAGGCCCGCCCGCGTCCCCGGGCGCGCTCCGGCGGGTAGGCGGGGGTGAATTCGCCCCCGGGCGCGCCGAACCGCAGCGTCACGTCCACCCGGTACTCCAGGCCCTGCGGCGCCACCTGGTACGGCCCCAGCACGACGTGCCAGCGGCCCGGACGGACCGGGCCGGGCAGGTAGCCGGGGGTGGCCTGCTCCCGGCTCACCGCGAACTCGGTGCGGAAGCCGCCGGACCAGCCGCGGAAGCCGCGCCCGCCGAGCTCGGTGCCGCGCTCGTCGAAGAGACCGATGTCGCAGGAGTTGCCCGGGGTGCCGGGCGGGACGGTCGGCTTGTCGTACCGGTAGGAGACGGCGATCTCGCGGACGCCGCCGGGGACGTCGAAGGGGAGGTGGACGAAGTCGGGCGCGCCGGTCGGCAGCTTGCCGGTCAGGGTGATCGTCCGCTCGGTGCCCGCCGCGCTGCCGGCCGCCGCGCCGCCGCCCGCCGCGCCGTTGGCGGTCTCGCCGTCGGCCGCCCGGGCGACGCCCGCGGTCGCGGTGGCCGCCGCCACCGCCCCGAGCGCGCCCGCCGCCAGTAGTCCGCGTCGGGCCGGCCGCGCCTTGCCGTCCTCGTGCATGTCCTCAGCCATCGGAAGCCTCCGCTCTCGCCGGGATGTCAGCGGAGTCTCGTACCCTCCCCGGTGAACCCCGGGTGAGCCGGGCCCCACGGTCGTGCGGCAGCCCCGTGAAGGCCGCGTCGGCTTGCACGGGCGGGCGCGGAGGCCCTGAATGGAGGGGCGTGGATCGGTGATCTCTGACGGACGGACAGGTTCGGAGCTTTCATGGCACTCAGTCGGCGGACCCTCCTGGCGGCCGCGGCCGGCACCGCGCTGGCCGGTTGCGCGCCCACTCCGGGCGCGCCGCCGACCCGGTCGCCGACCACCCGGCCGCCGACAGCGTCGCCGCCGTCCTCGGCCCCGCCCTTGCTCCCGTCCTCGCCCGCGCCCTCCGCGTCGGAGCCGCCGTCCGCGGCCCCTTCCCCGACCCCTTCTCCCTCCGCCGAGGCGTCCTCCGCAGCGGCTTCCCCGCCGGCCTCCGCGCCCGCCACCACCCTGCCCACCCGGGCGGCCGTCACCGCCCGCTACGCCGACGCCGCGCCCACCACCTGGGGCCTGGACGTCCCCGGTGTGCTCACCACCCTCCCCGGCGCCGCCCGCGCCGTCGCCCTCACCTTCGACGCCTGCGGCGGCTCGGGCGGCTCGGGCTACGACGCCGCTCTGATCGACACCCTCCGCGCCCACGCCGTCCCCGCCACCCTCTTCCTCAACGCCCGCTGGATCGACGCCAACCCCGAGGTCTTCGAGAACCTCGCCGCCGACCCCCTCTTCGAGATCGCCAACCACGGCACCGCCCACCGCCCCCTCTCCGTCACCGGCCGTTCCGCGTACGGCATCGCCGGTACCCGCGACCCCGGCGAGGTCTACGACGAGGTCGCCGGCAACCTCGCCAAGCTCACCGCCCTCCTCGGCCGCCCGCCCCGCTTCTTCCGCTCGGGCACCGCCCACTACGACGACGTCGCCACCCGCATCGCCGCCGACCTCGGCCAGCGGATCGCCGGATTCAGCACCAACGCCGACGGCGGCGCCACCCTCCCCGCCGCCCAGGTCCAGCAGGAGCTGGCCGACGCCGAGCCGGGCGGCATCGTCATCGCCCACATGAACCGGCCCGCCTCCGGCACCGCCCGCGGCGTCGCCGCCGCCCTCCCCGCCCTCCTGGCCGCCGGACGCACCTTCACCCGCCTCTCCGACGCCTTCCGGTAGGCGGACGTTCCGTTTGAAGGAACGAACCACCCAACAAATCTGGGATACCGGCGCCCCCGCCGTCTCGGTGAGGATGCGTGACGCAACCCCCGCGCAACCCCCGCGCACGTCCGCCCGGGCGCGCCCGCGCCCGGCCCGGTTCACGACCGACGGAGGAGTACGGATGACCCCCGCCCACAGCCCGCGCCGCCGCCGCACCGCCGCGACCGCGGCCGCCGCCATGACGGCCCTGGCCCTGCTGGAACTCGGAGGCGTCGGGGCCGCCACCGCCCACGCCGACACCCGCTCGCTGCGGTCGAGCTGCAACCCCGCCGTGGACGCCCCCTGGGTGGATGTGATCCACACCCAGGTCGACCCGGTCGTCACCGACTACCTCACGATGGTCGTCGTCGGCGCGGGATCCGGGACGCGCACCGACGCCCTGCCCCGGGTGGCCTCGGTGACCACCTCCGTCGACGGCAACCCGACCATCACCGCCGCGGAGAGCGAGATCCTCCTCAAGGCCGAGGCCTGGGTCGGCTTCCCGGTCCAGAAGACCACCTCGTCCACCGGCGGCTCCACCCTCACCACCACGTGGAGCTACAACCAGCCCGACCGCTACGGCCTCTACCGGGGGACCCGCAAGGTCCTGGGCGAGTACGTCAAGTACGTCTGCGTCCGGACGGGCCCCGACACCGGCGAGTGGGTCAGCGCCGTCCCGGGCAGCGGTACCACGGGGACGTTCATCACCTACGGGTCCGTGGAGAACGGCATCGTCCGCTGCGCCCAGACCGAGGCCGCCGGAACGCTGCGCCGCGCCGCCCAGGTCCGGCTCGGCTGCTGACCCGCCGGTCCCGGGTCCGGCCGCCGTGTCACCGCGGTACCGGTGCCGGACCGGCCGCCGTGGACACCGGCAGTGCCGCCGCCACCCGGAACCCGGGCCCGTACGGGGCCGCGCTCAGCAGCCCGCCGTACAGCGCCACCCGCTCGCGCAGCCCCAGCAGCCCGTGCCCGGTCGACAGCTCCCGGCCCTCCTCGCGCTCCCCGTCCGGCGGGCGCCCCGCACCGTCGTCCACCACCTCGATGAGCAGCGCCCGGTCCCAGGTGATCCGCACGACCGCGCGGGTCCCCGGGCCGGCGTGCTTGGTGATGTTGGTGGCGGCCTCCTGGACCAGGCGGTAGGCCGTCTGACCGACGCTGTCGTCGACCCGCAGCGGCGTGCCCCGGATCTCCAGCGCGATCCGGACGCCGGCCTTGCGGACGTCCGCCAGCAGCTGCTCCAGATCGCCCAGCCCGTGGCTGTAGCCGTCCTCGGTGGCCGCGTCCGAGCCGCGCAGCAGCCGCAGCATGTGCCGCAGCTCGGCCATCGTCGACCGGCCGAGGTCCTCGATGTGCGCGAACGCCTCGGAGCAGGCCGGGTCCTCCAGCGCCGTGGCCCGGGCCGTCTCCGCCCGCATGACGATCACCGCGACGGCGTTCGCGACGATGTCGTGCAGCTCCCGCGCGATCCGCACCCGCTCCTGGGTCACCCGCAACCGTGCCTCGGCGACCTCCTGCCGGTGCCGCTCCGCCTCCGTCCTGGTCGCCAGGCTCCACCGGGCGAACCCCCACACCACCAGCGTCACCGGGGCGTAGAACGCGATGTTCGCGACCAGGACGGGGGTGGTCCGCGGGCCCTCGTAATCGCCGATCGTCTCGGCGATCGCCATCCCCATCGGGATCAGGCTCGCCACCAGGACACCCAGCGCCACCGGCCGCCGGTACTGCGCGGCCACCGTGTAGAGGGCGATCAGCAGGCCGAAGCACGGGGTGTAGTCGATGGTGTTCGCCCACGACAGCAGGTCGGAGGTGACCGCGATGACCCACACGGTGGCGAACACCGCCAGCGGTCGGCGGCGCCGCACCACCAGTGCCAGCACCTCGGCGAGGGCGAGCAGCAGCATCCACATCCGCTGCTGCCAGTCCGCCCACGGGGCGATCAACGTGCCGAAGTAGAACAGCTCCGGAATGACCGCCGCCACGGCCAGCGCGGTGTCCTGCAGCCACACCGACCGCAGCCACCGCGCCGCCCCCTGCCGCCGCGCCCGGCCCTGTACCTGCACCTGTGCCTGCGCCTGCCCCTGCGCCACCGCCGCCGCCACCATCACGCCACCGCCGCCATCAGTCCGCTGCCGTCTGCGGCGCCTTGCAGCAGAGCCGGCTGCTGCAACAGGTGCCTCCCGCGTAGCCGCCGGCACTCCCCGCGACCCCGACGGTGGACTCGGGAGCCCCGAGCCACCAGGTGTCCGGAGGACCGTCCTTCTCCGGCGGTACCACCCGGAACCCCAGCTCGGCGTACGTCGCCCACTGGTCACCGTGGTTGCGCAGCAGGGCGTCCGCCAACTGCGCCCGGGTGACCTGCACGGCCGCCACCGCGAACGGCTCGGCCCAGACCAGCGTCAGCACCGCCGCCGCCGTGGTGATCCCGTCCCCGTCGAGCGCCGCCACACTGACGCCGCCGACCGGAACCTCCACGGCCCCGTCCCCCGGCGAGCGCGATATCCGGGCGACGAATCTCCGCCACGGGTTGGCCAGCGCCTCGACCGGATCCGGCACCAGCACGGTCGCCGTACTGGTCAGCAGCCCGTGCCCCAGCAGATCGCCGGCCGAGCCACCGTCCTCCTTCGTGTGCACGGTGACCGCCAGCGCGGGAACCTCGCTCACAGAATGGCTACTCATAGTGACACCTCGTGATCATCTCCGCCCGCACTCCAGCCCTGCGGGCGACGTACCACCACCCTCCCTCCAGCGTTGTCCCAGGAGCATGAGTCTCCGGCCCCACCTCTGCCCCGACCTGCGGACTCCCGCTTCCGCCCCCATGTGGTGATGCTCCGTCATGACATTTGTCACGGGCCTCCCATGGGAATGCTCACTACCCTCGGTGAGTGCGCGCACTTCTGTCCCCCCGGGGCCGCTGACAGGCTGAACCGCATGACCGAGCGCCTCCCCACCCTCACCGGCCGCGGGCTGAACACGGCCCGCTACCGCAGGACGGTGATGGCGGTGGCGAGGTGGCCGTTGTGGACGCGCCAGCGGCCGGTGAGGGTGGGGAGGGGGGAGGGGACGAGGAGGGTGGCGGTGAAGGTGCCGGTGGGGTGGAGGGTGAGGTCGGCCTCGGAGAAGTCGAGGAAGCGCTGGGTGAGGGGGAACCAGGTCTTGTAGACGGATTCCTTGGCGCTGAAGAGGATGCGGTCCCAGGGGGTGTCGGGGTGGGCGGTGGTGAGGGCGGCGTCGCGCTGCTGTTCGGCGGGCAGGGCGATGGCGTCGAGCACGCCCTCGGGGAGGGGGAGGGCGGGTTCGGCGTCGATGCCGAGGGAGAGGACGTGCTCGGCGCGGGCGACGGCGGCGGCGCGGAAGCCGGCGCAGTGGGTGAGGGAGCCGACGACGCCGTCGGGCCAGCCGGGGGCGCCGCGCAGGCCGGGGAGGAGCGGGCGGTAGGGGACCCCGAGGCGGGTGAGGGCGAGCCGGGCGCAGTGGCGCACGGTGGTGAACTCGCGGCGGCGGGACTCGACGGCGCGCGCGACGGCCGCCTGCTCCTCGGGTTCGAGGCGGGCCTCGGGCGGGTCGGAGTAGGCGGTCTCGACGACGACGGCTTCGGGCAGGAGTTCGCTGATCACTGTTCCCCCGGACAGGACGGACGACGGGTGGCGGACGCCACGAGCCTTCCGGAGGATAGCGCGCCGATCGGCTGACTGATCGGCTGATTGATCGGCTGTTCGAAGGCGGCGGCGGCCTCCCGCAGCGCACGGGCGACGGTCTCGGGGTCGTCGGGGGCGGGGTCGCCGGGCAGGTAGGTGACGGCCCGCAGGGCGCCGCTGTAGCGGAAGGAGCCTGTCCGGGCGGGCCCTTCGAGGTCCGGGGCCGGGGTTCGTCAGGCTCCCAGCAGGCGGGCGAAGTCCAGGCCGAGCCCGCCGAGCACGGGCAGCGCGCCGAGGTCGGTGACGGCGCCGACCGGGATGCTGTAACCCTGGTTGACCTCCCGGACCTCCGGGGCGGCGGCGACCGGTCCGGCAAGGGCTCCGGTGAGCGCGGCGGTGAGGACGACGAGCAGGGCGAGGGTGCGCACGGGGGCCTCCGAGGGCGTGGGAGCGGGTGCCCTGCTGAACGCGCGGGGGAGTGGTGCGGTCACGTATCGTCCCCCCTTCGGTCGTGCGGGTAAAGATTCTCGGATTGTGTTCATGACAACATGTCATATGTCTGTACCATGCGTTCCGATCCCGCCTACCGTCCTTCCCATCGACCCGACTGGGAGGGCCCACATGCGCGTTGCCCCGAAGCTGCGGATCCTGGCCGGCGTTCCGCTGGCCGCCGCCGCGATCGTCGCCCTGAGCGCCGGAACCGCGAGTGCCGCGATACCGATCAACAAACCCATGACCGGCAAGGCCACCTACTACAACGACGCCGGCTACGGCGCCTGCGGCACCCAGATCAATGCCGCCACCCAACTGCTCGTCGCCGTCTCGCACACCTGGTGGACCACCGCCAACCCCAACAACGACCCGGTCTGCCAGGGGATCTCGGTCAAGGTCAGCTACCAGGGCAAGACCCTCACCGTCCCCGTCAAGGACCAGTGTCCGTCCTGCGACTCCACCCACATCGACCTCAGTCAGCCCGCCTTCGCCAGGCTCGCGCCCCTCGGCCAGGGCGTGATCAACGGCCTGACCTGGCAGTTCGTCAAGACCGGTCTGGCCGGCCGGACCATCCCGATCGGCGAGCCCGTCACCGCCTCCACCCTCGGCTGACGCCCGCCCCGCGACGCCCTGCCCGTCCCCGCCGCGACGGTCGGCGGGGGCGGGCGGAACCGGCCCCGCGCACCCGGCGCCACAGGACCGGCGAAGGGGTGGACGGCCGGCGAGGTCCTCGAACGGCCGCCGGCCTGACAGGCTGCCTGGGCCGGGGCGCGGATTCTTCCAGGCTGTCGGTGGTTCCCGAACGGCACGCGGGCGTACCGTCCCGGGAAACGATCAACGCGAGTGGAGGTCGGGGTCCGTGGGATCCGGTGGCAGGGGTGTGAACGGCGGGGTGTCCTTCTGGTGGGGCCGGCTCGGGCTGCCCGAACCGAGGCCGGCGCTGCCCGGCGACCGGGAGGTCGACGTCTGCGTGGTCGGCGGCGGCTACACCGGCCTCTGGACGGCGTACCACCTCAAGAAGGCCGACCCCGGACTGCGGATCGCCGTGCTGGAACAGCGCTTCTGCGGCTACGGCGCCTCCGGACGCAACGGCGGCTGGCTCTACAACGGCTTCGCCGGTCGCGGCGCCTTCGCCCGCCGTCACGGCCGGGCCGGCGCCGCCGCGATGCAGCGGGTGATGGACGCGGCGGTCGGCGAGGTCGCCGACACCCTGGACGCCGAGGGCATCGACGCCGACCTGGTGCGCGGCGGCGTCCTGGAGGTCGCCCGCACCCCCGCCCAACTGGCCCGGCTGCGCGAGTTCGCCGAGACCGAACGCAGCTACGGACCCGACCGCGTCCACGAGTTGAGCGCCGGCGAGACCGCCGAACGGCTGCGCGTCGCCGGCACCCTCGGTGGGGTCTGGAGCCCGTACGGCGCCCGCGTCCAGCCCGCCAAGCTCGCCGCCGGCCTCGCGGCGACGGTCGAGCGGCTGGGCGTCGAGCTGTACGAGAGCACCCCGGTGACCGGGATCCGCGGCGGCCGCAAGCCCCGGGCGGTCACCCCGTACGGCACCGTCACCGCCCGCTACGTGCTGCGCGCCACCGAGGGGTTCACCTCGGGCCTCGCCGGGGAGCGCCGCACCTGGCTGCCGATGAACTCGGCGATGATCGCCACCGAGCCGCTGCCGCCGTCCTTCTGGGCCGAGGCCGGCTGGGAGGGACGCGAGGTGCTCGGCGACTTCGCCCACGCCTACATGTACGCCCAGCGCACCGCCGACGACCGGATCGCCCTCGGCGGACGCGGCGTCCCCTACCGCTTCGGCTCCCGGACCGACACCGACGGCGCCACCCAGCCCGCCACCATCCGCCAACTCCGCGAGATCCTGCACGAGTTCTTCCCAGCCGCCCGTACCGCCCGGATCGAGCACGCCTGGGCCGGGGTGCTCGGCGTGCCCCGCGACTGGTGCGCCACCGTCGACCTGGACCACCGCACCGGCCTCGGCTGGGCCGGCGGCTACGTCGGCAGCGGCGTGACCACCACCAACCTCGCCGGCCGCACCCTGCGCGACCTCGTCCTCGGCCACGACACCGAACTCACCCGGCTGCCCTGGGTCGGCCACACCGTCCGCCGCTGGGAGCCCGAACCCCTGCGCTGGCTCGGCGTGCACGCCCTCTACGCCGCCTACCACACCGCGGACCGCCAGGAGGCCGCCCGCCGCCGCGCCACCACCTCCCCCCTCGCCCGCCTCGCCGACACCATCGCCGGGCGGTAGACGCAGAAGCCCCGGGCCGGCGGGCAGAACCGGCCGGCCCGGGGAACGGAGGCACTCAGGCGCCGACGTACTCCGCCAGATGCCGGCCGGTGAGGGTCGAGCGGGCGGCGACCAACTCGGCCGGCGTGCCCTCGAAGACGACGCGGCCGCCGTCGTGGCCGGCGCCGGGGCCCAGGTCGATGATCCAGTCGGCGTGCGCCATGACGGCCTGGTGGTGCTCGACCACGATGACGGACTTGCCCGAGTCGACCAGGCGGTCCAGCAGAGCGAGGAGCTGCTCGACATCGGCCAGGTGCAGGCCGGTGGTCGGCTCGTCCAGGACGTAGATCCCGCCCTTGTCGCCCATGTGGGTGGCCAGCTTGAGGCGCTGCCGCTCGCCGCCGGAGAGGGTGGTCAGCGGCTGGCCGAGGCTGACGTAACCGAGGCCGACGTCGACCAGGCGGGTCAGGATGCGGTGGGCGGCGGGCGTGCGGGCCTCGCCGGCGGCGAAGAACGCCTCCGCCTCGGTCACCGGCATCGCCAGCACCTCGCTGATGTCCCGGCCGCCGAAGCGGTACTCCAGCACCGAGGCGTCGAAGCGCCGGCCCTCGCAGTCCTCGCAGGTGGTGGCCACGCCGGCCATCATCGCCAGGTCCGTGTAGACGACGCCCGCGCCGTTGCAGGTCGGGCAGGCGCCCTCGGAGTTGGCGCTGAACAGGGCCGGCTTCACGCCGTTCGCCTTGGCGAACGCCTTGCGGATCGGCTCCAGCAGACCGGTGTAGGTGGCCGGGTTGCTGCGCCGCGAGCCGCGGATCTGGCTCTGGTCGACGGACACCACGCCCTCCCCGGCCGGGATCGAGCCGTGCACCAGCGAGCTCTTGCCGGAGCCGGCCACGCCGGTGACCGCGACCAGCACGCCGAGCGGGATGTCCACGTCGACGTCCCGCAGGTTGTGCGCGCGGGCGCCGCGGACCGCCAGCTTGCCGGTGGGTGTGCGCACCGCCTTCTTCACCGAGGCCCGGTCGTCCAGGTGCCGGCCGGTGACCGTGCCCGCCGAGCGCAGGCCCTCCAGCGCGCCCTCGTAACAGATCGTGCCGCCCGCCGAGCCCGCACCCGGGCCGAGGTCCACCACGTGGTCGGCGATCGCGATCACCTCGGGCTTGTGCTCCACCACCAGCACCGTGTTGCCCTTGTCCCGCAGCTGCCGCAGCAGGCCGTTCATCCGCTGGATGTCGTGCGGGTGCAGACCGGTGCTGGGCTCGTCGAAGACATAGGTGACGTCGGTGAGCGAGGAGCCGAGGTGGCGGATCATCTTCACCCGCTGCGCCTCGCCGCCCGACAGGGTGCCGGCCGGCCGCTCCAGCGAGAGGTAGCCGAGGCCGATCCCGACGAAGGAGTCCAGCGTCTGCCGCAGCGCGGCGAGCAGCGGCGCCACCGAGGGCTCGTCGAGGCCGCGCACCCACGCGGCGAGGTCGCTGATCTGCATCCGGCAGGCGTCGGCGATGCCGACCCCGCCGATCTTGGACGAACGGGCGGCCTCGGTCAGCCGGGTGCCGTCGCACTCGGGACAGGAGGCGAAGGTCACCGCGCGGTCGACGAACGCCCGGATGTGCGGCTGCATCGCCTCCCGGTCCTTGGACAGGATGGACTTCTGGACCTTCGGGATCAGCCCCTCGTAGCTGACGTTGATGCCGCCGATCTTCACCTTGGTCGGCTCGCGGTGCAGGAAGTCCCGCAGCTCCCGCTCGCTGTAGTCGCGGATCGGCTTGTCCGGGTCGAGGAAGCCGGAGCCGCTGAAGACCCGCGTCATCCAGCCGTCCCCGGTGTAGCCGGGCACGGTGATCGCGCCCTCGGCGAGCGACTTGGTGTCGTCGTAGAGCTGGGCGAGGTCGATGTCGGAGATCGAACCCCGGCCCTCGCAGCGCGGGCACATGCCACCGGTGATGGTGAAGCTGCGCCGCTCCTTGACCGTCCGGCCGCCGCGCTCCACGGTGACCGCGCCCGCGCCGCTGATCGAGGCGACGTTGAAGGAGAACGCCTTGGCCGAGCCGATGTGCGGCCGGCCGAGCCGGCTGAACAGGATCCGCAGCATCGCGTTGGCGTCGGTCGCGGTGCCCACGGTGGAGCGCGGATCCGCGCCCAACCGCCGCTGGTCGACGATGATCGCGGTGGTCAGGCCGTCCAGCACGTCCACGTCCGGCCGGGCCACCGACGGCATGAAGCCCTGGACGAACGCGCTGTAGGTCTCGTTGATCAGCCGCTGCGACTCCGCCGCGACCGTGTCGAACACCAGGGAGCTCTTGCCCGAGCCGGAGACGCCCGTGAACACCGTCAGCCGGCGCTTGGGTATCTCGATGCTGACGTCCTTGAGGTTGTTCTCGCGCGCGCCGTGCACACGGATCAGGTCGTGGGTGTCCGCCGCGTGCGGCTCCGGTGCCTGCGCGCCGTTCCTGGTGCCCGTGCTCATCGTCTCTCCGGTTCCTCTCGCCGTGCCCGCAGCTTCCGATCTAACCAGCCGGGTACGACAAGCGGGGGGCTTACGCCGGTCGGATGCCGCGCGCTGGCGGCCGGCGGGCCCGCACCGCACGGTGGTTGCGGGGGACGGACGACGGGAGGTGCCGGCGGTGTCGAAGCGGGCACGGCTGTGGCGGACGACGGCCGGCCTGGCGGCCCTGGCCGTGGGCGCCGGCGCGGTGCCGGCGACGGCCGCCGGGGTGCGGCCGGGGTGGGCGGTGGCCGTGGTGGACCAGGCCTCGCGGCGGGTGCTGGTGGTGCAGAGCGCGGACGAGCTGATGGCCTACCGCGGCCCGGACCGGCAGCCGGTGGTCTGGTCGTGGTCCGCGGACACCGCCGGCGACCTCGACGACCTCGACCCGCACCGCAGCTGGGGGGCGCCGGACGAGGCCAAGAGCCGGGTGCGGGACGGCCGCCGGTACCTGCTGGTCACCGCCTCCGGCGGGCTGGCCGCCGTCGTCGACACCGCGACCGGCGCCACCGCGTGGGCCACGGACACCGGAGAGCACGCCAACCCGCACAGCGCCGAACTCCTCCCCGACGGCAACGTCGCCGTCGCCGCCTCCACCGGCGGCTGGGTGCGGCTGTACGCCGCCTCCCTCGGCCCGCGCACCACCGCGCACGCCGAGTACCGGCTGCCGGGCGCGCACGGGGTGCACTGGGACGGGCGCGCCGGGCTGCTCTGGGCACTCGGCGACGACACCCTCACCGCACTGCGGGTGGGCGGTACCGCGGCCGCGCCGCTGCTCGGCGTCGAACGCGCGGTGCCGCTGCCCGAGCCGGGCGGCCACGACCTGTCGCCGGTGCTCGCCGAGCCCGGCCGGCTCTGGGTGAGCACCGGGGAGCACCTGTGGCGCTTCGACCCGACGGCGGACCGCTTCACCCGGATCCGGCTGGGCGGCGAGGAGGCCGAGCGGGACATCAAGAGCGTGGGCGACGAACCCGGCACCGGGCGGCTGCTCACCACCGCCCCGGACCACGCCGGCCCCTGCACCTGGTGCACCTCGGTGCTGACCCTGCACCGCCCCGACGGCAGCCGCAGTCTGCCCGGCACGCACCTCTACAAGGCGCGCTGGTGGACCAGTTGGGGGATCGGGCGATGACCCGGTGGGTCGGTGGCAGGACCGGGGGGAGGGGCGGCGGGAGGGGCGGGGGACGGGACCGGCCGGGCTGGCATTCGGAGGATGCGGCTGATTTTATGCAACGCCAAACTACTCCAATAGTGGTCAGTTTCCGCTCTGGTTCCGTATACCTCCCGGTAGCGCCCCGGGCTGGGATAGCGTCCATGGCGCCGGGGGAAACCGAGCCCGCTCAGCGGGTCCGCACCATCCAGAAATGCCCTACCCATTCAGGGAGAGAACTGTGCGCAATTTCGTTTCGGAATCACGGTCGGAGACCGTGGACGAGCTGCGGCTCGCACTGGAATCGCTCGCGGCCTTCCCGGCCCGCCACGCCGCGGGCGGGGCCGAGGTCGCCAACCGCCTCTCGGCGGTGGCCGATCTGTGCCGGGCGGTCGACGGCGTGCTCGACAGCCTGGTCGTCGAAGCCGCCGCCGAAGCGGCCGAGGAAGGCTGGACCGCGGCCCGGATGGCGTCCGAACACGCCGTCTACTACGCGCGGTTGCGCCGGGCGCTGCTGCTCACCGGTTCCACGGCAGAGCAGCGGTGAACGCGGCAGCCACCCAGGCGGTGGACGTCGACGCACCCCTGGTGGACGTCGACGCACACGTGGTGGTCTGTCCCACCCGGTGGAGCGACGTCGACGAGAACGGGCACATCAACAACGCCCGGCTGGTCTCCTACGTTCAGGAGGGAATTTACGACCTGTGCTGCCACCACCCGGTCGCCGTCCGGGAATCCCTATTCCCGTCCGGATTCCTGATCGCCCGGCACGAGATCGATTATCTGGAGCAGCTGTACCACCGGCCGGAACCGTTGCTGGTGCGGCTGACGGTCGCCCGACTGGGGCGCAGTTCCGCGCACGTGGTGGTCAAGGTGTGTCGTGACGCGAACACGTTCATGCGGGCGCGGACGGTCGTGGTCGCCAGGGATGCGGTCTCCGGCCGCTCCCGCACGCTCAGCCCGTCGGAGCGACGGTTCCTCTCCGGGTTCCTCGCCGACGACGCGGCTCCGGTGGTACCGCCCCGGGTGGCGTTCGCCGCGCCCCGTGGGTCGTTGTCCGCGGCGTCCTCCGGGCACCACCCGGCCCGTCGGCGCCCGTCGAACCCCGCTGCCCTCACCAGGGGCGTTCCGGTGATTCCGGACGGGCGTCGCGTCCGCTGACCCCCGCCGCGACCCCGATCGATGAGCGGCAGGATCCTGCTGGGGCAGGATCCTGCTTGGTTGTGCGGGCGGCGAACGAGGGCGAGCGCGAGGGCGAGCACGAGCGCGAGGGCGGGAACGGGGACGGGGACGGGGCGGACCTGGGGGCGCACTGGGGGCGGAGCCGTCGGAGGCTGAACCCGGCGGCAGTGGCGGGGAATTCGGACGTGGATCAGGTGCCGTCGGCCACCGGCCGGCCGGACCGGGGTGCCCGGGCCGGTCAGCGGCAGAGCGCGGCAGCGCCGATCAGTCCGGCGTCGGTGCCGAGTCTGGCGCGGCGCACGTCCAGCCCGCGGACGTAGGGCAGCGCGGCGTAGCGGTCCAGATGGCGGGCGAGCGGCTCGAACAGGACCGGGCCGGCCGTCGCCACCCCGCCGCCGATCACCACCCGCCGCAGGTCGACCAGGGCGGCGGTGGCGGCGATCCCGGCGGCCAGTGCCCTGGCGGCCCGGTCGAAGGCGGCCAGCGCCACCGGGTGCCCGGCCAGCGCGTCCTCGGCCACCGCGCGCGCCGAGCGGTCGTCCCCGGTGGGCCGCCAGCCCCCGGCCAGGGCCCGGCGGGCGATCGCGGTGCCGCCGGCGATGCCTTCCAGGCAGCCGCGTGAGCCGCACGGGCACGGTTCGCCGTCCAGGTCGACGGTGATGTGGCCGAGGTGGCCGGCGTTGCCGCTGGGGCCGGGGCGCACGGCCCCGTCCAGCACCAGGCCCGCGCCGACCCCGGTGGAGACCACCAGGCACAGCGCGTTGTCGGCGCCGCGGGCCGCGCCGCGCCAGTGCTCGGCGGCGGCCATCGCCACCCCGTCGCCGGCCAGCGACACCGGGCGGGCGCCGACGGCGGGATGGGCGGCGACCTCGGCGGTGAGCGGGAACTCCCGCCAGCCGGGGATGTTGACCGGGCTGACCGTGCCGCGGGCGAGGTCCACCGGTCCGGCGCTGCCGATGCCGACGGCGGTGACCCCGGCCCAGCGCGGTGCGGCCGCCAGGTGGTCCAGCACCCGGTGCACCACGGCCAGCACCTTGCTGCCCGACTCCTGTGCCGGGGTGGGAAGTCGGACGCGGTCGGCGAGCGTTCCGGCGGAGTCGACGAGCGCCCCGGCGATCTTGGTGCCGCCGATGTCGACGGCGGCGAACAGCGGGCCGGCGGCAGTGGGCGAGGGTGCGGTCATGGCGGGTGGCTCCGGGCGGGGGTGAAGGTGCGGGCGAGCGGGTCGGACAGGGACAGCAAACAGGATCGGACCGGCGGAGCGCGGCGCGGGGCCGCCGGCCCGTCGGCCCGAACCGGGGGCCGGGGCAGCCGGAAGCGGCCCGGATGTGCCCTTTTGGGCTGTTCCTGCCCGAACCGGAGCGGAAATTCGCGTATGCGTGCAACGATTCGCAACCTCCACGACATCCAGGAAGTATGGAATCGAATCTTCTCCCGACCGAGGACCGGGCCGACGGCGAAGCAACCGGACCTTCCCGGAAGTCGCCGCTCCGGTACGTCCGCCACAGCGCGACGTTCCTGGGCGTCAGCGTGGTGTCCGGTGTGCTGCTCGCGGGCATGGCCCTGCCCGCCGCCGGCGCGCTCGGGCTGACCGCCAAGAGCACGGCCGAGGGGTTCGACGACATCCCGGACGACTTCAAGACCCCGCCGCTCACCCAGGCGACCCAGGTCTTCGACGCCAAGGGCGGGCTGATCGCCAAGGTCTACGAGCGCGACCGCACCGTCATCGCCGCCGAGCAGATGTCGCCGTACATGCGGCAGGCGCAGGTCGACATCGAGGACGCCCGCTTCTACGAGCACGGCGCCGTCGACCTCAAGGGCGTGCTGCGCGCGATCAGCAAGAACGCGGAGAGCGGCACCGCCTCCGAGGGTGCCTCGACGCTGACCCAGCAGTACGTGAAGAACGTCAACATCGAGAAGGCGGGCGACGACCAGGACGCCGTCCGGGAGGCGATGCGCAAGACCCTGGGCCGCAAGATCCAGGAGCTGAAGGTCTCGATCAAGCTGGAGGAGGACCTGACCAAGGAGCAGATCCTCACCAACTACCTCAACATCACGTACTACGGGAACGGCGCCTACGGCGTGGAGGCCGCCTCCCAGCGCTACTTCAGCAAGTCCGACAAGGACCTCACCGTCGCCGAGGCCGCCACCCTGGCCGGCCTGGTGCAGAACCCCTCGCAGTACGACCCGAAGGCGCACCCGCAGGCCGCGCTGAACCGCCGCAACACCGTGATCGACAAGATGCTGGAGAACAAGCACATCACGGAGGAGCAGGCCAAGGAGGCCAAGGCCGCCCCGCTGGGCCTGAAGTACAAGGACCCGCAGCGGGGCTGCATCACCGCCCAGGCGGGCATGGGCTTCTTCTGCGACTACATCCGGCACGTGGTCAAGCAGGACCCGGTGTTCGGCGCCACCGCGGCCGAGCGCAAGAAGTTCTGGGACCAGGGCGGTCTGAACATCTACACCACCCTCGACCCGGAGAAGCAGGCCGCCGCCCAGAACGCGGTGAGCTCCAACGTCCGGGTCACCGACAGCGTCTCGGCCGCCGCCACCATGGTCGAACCGGGCACCGGCAAGATCCTGGCGATGGCCCAGACCCGCCCGTACGGCCTGGAGCCGGCCAAGAACCAGACCGTCGTCAACCTCAACGTGGACGCGGCGATGGGCGGCGGCAACGGCTTCCAGCCGGGCTCCACCTTCAAGCCGGTGGTCGCGGCCGCGGCCATGGAGGCGGGGCTGTCGTCGACCCAGGAGTACTCCTCGCCGAACAAGATGGACTACCCGACGATGAAGACCTGCGACGGCACCTGGAAGAACACCGGCAAGCCCAAGGTGGCGGTGCCCAACGAGTCCGCGAGCGAGAAGGGGCCGTACCAGCTGAAGCAGGCGATGGCCCTCTCGGTCAACACCTACTTCGTGCAGATGGAGGAGGAGATCGGCCTCTGCGCGGTCAAGCAGATGGCCAACAAGCTCGGCATCACCTCCCGGGCCAGCGGAAAGGCGCTGGACGAGGTCCCCGCGATGGCCCTGGGCGTCGAGGAGGTGAGCCCGCTGACCATGGCGAACGTCTACGCGACCTTCGCCGCCGGTGGCAAGTACTGCGCCCCGGTCGCCGTCAACAAGATCACCACCGTCGGCGGCACGGACGTCAACGTCCCGCCCGCGCGCTGCGACCGGGCCTTCTCGGAGAACACCGCCCGGGTGCTGAACACCATCCTGAACGGGGTGACCGAGAGCGGCGGCACCGGTTCGGCGCTCAGTCTGGAGGGCGACCGGCAGATCGCCGGCAAGACCGGCACCTCCGACCACAAGAAGGCCGCCTGGTTCAGCGGCTACACCCCGCAGCTCGCCACCTCGGTCTGGCTCGGCGGCCCCGCCGGGGGTGTGGAGATGCGCAACATCACCATCAACGGCAAGTACCACACCGAGGTGTTCGGCGCGGACGGGCCCGGCCCGATCTGGCGCGACGCCATGAACCAGGCGCTGCGGGGCGCGCCCAAGCAGTCGATGCCGATGGCGGACATCCCCGACCCGGCGCCCAGGCCGGACCCGGGCGCCACCCCGGGCGCCACGGGCTCGCCGACCGGTGCCGCGTCCGGTGCGCCCTCCGGTGCCCCGTCCGGCGGCCGGGCCGCGACGCCGAACGGCGGCAGGTCCAAGGCGCCGTCGGGCGGCAAGTCCACCGCACCGACCGGCGAACCGTCGACCGACCAGGACTGACGGCCGGTCGCCGTACGCCGACGCCCCCCGTCCGTCCCGGGCGGGGGGCGTCCGCGACGCGGCGGCGGCGCCGCGTCGCGGCAGGCTAGAGCGGACCCCAGCGGTAGAGGGCGGAGCCCCAGGTGGCGGTGTGCACGAAGGACGTCGAGAAGGTGTTCATCTTGACGTAGTAGCCGCTCTGCCCGACGGGCTGGAGCTTGGTGTCGATCTGGTAGACCAGCGAGAGCGGGTAGACGCAGAGCGACCAGTCGTAGTCGCCGTCGTTCACCCGGATGTCCTCGCCGGGCGCGCTGCCGCCCGGGCTGTTGAGGGTCCAGGAGTACGTTCCGGCGTCCAGGTGCAGCCGCCGGTAGGTGCACTTCTGGGGCGGGGTCACCGGGGCGGGCAGCGGTCCCACCTGCCCGAAGTCGGTGATGAACTCGTGCTCGGTGACGGCGTTGGCGGGGACGACCGCCGGGCCGGCCAGCAGGCCCAGCGCGAGGGCCGGCAGGGCGAGGATGCGGGTGATCGCGCGCGACTTCACTTGAGCGGCCCCCAGTTGTAGAGCATGGACTCCCAGTAGTAGGTGTACGTACGGGAGATGTCGAACGAGGTCTGGCGCTCCCAGTACGCTCCGCCGCCCACCTTGCTGAGACGGGTGAACGCGCCCCACATGGTGGCGCGCGGGAACACGCAGATGCTCCAGGTGTAGTCGCCGTCCTGGACCTGGATGTCCTCGCTGGGGGCGTAGCCGCCCGGGGTGCTGAGGGTCCAGGCGTAGGTGCCGGGGTTCAGGTGCAGCTGGCGGGTGGTGCACTGCTGGGGTGGGGTCACGGGGGCGGGCAGTGGTACCAGTTGGCCGTAGCCGGTGAGGAACTCGTGCTCGTAGGCGGCGTTGGCCGGGCCCACCGCCACCCCCGTCACCAGGGCGAGGACGAGGGTCGGTAGGGCGAGGAGCCAGGTGAGTCTTCGCAGCATGCGTGCCTCCGGTCGGCCGGACGCCGCGGGGGCCCGGCGGTGGGGGTCCAGTGGTCTACGCCAATTCTGGTGGCCGGGAGCGTCGCTGCCCATCCCAGAACCCTGGGGGGCGGGCGGTCCGCTCCGCCGTTCCCCCAGCCGTTCGCCAGGGCGGTGAGCGCGCAGGCGCGGACGGCGGCGAGCAACTGCTCGTGCTCGGTGCAACCGCCCGCGCGAGGCCGCAGGCCGCTTCCACCGGAGGGTGGGAGCGGCCTGCCGCGTCGGCGGCCGTGGGTCAGGTGTCGCGGCTGCGCAGCGTGAGATGGCCGGCCAGCAGGGCCGCCGCCGCCCAGGCGGCGACGACCAGCAGGGCCGTCACCGGGCTGAGGGCCGGATCGCCCTTCATGGCCTGGGCGCCGGCGTGTTCGGGCAGATAGCGGGCCACCGTGCGCAGCGCCGGGATGACGCTGGCCACCGGAGAGAGCACGAAGACGAACGTGAACGACAGCGAGAGCGCCAGCGCCGTACTGCGCAGCATCATCGCGAGGCCCAGCGCGAACAGGCACATCAGGGTCAGGTAGAGGCAGGCCCCGAGCACGGCGCGCAGCGCCCCGGGGTGGCTCAGCCCGATGCCGTGCGGGCCCAGCGCCGCCTGGGCGGCGAAGAAGGAGAGGAGTGCGGTCGGCACGGCCACCAGCAGGGCCACCGCGGCGGCGGCGACGATCTTGGAGAGGTAGAAGAGGCCGCGGTGGGGCACCGCGGCCAGCGAGGTGCGGATCATGCCGCTGCCGTACTCGGTGCAGACCAGCAGGACCGCGAAGGAGATCATCGCCAGCTGGCCCATCTCGATGCCGACGAATCCGGCCTCCACCGGATCGAAGTCGGCGAGGAGCGGGTCGTTGCCGCTGTCGATCGCCGAGCGGGCCGAGGCGCCGTTCAGGATGCCGATCCCGATGCTGACGACCGGGGTGATGAGCAGGGGGACGACCGTCGACCGGACCGTCCTGATCTTGGTGAGTTCGGCCTGGACCACGGCCGTCGCCGCGTTAGAGGACATGACGGTTCCCTCCCGTGAAGGCTTCGCTCCGGTACTCGGCGGCGTCGCCGGTGAGCCGGAGGAAGGCGTCCTCCAGCGAGGCCGTCCGGGTGGCCAGCTCCCCGAGGACGAGCCCGGCCTCGGCCGCGATCCGACCCACCTGCTCCGTTCCGGTGCCGTCGACGACCACGGTGCCGGGCTCCTCCTGGCAGGCCGTCAGCCCGGCGTGGTCCAGGACGCCCAGCAGCCGGTCCGGCTCCGAGGTGCGGACCAGGACCCGGGGCCGGCAGTTGTCGGCGATGAAGTCGTCCGTGCTGGTGTCGGCGAGCAGCCTGCCGCGCCCGATCACCACCAGGTGCTCGGCGGTGATCGCCATCTCGCTCATCAGGTGACTGGACACCAGGACCGTGCGGCCCTCGCCGGCCAGCCCCTGGAGCAGCGTGCGGATCCAGCGCACGCCCTCCGGGTCGAGGCCGTTGACCGGTTCGTCCAGCAGCAGCACCTCCGGGTCGCCGAGCAGGGCCGCGGCGATGCCCAGCCGCTGGCCCATGCCGAGCGAGAAGCCGCCGGTCCGCCGGGAGGAGACGGACTCCAGGCCCACCATGGCGAGCACCTCGTGGACCCGGGCGCGGCCGATCCGGTTGGTCCGGGCGAGCCACAACAGGTGGTTGTACGCGGTGCGGCTGTTCTGCAGCGCCTTGGCCTCCAGCAGCGCGCCGACGTGCCGCAGGGGCTCGTACAGCTCGTGGTAGGCCTTCCCGTGGTAGCGGACGTCGCCCTCGTCGGGGCGCTCCAGGCCGAGCATCATCCGCATGGTGGTGGACTTGCCGGCCCCGTTCGGGCCCAGGAAGCCGGTCACGCGGCCGGGCCGGACCGTGAAGGTGAGCCCGTCGATCGCGACGGTGTCGCGATAGCGCTTGGTCAGTTGCCGTAGTTCGATCACGACGGCAGGCTGCCGTGCGGCGGTGCCGCGGCACATCGGCCGGCGCTCCGAGTCACGGCCTCCACCGGGAGGCGGAGACGGCGGGCTCCACCGCCGCCGTCTCCTACCACGGTCGGTCATTCCCGGGGCCGAGGCGCAGGCCCGTTCGGGCGGATACGGTGGGCGCATGGCCCGACTCCCCCCTCCCTGGCGGACGCTGTACCGCGACGGCGCTGTCCGCCCGCTGAGCCGAGGCGAGTTGGCGACCGCCGACGGCCTGGTGGCGGTGGCGCTGACGGCGCTCTTCCTGGCCCTGCCGGGGCCGGCGTGGAGTTCCCACGGCGGATGGTCGGTCCGGCTCGCCCTCGCGGCCGCGATGGGACTGCCGCTGGTCCTGCGCCGGGCCCGCCCGGCGGCGGTCTGCGCCGTGGTCACGGCTGCCTCGGTGGTGGCCTCGGCGGCCGGTACCGTCCGGGAGCCGTTCCTCGGGGTGGCCTTCGCGCTCTACCAGGTGGCCGTCACCAGTCCGGTCCGGCGGGTGCCCACCCCCGCGATCGGCGCGGTGAGCGGCGGTGTGCTGCTGCTGCTCCTGGTCTCGGGCGTTCCGAGCGGTGGTGGGCAGGACTTCGTGCTCCACCTGGCGGGCCTGGCCGTGGCCGGGATGGCCTGGGTGCTGGGCCGTGCGGTCCGCGAACGGCGCGCGCACGCCGCCCGATCGGCCCGGCGGGTTGCCGTGGAGGCCGTGGCGGAGGAACGGCTGCGGATCGCCCGGGAGTTGCACGACATCGTGGCGCACCACGTGGGGGTGATCGCGGTGAAGGCCGGGGTGGCCAATCACCTCCTGGCCACCCACCCGGAGGGGGCGGGCGACGCGCTGCGGGTGATCGAGACCTCCAGCCGCTCGGCGCTGAGCGAGATGCGGCAGATGCTCAGCGTCCTGCGGGCCGGCGAGTCCGGACCGGAGGCCGACGGCCTGGACGGACTGCGGCCGGCGCCCGGGCTCGCCGCGCTTCCCGAGCTGGTGGCCGGTGCCACCGCGGCCGGGCTCACCGCCGACCTGCGCACCGAGGGAACCGCCGACCTGCCGCAGGGTGTGCAGAGTTCGGCGTACCGGGTGGTGCAGGAGGCCCTGACCAACGTGCTCAAGCACGCCGGGCCGACCCGCTGCCGGGTCGAGCTGGTCGCCGACGGGCGGGAGCTGCGGATCGAGGTGACCGACGAGGGCGCCGCCGCGGTCCGCGGTGCCCGGCGCTCCGGCCGCGGCGGCGGGCACCCGGCCCGGCACGGGAGCGACGAGGCGGCCGGGCACCGGAGTGGCCACGGCCACGGTCTGATCGGCATGCGGGAACGGGTGGAGCTGTTCGGCGGACGCTTCGAGGCCGGGCCGCTGGCCGGCGGCGGCTTCGCCGTCCGGGCCGACCTGCCCTACCGTGCCCTGGTGCCGGTGGGGCAGGAGCCCTGACCAGGACCGGCGCTCCGGACCGCCCGGGTCCGGAGCGCGCCGGACCGGCCGGACGGCTGCGCTGCCCATCGCCCCGCGGCCGGGGTGGAACGACGATCGTGTGGAGGACCGTGTGACCGAGCCCGTCCGTGTCCTGGTGGTGGACGACCAGGCGCTGCTGCGCGGCAGCTTCCGGATGCTGATCGACGCCGAACCCGGCCTGACCGCGGTCGGCGAGGCATCGGACGGGGCCGCCGCGATCGCGCTGGTCGCCGAGCAGCGGCCCGACGTGGTGCTGATGGACGTGCGGATGCCCGGAACGGACGGCATCGAGGCCACCCGGACGATCTGTGAGCGGCACCCGGGCGTGCGCGTCCTGATGCTCACCATGTTCGACCTGGACGCGCACGTCTTCGCGGCGTTGCGGGCCGGAGCCGTCGGCTTCCTGCTCAAGGACATCCCGCCGGCCGACCTGCTGCACGCGATCCGGGTGGTGGCCGCGGGGGAGAGCCTGCTCTCGCCGAGCGTCACCCGGCGGCTGATCTCGGAGTTCTGCCGGCATCCGGCCACCGAACCGGCCGGTCCGCCGCCCGCGCTGGACGGTCTGACCGGCCGGGAGCGGCAGGTGCTCCAACTGGTGGGCGCCGGGCGGTCCAATGCGGAGATCGCGCAGGAACTGCACGTCTCCGCGGCGACGGTGAAGACGCACCTGGGTCATCTGCTGGACAAGCTGGACGCCCGGGACCGGGTCCAGCTGGTGATCATCGGCTACGAGAGCGGCCTGCTCACCCCGCGCCACCGGGTCTGACCGGTCCGCGCCGCGTCCCGGACGGCACGTCAGCGCCGTTCCACGGGAGATCCGGTGGGCACGGGGGCGCTCGGAGGAAGCCTCCCGGCGCCCCGGGCGCGCTCGTCCCCGCGGGTCAGCCGCCGTTGCCGAAGGTGCCGCGGGGGCCCGCCGGTTCGGCGCAGGACCGGCAGACGACGCGCGAGTAGACGGCCGCCGGGCCGCGGATCACCGCCTCGACGCCGCCGTACAGCGACTTCGTCCCCGCCGGGCCGCCGCAGATGTGGCAGCTGCGCAGGGCCTGCGCCCTGGTGTAGCAGTCCCAGCAGACCAGCCGGTCCGCCGCCTCCGCCAGGATGGCGGTCGGCTGCGGGGCGGCGAGGTGGTCGCAGTGGCGCAGGGTGCCGTCCGCCTCGGCGCGGAGCATCACCGCCCGGGTCTCGTGGAACCACGGCGCGGCGCGGTCGGGTGTGGTCCGGACGGGGGCGGGGCGTCCCGAGGCGATGAGCAGGCGTTCGGCGTGATCGCCCGCGGCCCTGATCTGGTCGGTGACGGCGAGGCCGGCGGGGTCGTCGCTCATGGGCACGTCCTTGTGCGAACGGTGGGGCTTGCGGGACAGCGGTCGGGGGGAGCGGCGCGTGTGACGCGGCCGCCGCTCCCGGTCTCCCACTGTTCCACCCGCCGCCCGCGTTACGCCTCCTCGGCGGGAGAGGTGTGGGCGTGCGCCCGGGGCGCGCGCTCCCGCTGCGCGCCGTAGGGGCGCAACAGCGGGTCCGGCGGCGCCTAGCCGAGTTCCTGCGCGCGGGCGAGCACCTCGGCCGGGGCCTTCTCCACCGAGCCGGTGTCGAAGGGGGGCTGCGGGTCGTACTCGGTGCAGAGCTGGATCGCCTGGGCGGTGACCTCGTCCGTGAGCAGGGCGGCCAGCCGGACGGCCATGTCGATGCCGGAGGAGACCCCGGCCGCGGTGATCAGCCGGTCGTGGCGGACCACCCGGTCGGCGGTGTAGACGGCGCCGTGGGACTCCAGTTCGGCGGTCGCCGCCCAGTGCGTGGTCGCGGTCAGGCCCTTCAGCAGACCGGCCGCGCCCAGCACCACGGAACCGGTGCAGACCGAGGTGGTGAACCGGGTGCCGGCGTGGATCCGGCGCACCCAGTCGAGGAAGGCGGGATCGGCGAGCATGGGCCGGATGCCGCCCCCGCCCGGGATCAGCAGGACGTCGCAGCGCTCCACCTCGGAGTACGCGGTCGGGACCTGCACCGGCAGCGCGCCGAACGTGTCCCGCACCAGGCCGGGTTCGGCGGTGACGAAACGGACGGTGGCACCGGGCACGAGCGCGAGAATCTCGTAGGGTCCGATCGCGTCGAGCGGTTCGAAGCCCTCGAAGAGCGGGATCACGATGTCCATGCTCCGCAGCATAGCGACCGACCGGTCGGGCCCGTCCGTCAGCCGTCGAGCAGGACGCGGCGCCCGACGTCGCCGCCGCTGGCTGCAGTGACCACCGCGACCTGCACGGACACCGGAACGGGTGCGGCACCGGCGCTTTGCCGTCACACTTGAGGCAGTCCGCTCACGATGATGGAGTGAAGGTCATGCCGCTTGAGGGCGAGTACGAGCCGAGTCCGGCGCAGTGGGTGCGCGAGCAGGTCGAGCTGTACGAGAGTTCGGGCGGAACCCGGGGCACGACGCTGCGGGACACCGGCCTGCCGGTCGTCATCGTCACGATGCGCGGCGCGAAGAGCGGCAGGATCCACAAGGTCCCGGTGATGCGCGTGGAGCACGGGGGGCGGTACGCGGCGGTGGCCTCGAAGGGCGGCTTCCCGAGCCACCCGGACTGGTACTTCAGCGTCAAGGCCAACCCGGGGGTGGAGCTCCAGGACGGCCCGGAACGCCGGGACATGACGGCCCGTGAGATCACCGGGGACGAGCGGGACGAGTGGTGGCGGCGCGCGGTCGCCGCGTACCCGCCGTACGCCGAGTACCAGGAGAAGACCGACCGCGTGATCCCGGTCTTCGTCCTCGAACCCGGGCACCCGGCCGGCCCGGCGTAGCCCCGCCGCCGGCGAGGGCCCCGTCGGTGTCCCTGCTGTGCTGCTCAGCCGCCGGCGGCTGCCGTCAGGACCGCCGGGGTCGGGCCGTCGGGGCGGACGGTGATGCCCCAGACGGCGCCCGCCGGGGTGCTCCGGAAGTCCACCGTGTGGGCGGGGAGCAGGAGTTCGAGCAGGGCGGTGGACTCGCGGAGGGCGAACTGGGTGCCCAGGCAGGCGCGGGCGCCCAGGCCGAAGGGGAAGTAGGCGCCGAGGTGGGCGGGGCGGGTTCCGCCCGGAGTGAAGCGGGTGGGGTCGAAGCGCTCGGGGTCGGGCCACAGGGCCGGGTCGCGGTGGGTGAGGTAGGGGCAGACCAGCAGGTCGGTGCCGGCCTCGACGTGGTGGCCGGCGAGGGTGTCGTCGGTGAGCGCGTGCCGGGGGAGGATCCACGCGGACGGGTAGAGCCGCAGTGTCTCGCTGACCAGCGCCTGCACCGCCTCGCGCCGCTCGGGCGAGCCCTCCGGGCCGGCGGCGAGGGCCCACATCCGGGCGTCGGGATGGGCGTCGAGCAGCAGGTACAGCCAGGTGAGGGTGGTGGCGGTGGTCTCGTGGCCGGCGACGAGCAGGGTGACGAGCTCGTCGCGGATCAGCCGGTCGGTGTACTCGGGGTGGTGCTCGGCGGCGTCGAGCAGGTCGCGCAGCACCCCGGGGCCGTCGGGGCCGTCCTCGCGGCGGCGGGCGGCGTCGACGGCGGCGTGGGCGACGGCGTCGATCCGGGCCAGGTCGCCGGCGACGGCGTCGTGGGCCCGTGCGCCGTCGGGCAGTTGGGGGAGGGCGGCGACGACGACGGGGATGCGGTCGAGTTCGCGCTCGGTGGCGGCGTCCAGCGGGTGGCCGGTGAGCGCGCGCCAGATGGTGTCGAGGGCGAAGTGGCGCATCTGCTCGCCGATGTCGACGCGCTCCCCGCTCTGCGCGTACCCGGCCCAGCGGTCGGCGGTGCGGCGGGCCGCGGCGGCGATCCGCTGCTCGTAGCGGCGCATCCCTGGGCCGGTGAACTGGGCCTGTAGCATGCGCCGTTGGCGCTTCCAGGCGTCGCCGCTCGCTGAGAGCACGCCGTCCCCGGCGAGCATCCGGGCGCGGTGCGAGCGCTTGACGTAGCGCTCGGGGTGCCGGCCGAGCACGTGCTGGACGGCCTCGGGGTCGGTGACCAGGACGGTGGGCCGCGGGCCGATCCGGAACGCGGCGACGCCGCCGAGCCGCTGCCGGGTGCGGGTCAGCAGCTCGATCAGCTCGGCCTCCTCGGCGCGCCACCGGGCGACCTCCGCCGGCGCCAGCTCGGGCATGGGCGCTGCGGGCGATGAGCCGGGGTTCGCGGTCGTGGTCACAGCAGCTCTCCTCGGTCGGCGACGGACGGCCCGCGCCGACTCTACGTCAGCCGCCGTGCTCCCGCCGCGCTCCCGCCGAACCGCCGCCCGAACGTGCGGCGGTGCCGCGGCCCGTCCCCCTCGACGAACCGCGGCACCGCCCTTATCCCGTCCCGGAGACGATCCGGTCCGCTCAGATCGCCTGCCAGAGGGCCGGGACGATGTTGGGCTCCCAGCCCACCTGGGCCGTGTGGCCCTGGAGGCACCGGTAGCTCACGCCGTTCCAGGTGACGACGTCACCCGCCTGGTACGTGGTGCCCGGGGTCCAGGTGCCGCCACCGGGGCCCGGGTCGGAGGTGACCACCAGCGAGTAGCTGCTGGTGTGGGAGACCGAACCGGTGCCGGTCACGGTCAGGTTGTACGTCCCGTTCGGGACCGACGAGCCGACCGCGATGCTGAGCGTCGCGGAGCCGCCGGACTGCACCGAGGACGGGCTGACCGAGGCGGTCACCCCGGCCGGCGCGCCGGAGACGGCGAGGTTCACCGTCTGGGCGGAGCCGGAGGTGGTCTGGGTGCTCACCGTGGCGGTGGTGGAAGCGCCCGGCTTGACGTTGCCGGTGGCGGGGTTGACCGAGACCGAGAAGTCGTTGCCCGGGTTCGGGCCGCCGCCGACCGAGGTCTTCCAGAGGGTGTAGGCGACGCCGTCGGCGCTGCGGTCCAGCACGGTGGCGTTGATGTTGCTGGTGGTGTCGCACGACGAGTGGTAGCAGGAGTCGTACGCGCGGCCCGCCGTGCCGCCCCACTTCGCGGCCTGGGCCGAGGTCTTGGTGGCGCTGGCGCCCGCCGCGTAGCCCGAGGTCGGGATGCCGGCGGACTGGAACGAGGCGTCGTCCGAGCGGCCCTGGCCCTCGACGTTCTCCTCCGGCTGGAGGTTCAGCGAGTCCCAGTACGCCTTCATCGGCGCCGAGGTGGTGGAGTTGACGTTGTTGATGAAGTAGCCGGCGTTGGGCGAGCCGACCATGTCGAAGTTGTAGTAGCCCTTGATGGCGCTGCGCTGGGCGGAGCTGAGCTGGCTCACGTAGTACTGCGAGCCCTGAAGGCCCTGCTCCTCGCCGGTCCACCAGGCGAACCGCACGTGGCGGGTCAGGGTCGGGTTCTGCTGGGCGAGGACGAGCGCGTTCTCCAGCAGGACGGCCGAACCGGAGCCGTTGTCGTTGATGCCCGGGCCGGCGCTGACGCCGTCCAGGTGCGCGCCGAACATGGTGACCTGGTCGGACGGGCCGCCGGGCCAGTCGGCGATCAGGTTGTTGGCGGTGTAGCTGCAGGTGCCGCAGGTCTGCTCGCTGACCTGGTAGCCGGCCGCCTGGAGCTTGGCCTTCACGTAGGCCAGCGACTGGCTGTACCCGCTGGTGCCGGTGCGCCGGTTGCCGCCGTTCTGCGAGGCGATGCTGTTGAGCTGGGCCAGGTGCGCCTGGACGTTGGTGACGCTGATGTCGGGCGCGCTGCCGCCGGGGTTGCCGCCGCCGACCGTCAGCGTGTACTGCGCGGTGTGGGTGGCCTGGCCGGTGGCGGTGACCGTGATGACGTAGCTGCCCGGCGCGGTGGTCGCGCTGGTGGAGACGGTCATCGTGGCGGAGGCGCCGGTCTGCACCGAGGACGGGCTGAAGCTGACGCTCGCGCCGCTCGGGGCGCCGGAGGCGGTCAGGTTGACGCTCTGGGCGCTGCCCTGGGTCACCTGGGTGCCGACCGTCGCGGTGGCCGAGGAGCCGGGCTGGACCTGGCCGGAGCCCGGGTTCAGCGCGAGGGAGAAGTCGCTGACCTGGCCGGTGCAGGTCGGGTCGCCGGTCTGGGCGGGGACGCTGACGGCGTCCCAGGCGGCCTTGGTGCGGTTGAACAGGTTGCAGCTCGGGTCGAGGTTCTTGGCGGCGGTCAGGGTGGTGGTGCGGTAGCGCTTGTAGGTCATGCCGCTGGTCTTGAGCAGCATGCCGCCGTAGAAGATCCGGCCGGCGTCCTTGATGCCGACGCCGGTGACGCTGGAGCTGTTGCAGGTGGGGCTGGTGGGCTTGCCGCCGCCCGGGTTGGAGCCCTCGGCGAGCAGGTAGAACCAGTGGTTGAGCGGGCCGGCGGCCGCGTGCACCTCGGTGCTCGGGATCGAGGCCGAGTAGCAGTTGGGGTTGTTGCTGACCAGTGAGGGGTTGTACATGTTGCGGATCGGGCCGCTGCCGACGAGGTTGATCATCTCGCCGACGAGGTAGTCCGGGCTGTCGTACGGGGCGGGCTGGTT